>NZ_KI911560.1:2416020-2718023 GCF_000515275.1 Methylophilus sp. 5
CATCGCTTTTCACTCGCTCTACCAGGCCAAGCTTTTCTAGGCGTTGCAATCTATGCGTCATGGTGCCAGAGGTGACCATGAGCGATGAGTAAAGCGCTGTGGGCGCGAGGCAGTAGGGGTGGCCAGCGCGTCTTAAGGTGGCTAAAACATCGAACTCCCAACTGCTCATACCAAACTGTTCAAAGGTTTGGTCTAATTTGCGCCTGATCAGCATTTCGCAGCGCGCCAGTCGGCCAATCAAGCCCATCGGGCTTGGGTCGAGGTCTGGCCGCTCGCGGCGCCATTGGTCCATGATGTCATCGACGGCATCGTTTTTTTTTGTCATGTGTGCTCCTGATTTTGTCTTGACTTCAAGATAAATTAACCATACTCTGAAACTATCTTGAAGTTAAGATAATTCTCATATTAACCTAGTGGTGGAGATGCGTGTGATGAATGTGGGGCGCTTGTGGCTGACTGTGGCGATTCTGTTGGTGGCGATTAATTTGCGCCCGGCGATGGCTGTGCTTGGCCCGTTGCTGGATTTAATTGAGCAGGCAACTGGCTTGGATGCAACCGGGGCTGGCTTGCTGACCACGCTGCCGGTTTTCTTGATGGGTGTGTTTGCCTTATTGGGGCGATTCTTACGCAAGGCGCTGGGTGAGGTGAGTGGTGTGACGGTAGGTGTCACCTTGATTATGCTGGCCTGCGCCAGCCGTGCGTATTGGGGCTCGTCTATCGGTTTGCTGGCAAGTGCTGCAGTGGTTGGGCTTGGCATTGCTTTAGTGCAGGCATTGTTGCCGGGTTTTATAAAAGGCCAGTTTGGCGCAAGCACTGGGCGGGTGATGGGGTTTTATGCCACGGCCATTATGGGTGGTGCCGCAATCGCTGCCGCAAGTGCGGCCAGGTTTAATGAGTTACTCGGCTGGCAATATACGTTGGCGGTGTGGGCATGGCCTGCCTTGCTGGCTTTGGCTGGCTGGAAAGCCGCAACAATGGCGCTTGTGCCTACAGATGCACCCGCTAGCCAGCAAGCGCCTATGCATTTCTGGCGTTATCGTAGAGCTTGGTCACTCATGGTGTTTTTTGGCATAGGCACTGGCGTTTATACGCTGATTCTGGCCTGGTTGCCGCCGTTTTATATCGAGCTGGGCCAAAGCCGCCAGTTAGCGGGTGATCTGCTGGCCGGGCTAACGCTTACAGAGGTGATTGCCGGGATGATTGTTGCTGGTGTGGTGGGCAAATACCACGATCGCCGCCCTTTATTGTTGGCCGCGTTGGGCTGCACGCTGGTCGGGCTTGCCATCATCATCACTGCTCCCGTCAGTTTGGCATTGGGCGCAATTGTATTGCTCGGGTTGGGCGTAGGTGCGTTGTTTCCGTTGTCTTTAATTTTGGCCATGGATCATTTTGAAAACCCTGAGTTTTCAGGTGACTTGGCTGCGTTTGTGCAAGGTGGCGGCTATATGATCGCCAGCCTGATGCCGTTTTTGGCAGGCTGGGTGAAGCGCGAGTTTACGAATTTATCATTAGCCTGGGTAGCCGTATTTGTGACGGTATTTTTCATCACCTTATTGGCCTTCAGGTTTTCACCGACAAGTTATCGCAAGGCGTTTTCTGCTTAAAGAATAGTTGGGGGGGAATAAAAGTAAAAACTTATCCCCATGAGTGTTATGCAGCAATTTAATGCGCGTTTAAATTAACTCAGAATACTGTTTAAGTAGTGAAACAGTTTGTGGCAGTTGTTGCTTTTGTAAGCAGGTTAAAAATTCATCTACTGCCATCGGTGGTTTTTTCAAGGCGCTACGCTGGTCTCTAAATGCTTTGCAGCAAATGGCGGGTGACATGTCTATTTGGTAATAGATAAAATCATCAGGGTGAATAATTTCTATCTGAAATGCCTTTAAATATTCGGCAGGAAAGTCTTTTTGATTAAACGTCACAATCGCATCGGCTTTGCATTTGATTGCGGCGGCAAGCACGTGCCTGTCGTTTTGATCTGGCAAGCTTAAACCTTCGATCAAGCATTCATAGCCTTCCACTTTTGCATCCGGCACATGGCTATCCATCAGGTCGCGTACGCGTTCAAGTGGTTCACGCGGGTATTTATTTTCACGTACCAGTGCGTTTATCCATTCCTCATGGATTGCATCTGTCCAATAGGCTTTAAATAAATCACAGTTTGCCAGGCGCATTAAGCTATCACGCAGTGGCGCAGGGTAGAGCACGCAGGCGTCAAATAAAACCGCAAAGCGTGCCATGTTGTTTAATACTCCATCCCTAACGCTTGCGAGAGCTCAGTTAATTCGTCTAGTGCGCTATTCCGCTTGGCGAGTAATGCCTCTTTATAAGCTAGCACGTCACTGGCTAATACCCGTCTATGCGCTCCAACTTTTCGATGTGGCAGTGCACCTTTCTCAAGCAGGCTCACCAAATGCGGGCGACTGACATTCAGCAAATTGGCAGCCTCTTGAGTGCTTAATTCATGGTGAATGGGTACTAGGCTGATTGCGTTGCCTTTGGCCATTTCAGAGACTATATCTAACAGCATTTGCATGACCTGGCCGGGTAAGACAATATCCTCGGCCATCCCATTATGAGCGCGCAAGGTGAGTTGTACACGGTCAGCATCTGCATATTTACTGAGCATACGGCTGGATTGCTTTGCCGCCTCAATTTCTGGTGTTGACGGTAAGTGCACCACATTCTGTAGCGTATTCATTCTGTTAAATCCCTCAATGAAAACTGATTCATATTTAGATTAAACGAAATAAACGAAATAAACAATCAATATTAGATTAAGCCAAAAGTCCAAATAAATCTTATTGGCTAATTTTATGGTTCTACGACCTGCTCAATGACAGCGCTGCAACTATTGTGCTTAAAGGGTGTTGCATGAGTGGCTTGGGTTTCTTAAGATTGCATGGTCAATGAGTTGCATGTGAGGTGTTAAATGAAAACGACGAAAGATCTAATTTTGCAAGAAGAGCGGCTGAACGTGACCAACGCGCCTCAGCAGCAGAAAATGTTTATTGCACGTGGATTAGTATCGGCTGAATTCGCACACAAAAATAATGAGTATTACAGCGCGGAGGATGTGCTCGCAGAGTTGAAATTGATGTTGGATAACATGAAAGCTTGAATGTTTTTGCAGGTAAGCATTTAGCTGCGACTTTTAATAAACGCTTCAAACGCCTGTGCCGGTAAAGGTTTTGAGAACAAATACCCTTGCACTTCATCGCAGCCACAATCACGCAAATGTTTGAGCATGGTTTCGTCTTCTACGCCTTCGGCAATCACATCTAAATTCAAGGTATGCGCCATTTGCACAATGGCGCGGACGATGGCAGCGTCGTTGGGGTCGGTGTTGATGTCGCGCACAAAGGATTGGTCGATTTTTAGGCGGTCGATATTGAATTTTTTGAGGTAGGCTAAGCTGGAGTAGCCGGTGCCAAAGTCGTCGATGGCGAGTTTAACACCTAGCTGTTTGAGCACGTCGAGTTGGGCTAGCAGGTGATCTATGTCTTCTACCAAAATAGATTCCGTGAGTTCTAGCTCAAGTAACTGTGGGTCCAGGCCGGTTTTTTCGAGCGCTTTAATAATCACTTTGGCCAGGTTGCCGCGGCGAAATTGCACAGCGGAGACGTTGACGGCCATGCTGAGGGCGGGTAAGCCACTTTTTTGCCATGCCATGGCCTGGCGGCAGGCTTCTTCTATCACCCATTCGCCTATTTCAACAATGAGGCCGGTTTGTTCGGCAATGCCGATAAACTGCGCCGGCGGTTGCAGGCCATTTTGCGGATGATGCCAGCGGATAAGGGCTTCGGCACCGATGACTTTGGCGCTGTTGAGGCTAATTTGCGGCTGGTAGTGCAGCTCAAACTGGTGATGCGCGAGGGCTTCACGCAAGCCGTAGGCAATATTCAGGTAGTGCAGGCTATCGTTGTTGAGTTTTTCGGTAAAAAACCTGGCGGTGTTGCGGCCTTCTTCTTTGGCTTGCGACATGGCTTTGCGCGCGCGGCCAAACAGCTTTTCAAAGTCATTGCCGTCAGTGGGGTAAACGGCGACGCCTACCGAGCAAGAGGTGGAAATATTGCTGCCAGCAAATGCAAACGGCGATGAAATTTCGTTGAGCAGGGTGTCGACGATGTAGCTGATAGAGTCGTCGTCTTGCATGTTATTCAGCAAAATAATGAACTCGTCACCACCGTGGCGGCAGATGCTGTCGGTGTCGCGCAAACAGGCTTTGAGCCGTTCGGCAAATAATCGCAACAGCTTGTCGCCAGAGGCATAGCCTAGCGAATCATTTAAAAACTTAAAGTTATCGAGGTTAAGCGCCAGCAGGCCGATTTTGCTGTTGGCGGCAGCAGCGATAGAAACAGCATTCTCGAGGCGGTCTCTAAATAGTGCAATGTCAGGCAGGCCGGTGAGGGCGTCGTGTGACGATAAATACTGGATTTCTTTTTGCGCAGACTTGAGGTCGCTGAGATCACTAAAAGTACCCACATAGTGGCTGACTTCGCCTGCCTCGTTTTTGACTTCTGTGATCGACAGCCATTCGGGGAACACTTCACCGTTTTTACGCCGGTTCCAGATTTCACCGCGCCAGTGGCCAAAGTGATCTACGCTCTCCCACATGCTGCGGTAAAAGCTGGGGTCGTGCAGGCCAGAGGAGAGTACTTTGGGCGTTTTACCTTTGACGTCATCGAGCGTAAAGCCCAGCATTTTGGTAAAGGCCGGGTTAACAGAGAGAATCACATGGCGTGTATCGGTCACCATAATGCCTTGCTCGCTGCCCTCGAACACTTTTTCAAATTGGCGCAGGCTTTCCTGGTATTTGTTGCGGTTGAGCACAATGCCGATGATAGACGAGCCAATTTCAAGCAGCATGCGGTGAAACTGGCTGGGCTCGCGGTGCTCAAAGCTGGAGAGGGCAAAGGTGCCAATGACCTTGTTTTCGGCAGAAAAAATCGGGATAGACCAGCAGGCCTTAACGTTGAACTCATGCGCCAGATGGCGGATATCCTGCCACCGCTCGTCAGTTAACGTATTACTCACGTATTGCACTTTTTGCTGGTAAATCACATTGCCGCAGGAGCCACCGCCAGGGCTGGGGCGCAAACCGTTGATTTTCTCAATTTGAGCCTGCGACAGGCTGGGCGCGGCATACACATTGAGTAGCGTATTGTTATTGTCCATCAGCATGACCGAACTAAACGCGTTAGTGAGCAGGCTTTCTTCGAGGCGACAAATCTGATTGATCACTTCCATGTGATCGGCCCCGCGCGCGACTGATTCCAGAATGGCGCGTTGTAGCTTAAGTAACTGATTTTGTTCTTCAATAGACAGCGGACGGCTGTCTATTGAATTGGGGTGTGGAACCGATGACGCTGAAACAGTGGGTTGTGCGCTCACGGGAGTATCCAGTCTTTTATAGAGTGGTTTGTTTGCTAATCAGTGTTCCTCTTTTGTCAATTGATGTCAATAGTGCTTTACTTGTGATGATGCTAGTGAAGCGCTAGCGCGGCTGATTTTCCAGTTGCGGCATCACCCATTTGCGGAACATCAACGGCGTGATCATGGTAGTCACAACGCCCATCAATACCAGTACCGAGAACAAATCCTGGCCAATAAAACCACGGTCATAGGCGATGCTGGCAATCACCAGTTCCATCACGCCGCGGCCATTGAGAATAAAGCCGATGCCGAGCGCGTCACTTTTGGATAAGCCTATCAGGCGGCCACCCAGCCAGCCCGCCAGAATTTTGGTCACGATAGACACCACCAGCACCACCGCCACAAACCAGAATGAGTCGATAACTTGCACTTTAAACTCAAGGCCGAGATAGGCAAAAAATACCGGTGCCAGAAAGCCGCCGGTAATCGAGCTCAAGGTTAGCTCGAGTTGTTTGTAGCGTGATGGCAAGAAAAATGTGCGGTCAATGAGCAGGGCGCCAAAAAAGGCGCCAATCACAAAGTGAAAGCCCAGGGCGGCGCTCACCGAGCCAAAGATCAGCACCAGTAGCAATAGCAGGCCAAATAAGGCTTCATTGCCGATTAAATCCACCAGTTTTTCTGACCACTGGTCAATATTAATGCCTTTTTCGACTACTTTTTTGATCAACAGGCTGACGCTGACGATTAACACAATCAGCAGGATCAGTTTCCAGCTGGCGTGAAAAATAGCACCGGCCACGGCTTGGTAGGACTTTTGTTCTGGCAGATTAAGAATCACGCCCAATACCAGCAAGGCGGCAATATCGTTAAAAATGGCGGTGGCAACCGAGTAGCGTGCAATGTTGGAGTCTAGCAACTTAAAGCTTTGCAAAATGCTCACGGTGACCGGCAAGGCGGTGATTGACACGCACAAACCCAAAAATATAGTGCGGCTGACATCGAGGCCAAAGCCGACGCCGACCAGAATGCCGCCTGTGAGCGGTAAAATAAACCCTAACAGTGCAATGACCACGCCCTTGCCGCGCATGGAGTCTATCACCTCCTTGAAGTTCATTTCCAGGCCAGCAGACAGGACAATCAGAAACACCGCAAACTCTGAAATACCTGTCAGGGCGGGGGTTGGTGCAATCAGGTTTAACAAACTGGGGCCTAAAATCACACCGGCCAGCATTTCACCAATAATGGCGGGTTGGTTAAAGCGGCTAAACACTTGCCCCAGCAAGCGGGCAGAGACAATGAGAATGAGCAGGGTGGTCAGTAAAGGCATGATTTTCTCTTTGTTTTGTTACAAAACAGCCGCCAGTGTGTGAGGGTTCTGCATGTTGAAACGGATAATTAAAATACAGTCATGTATGTATAATTATTCAGAGTGTAAATCATTTATGCCCGCAGTGGCATGCATGGCGTGCAAAATAGCTGCTTGAATAAATGAAAAAACGGGCGCGCCGGAGTGCTAGCGCAGGGAGTAGCCAGCGTTAGCTAGCGAGTACTTGGATCATTTCTTTGCGATTTTTGCGGGTGCGCTTGTCTGCATACATGCGTTTGTCGGCGATGCGCATGAGCGTTTCGGTCTCGCTGGCTTCATGGCTGAACACCACGCCTACGCTGGCGCCAGCACTGGCAAAGCCTTCTTTTTGCATTTGAATATGCGTGTATTCGAGCTGATGCTGGCACCATTCAACATCATCTTCATGGCACACAATTGCAAACTCATCGCCGCCTAGTCGATACAGCTGGCCATGCGTATCCAGTTTTCTAGACAATATCTCGCAAAAGCTTTTGAGCAGGTGATCGCCCGCTTCGTGACCAAAATGATCGTTCACATGTTTGAGGTTATCTATATCAATAAACATCAGGCAGCCATGCTCGGGAAACTGCAGCATTTGATTTTCGAGCGCATGCCGGTTAGGCACGCTGGTGAGCCGGTCTGTCATGGCGATTGAGCGCGTGCTTTGCAGCTCGGCCAGCATATGTTCTTTTTCTTTGTGCAGACGGTTAATTTGATAGGCCACCAGCAACGAGAGCAAGATCGCCTCAACCGCTACGGCGATTAACCCGAATTGCTCTATGGTCCAGGCATTTGACGTTAGTCGCTCAGCGGTGATAGACAAGCCACCCAAGATGCCAAACACGCTGATGGCAAACAGGTAAAGTTGCGCTATACGGTGTTTCTGCAGGCTGAGACGGATGCCGCAGGCAAGGCCAAACACGAGAAAAATTGCCACACCAATCCTATCCATCTCCAGCATCCAGTTGGGGAGGATCATGGCGGTGACCAGCAGCGCCAGCAGCCCTGCGCGCGCCACCATCGACAGGTAATACAGCTTGGCGTGATGAAACTGGTTAATGCCCAGCAAATGACACACAAAACTGATGTAAGCCAGGTTAGAAAATAAAATCGGCAAACTGGTGAGGTAAAACCAGTGCCATGCAAATAATTGCTTAAATGCGCCCAGCGCTGCGCTTTGAAAAATCAGGTTGCCCAGAATAAACAGCGCATACATGCGCTCAGTGTCGTGGCCAGTGGTCACGCCCAGCGCTGAGTAGTAAGTGAAAATGCCTAGCAGCACCCCCAGTAACAACAGGCTGGCGGCGGTTGTGTGGTTGGTGAGTCGCTGGTAGGTTGCCAGATCTGAGATAAATATTTCTGGCTGCGCCAGGTAGTAGGGGGACTGTAACCAGGTAATCAGGCGATAGGTGCCTGGTTCCAGGTGAACGATGCGGCCATGCCTGAGCAAAAACGGGTCGCTCTCCTCGCTGCTTAACCCGCCTTTGATGATGCTGGTTTGTTTGTTGTTGTCGGTGATTTCGTGTTGAAAATGCGCAATGGTCGAAGTGTTTTTAAAATCAATCACATATTGGTCGGCGCGCGAGATCTTGAGCACACTTTGGCAGACAAATTTGCCGCCTTGCAGCGGAATACTGGCAAGCACAACGCCCTTGCTGTTCATGCAGGTGGTGCCAAGCAGCGTGGGACTGGCCGAGGCCTGCGGCAACAGGGCGCCCCATAACGCAATCAGCATCCAGAAGAAAAAACGTTGCAAGCCTATTATCCAGTCAAAGTGTTGGAAAAAAGTGTCGAATCTCGACGCAGTGTACAGGAAACATTCCGTAGGACGGCTAGACTAACGCATTAAAGAAGGCAAAGAATTACTAATAAAGTGTGGAAAAGTGCCAATAAAAAACCCGCATAAATGCGGGTTTTTGTGCTGCTAAAAACGATTATTTGTTTTCAACCGCTGCTTTGGCGGCATCGGCAGTTTCTGCGGCTTGTTGCTCAGCGGCGGCAGCGGCTTCTTTGGCGGCTTGTACCGCGTCGGCTGCAGCATTTTTGGCTTCGCTGGCGGCGGTTTCAGCATGTTCTTGTGCAGATTCAACCGCTTGTTCAACTTGTGGTTCTTTGTCACCGCAAGCAACCAGCAGTGTGCTGCTTAATGTTGCGATCAGTAATAAACGAATAAATGCTGACATAGTCGAGTCCCTTTAATAATGAGTTGTTGGTTTTGTTGTGAGTAAAACGGTTATTCAGGAATGCGTAATACCTGACCCGGATAAATCTTGTCAGGGTGGTTGAGCATGGGGCGGTTTGCCTCGAAAATTTTCATATAACTGTTGGCGTTGCCATACATCTCTTTGGCCACTTTGGATAAAGTATCGCCTTTGACCACGGTGTAAAACTTGGCCTCAGGCTCTGGGGAAGGCACATGAAGCTGGTCTTGCACCGCCTCAACCCCAGCCACATTGCCGCAACAGAGCAAAATCTTTTCTTTATTCTCTTGCGTATCAATGTTGCCTTGCACAATGACGGTGCCGCTGGCGCCATCAAACTTCACGTCGTAGCCGGTGGTCGGTAAATTGTTTTTGGCAATATAGCTTTGAATCGCTTGCGCCGCCGCTGCGTTGGCGGCGTCAACGTTTACCGGGGTAGGTGCCTTGCTGGCCGTTTCTTGTGCTGCTTTGGCTTCTCCGGTGCCAAACAGTTTTTCACCTGCTTCTTTGATAAAAGAAAATAATCCCATCGCCTGCTCCTGACTTGTTATTTTGTGAAAAGAAATTTCATCATAACAAATTGGCGGCGTGGTCACTACCTCTTCAGGTTTAAATTTTTTCGCTATGGCAAAGTTTGTAATTGGCTGGCAATTTGCTCACTGAGCAAGTCCAGATCATGGCCGAGTGCGCGCACCAGGGCAGGGTAACCATTTTCAGCCAATGGCGTGCTAAATTTGAATGACTGGTTGGCGCCTGCTACATGGTCGGCGCTATTGAGTTGCCATTGTCCGCTCAACACAGCATAGCCACGCATCTGGCCGTGAAACTGCTCTATGGTGAGGTGCAGGGTGTTGGCGGCAGCTAAGCCGGGCTGCGGGTCAACGATGATGGTATTGCCTAAGCGGCTCGCCAGGCGTGCACGCAAGCCACGGCGCAGCTCTTGCGACAGGTTATCTACCCACAGATGGTCACGCGCTGGCTGCATGGTAATGTCGTCGGTTTGTATCACAATGCGGTCTGTATCCAGATAATCGGCCAGCTGGATTCGGTTTAACACCAGGGTGCGCGTTAACGTAGCGCCTGGCTGTGGTGCGGCCACCTCTGGCAGGCTGTAACGCTGGGTATTGACTGGCGGGTTTGATTTAAAACATGCGCTCAGGCTAACCCCCAGCAATACCAGTAAACCAAAGCGTAAGTGTGTTGTATTCATCATCATGCGGTGTGTTCCTTACTGGGCGGCTGGTGCCAGCGGCACAGGGTCATTGCCAGGTTTGCGGTCGAACAAAATAGCATTCGGCTGCTCGTTCAAGGTGCGCGCCAGGGGCTGAATATCACGCAAGGCTTTATCCAGGCGTTGCAAGGTGGTGGTGAGCTCCTGGTAGGCCGGTGACTCGGGTGACAGGCCTTTTAACGTGGTGCGTAACGCTTGCATGGTCTGGTTAATATTGCCCGGCATCTGCTGTAAATCAGGCTGGCTAATAAACTGATTGACCTGGCGGCTCAAGGCACGGAT
Source organism: Methylophilus sp. 5 (assembly GCF_000515275.1). Taxonomy (NCBI): domain Bacteria; kingdom Pseudomonadati; phylum Pseudomonadota; class Betaproteobacteria; order Nitrosomonadales; family Methylophilaceae; genus Methylophilus; species Methylophilus sp. 5. The sequence continues at coordinate 2,426,459 of NZ_KI911560.1, forward strand.
TTCCTGCATGGTTTGTTCAGACTGCTGCAGGTTTTTATCCAGGCCAGACAGCACAGGCTCGACTTTCAAACCATTGAGCTTATCCAGCAAGTCAGACAGTTTTTGCTCAATTTGCGCCAGGCTGGTGGCACTGGTTGGCATCACTGGCAAACCTTCAAACTGAGCGCGGTGGTAGGTTTTATGGGCATGCTGGTCCATATTGAGGTCGACAAACACAGAGCCTGTGATCAGATTGCCCGATTTGAGGGTGGCATGTAGCCCGCCTTGTAACATTTGGCTAATTCTGGTTTTCCATTCCTCGAGGTCGGCCTTGCCATTGTCGGCCAGGCGGCCAGGCTCGAGGTGGATCAACACCGGGATGGCATAACGAAAGTCTTTTTTACGTTCTGGCGAGTTAAATTTCCATGGCACATTCATCACCGTGCCCACACGCAAGCCACGAAACTCTACGGGCGCCCCTTTGGATAAACCGCGCACGGTGTCATCCACCAGCAGTACGTACTGCAGATACTGGTCATAGGTTTGCTGACGTGCGGCGTCTTCATTGGTAAACAGCTCAAAGCTTGCTTCGGAGCGCACTGGTTTGCCCATCGGCCTGTCATCGGCATGGCCAAAACTCACGCCGCCTGCAATCAGTGATTCCACGGTCGGGATGCTGGCCTTGAATCCTTCGGCGTCCAGCTTGACATCAATGCCTACCGAGGTCCAAAAACGCGAATTTTCTGTGACCAGCACATCGTAAGGGTGTTCAATAAACAATTCATGTTGCATTTGGCGCTGCTTGGGGTCGAACGTGGCGCTGACCACGCGGCCTACCCGTAACCCCTGGTAAGTGACCGGGTCGCCAACACGCAACGCATTACCCACTTTGCCTACCAGGTTTACATGCACGCCTTTAGCGCCATTGAGCGAAATCGGTGGTTGATCCAGCACGGTGAACTGGTCGGTTTCTTCTGCGCTTTTACCTGGTTGCAACTGAATATAGGCGCCAGAAATCACGGTGTTGAGACCGCTAATGCCTTCGAGCCCAATGCGCGGTTTGACCACCCACAACTGCGTATCTTTAACCAGCATAGGTTGTGCTTTAGGCGTAATGCGCGCCAGCACTTCAATATGGGTGAGGTCTTCAGATAGGGTGACTTGCTCTACCAGGCCGATGTCTACACTGTGCACCTTGATTTTGGTTTTACCGGCTTCTATGCCCTCAGCATTGGTGAGCGACAGTGTGATTTGCTTGCCAGCCTTGGTGTAGTTGTCGTAAATGAGCCACAAGCCGATCAGCAGGGCGACAATCGGCACTATCCAGATGGGTGACAACCTGGCTTGTTTGCTGACTTTGGCCAGCAGCTGATTGTTTTCTTGGTTACTTTCTGTCATGCGTGTTTCCTTGGGTATCCCACAGCAGGCGCGGGTCAAAGGCCATGGCGGCCAGCATGGTGGTAATCACCACCGCGCAAAAGGCGAGGGCAGCCGGGCCGGGCAACACCGACATCAGGTTGCCGGATTGTATTAATGCCACCATGATGGCGACGACAAATACATCGACCATGGACCAGCGGCCGATCAGTTCGGTTAATCGGTAAAGTTTGGTTTTTTGCTCTGCGGTGAATGGGCCGGGGTGTTGCGCCAGCCATGAAAGTAGCACCAGTATCAGCATTTTAATAATCGGCACCAGCACGCTGGCAACAAAAATGACCACGGCCACCGGCTCAGAGCCATGCTGCCATAGCTCCAGCATGCCGCCAATAATGGTAGAGGCGTGCGTTTGTCCGAGTGAGGTGGTGATCATCATCGGGTAGGCATTGGCGGGGATATAAAGCACGGCGGCGGTGATTAATAACGCCCAGGTGAATTCGAGGCTGTTAGGTTTACGCATATGCAGGGCGCTGCCGCAACGGCTGCATGCATAGTCAGATTGTGTGGCCGGGATCGTATTCACCAGCCCGCAAGTGGTGCAACCGGTGGCGTGTTGCGCTGCCGCATTGATGCCACAACGGATATTGGTGTCTGGCGGTGGCTCGCCAGCCAGCCGATACCATAACCAGTCAATATCGACCGAGCGCGTGGTCATCAGTAATAAGACCGCAAACACGCAATAGGCCCAAAACGAGGCCCCTAACTGTACTTCGCCAATTTCAGTTAATTTGACCAGGCTCACCAGCGCCGCAATCATAAACACATCTGCCATCATCCACGGGTGCAAGCGCGAAAACAGCCGCGCAATCACATCACTATAGGCGCGCGGCACACTGCGTAACACATTGGCCTGCATGAGAATCACGCCGATTAAATATAAGGCAGGCAAGATGAACGCAGTGCAACTGACAATTAAAGCAACCAGAGGTTGATGGACGTTAACCAGGGTTGCGGCGGTTTGTGGCAGCTCAATGCGGGTATCCAGCCCGTTGGTGTCCATGCTGATAAACGGGAAAGCCACAGCAATCAACAACGTGAGGAGTGCACTCATCGCCAGCGCAATGCTGCGTTGCACCGGGTGCAAATGGCGCCTGGCCAATACATGCCCACAGCGCGGGCAACTGGCGTGCTCGCCCGGGCGCAACACCGGGATCGCGCTCACCATGTCGCAGGCGCGACAGGCACGCAATCGCCGCCATTTTGTAGTTTGCTGGGTCGTCATGCCGTTGGATAAAGGGGTTGGGTTAACTGGCTAGTCACTGTCATGGTAAACGGGTTCGATTTGAACAGGCAAGAAAAATTCGGGCCTGCTCATGGCTTGGCTATCTCATGGTTGAACTATGCGCCAGTCAGGCATGAAAGCCTGCCATATGCATCAGCGCTTTAATCAGCAGGCTGGCCAGTGCCAACGCGGCGATGCTGACTAGCCAGATCAGAAAAAACCAGCCCAGGCGTTTCAGTGCATGTTTTTGAGCATGCGTCATTAATGGTAAGCCTCACCTTTATTCACTTTGCCGCGAAACACGTAATAGCCCCAGGCAGTGTAGATTAAAATAATCGGGATAATGATCAAGGCGCCGATTAATGCAAATTGCTGGCTTTGCGGCGGCGCTGCCGCTGCGTATATGGTCATTTCAGGCGGGATAATATTCGGCCAGATGCTAATGCCCAAACCGGCATAACCGAGTAATACCAGACCAAGCGTATATAAAAACGGGCTGGTTTCGGCCTTGGCCTTAAGTGCGCTCTGTAATTTGTAAAAGAAAAGAGCCACTAGCAGCGGCACGGGTGACAGCCACAGTAAGTTAGGCATGGTAAACCAGCGCTCAGCGATACGGCTATCCATCCAGGGTGTCCATAGGCTAATCGCCGCAATAATCACCAGCAATGCCACGGAAATTTGTTGGGATAACTTGATACAAACGGTTTGTAGCTCGCCTGTGGTTTTAAAAATCAGCCAGGTGCTGCCGAGCAAAGCATACGTCACCAACAAGCCTAGACCGGTAAACAGTGAGAACGGTGAAATCCAGTCCAACGGCCCGCCTGCATAGGCCTGGTTCACCATGTGAATGCCTTGCAGGTAAGCGCCCAGCGTCATGCCCTGAAAAAAAGTCGCCGCAATTGAGCCACACAAAAAGGCTTTGTCCCAAAAGTGGCGCTCTGCATCATGCGCTCTAAACCTGAACTCAAAGGCGACACCGCGAAAAATCAATGCCATCAGCATAAACAGTAGCGGTAAGGAGAGGGCACTTAAAATCACCGAATAAGCCAGCGGAAAAGCGGCCAGCAAGCCTGCGCCGCCCAGCACCAGCCAGGTTTCATTGCCGTCCCACACCGGGGCCACTGTATTCATCATCAGGTCGCGATCGTCTTTGTCTTTAAAAAACAGATACAAAATACCTATGCCCAGGTCAAAGCCATCCATGATGATATACATCATGATGCCAAACAGGATAATGATGGCCCACACCAGTGATAAGTCCATTGTGTTGTCCTTTTAGTGATCTTTAGAGGTTGGCGGCAACTTGGCGTCAGGATGAAACTCCGGTGCCAGCGCAAACGCATCCACCTCGTCCGCGTTCACCGAAATAGCATCGCCCTGCAATGCTTCGCCTGTTGTTGGCCCGATATTCACCAGCCGCAATACATACAGCGTGCCCATGCCAAACACTGCCAGGTAAATAATCACAAACAAGCCCAATGTCAGGGCGACTTCACTGGCGGTATGCGGTGTCACGGCATCGGCCGTGCGCAGCACGCCATACACCACCCAGGGCTGGCGGCCAATTTCTGTCGTAAACCAGCCCGCCAAAATGGCAATGACCCCGGCCGGGCCCATGGCAATCGCAAATTTGAGAAAGGGCTTGTGTTGATACAACTGTTTTTTACAGCGCAACCACAGCGAAGTGGCCGCCAGCAGAATCATCAGCATGCCCAAGCCCACCATGATCCTAAACGTCCAGAAAATAATGGTAGCGTTAGGCCGATCTTGCGGCGGAAAATCTTTAAGTGCCGGAATTTGTTCGGTAAGCGAGTGGCGCAAAATCAAGCTGCCTAATACGGGTATCTCTAAAGCAAAGTGATTCTTTTCTTGCGCCATGTCCGGCCAGGCCATCAGCACTAGTGGTGTGGCTTCATCGCCTTTATTCTCCCAGTGCGCTTCAATGGCAGCAATTTTTGCAGGCTGGTGCTTCAGGGTATTTAAACCATGCATGTCGCCTACCACGACCTGTAACGGTGCCAGCAGCAATATTAACCATAGCCCCATGGAGAGCATTTTGCGCACGCTGGCATTGTCTTTGCCGCGCAGTAATTGCCAAGCGCCAGAGGCGACCACAAACAATGCCGTCGCCAGGTAAGCGCCTATCACCATATGCACTAGTCTGTATGGGAATGAGGGGTTGAAAATGATTTTAAACCAGTCTAGCGGAATCACCTTGCCATCAACCAGCTCAAAGCCTTGCGGCGTTTGCATCCAGCTATTCGAGGCCAATATCCAGGTCGCTGAGACCAGCGTGCCGACGGCGACCATCACCGTGGCGGTAAAGTGCAATGTGGGCCCGACCTTGTTCCAGCCAAATAGCATTACACCTAAAAAACCTGCCTCTAGAAAAAACGCCGTCAGTACTTCATAAGCCAGCAAGGGCCCGGTGACGCTGCCCGCTACGCTGGAAAACCCTGACCAGTTGGTGCCAAATTGATACGCCATGACCAGGCCAGACACCACGCCCATGCCAAAACAGAGCGAAAATAGCTTGACCCAAAAATGATATAAATCGAGATAAACCGTATTTTTAGTCTTTAACCAGCTCGCCTCTAATACCGCTAGATAACTGGCCAGACCAATGGTGATCGCCGGAAACACAATATGAAACGAAATGGTGAACCCAAACTGGATTCTGGCCAAGGTCAATGCCAAATCAGACATGCTTATCCTTTTACATCACTGGCAATATTCGCACGGGTGCTACTCTGCGTGCCTACGCCGATTGAGTAGAAATTACTCGCCGGGAAATATTATCAGCATTGACTCTTATTGGTGGCAATAAGTTTTGCAGTCGAGCACAGTGATTCATTTCAGTCATGCAAAATGCGGCCGGATAATGCTTGTTAAAAATACATTGATTTTGCTATTAAACGCAATATAATGAACTTTAAGTAATTTAAATATTAATTTATTGATGTCTAAAAAAACAAATTCACTGGCAAGTACTCACCCTGAGGTTTTACAGGCATTGGATAAACTCGGCCTACGCCTACGCGCCAATCGGGTGGCGTTGGGCTGGACGGTAAAGGAGATGGCAACCCGTTTACTTTGTTCACAGAACACTTACCGGGCGATTGAAGCTGGCAAGCCGAGCGCGAGTGTTGGCATTATTGCCAATGCCTTATGGTTGTTTGGGCAATTAGACAGCTTTGATGCCATTGCACCTGTGCCTATCAATGCCAGTGCTAATACGCGCGCCAGAAAAAAATCTGGTACAACAGATGCTGCATTAATCTCAGAGGCTGAGCGTGATTTCTAACCGCACCATTTATATTGGCCTGGCTAGCAGGTCTGATGCAGAGGTCAGGCCTGCGGCTATTTTGAAACTCTCACGCAGAGGTGTAGTTGAATCAAGCCAGTTTGCTTACGGCAATGGTTTTTTGGCAGCCCCGGATGCCTTGGCGTTAAACCCGCTGCATTTGCCGCTTGGGAGTGATGTTCTAGGTATAGCAGAGCGTCGCGTGCGTGACGGTGGCGCGTTACCGCTTACCTTGCGTGATGCATTGCCAGATGCCTGGGGGCGTCAAGTGCTGGAGTCTCAGCAAGGCAAAACGCTGGATGATATTGATGTGCTGCTGTTAACAAATGCGCACCGTGTTGGCGCAATGACTTTTGCTGAAGTCTTGCCGATTCAGCCTCAACCAGCTGATGCTGATTTGTTTTCGCTCAATGAAATGTCTGATGCAGTCAAACGGTTAGAGTTCGCCATGGAGATACCGTTACATCTGCGTCGTTTGCTTAATAAAGGCGGTAGCCTGGGCGGGGCCAGACCCAAGGCAGATTTTATTCATGACAAAGAAAGGTGGATTGCAAAGTTTCCAGCCAATGGTGATGATCATGATGTAGAGCTGCTTGAAGCCGCAGTGCTGGAATTGGCCGCGCTATGTGGGATTGACGTATCACCGCACAAGCTGGAGAGAACGCACAGCGGACATGCATTATTAGTGCAGCGTTTTGACCGGGTAGGCAATATTGATGATGAGCGGCGCATACATTACCTCTCGGCATCTGCGCTATTGAATGTGCCGTATCAGTCGAATGGCGGTAGTTATATCGAATTCGCGCAGGTCATCAGAAAGATTTCGGCCAAACCAGAATACGACTTACATCAGCTATATCGCAGAATGGTCTTCAACCTCATCATCGACAATACCGATGACCATGTAAAGAATCATGGCATGCTGCATGTCAAAGGCAATCAATATCAACTGTCACCCGCGTTTGACGTGGTGATGCAACTCACGAATGTACATTACCAGGCGCTGGCGATTTCTCCTGGCAACAATCTTTCCAAGTTAAGCCTCGCCATACAGGCAGCGCCTCATTTTGGTATTCATACACAAGCCGCTAAAGCCTTGATTGACGACATTGCGCAGCAGGCGAGCTTGCAGTTGTTGCCTATCATTGAAAAACTGGGCGGCGATGCTGTATTGATGAGGAGGGTACAGCAGTGTCTGGATCGGCAGATCGCGTTTGTTTATGACTAAGCCGGTGTGAAACCTCCAGGCACGCTGTCATTTAGGTATGTGCTTGAGTTGGTAAGTCGGGTGACAGAAAAGCAAAAAGCCTTGTATTTCTACAAGGCTTCTTTTATTTGGCTCCTCAACCTGGGCTCGAACCAGGGACCTACGGATTAACAGGAAAAAATACTTAAAGCTCTCCATATACAAATCAATACCTTGCAATACCCGCACAAATTAAATTGTAGTGATATAAAGTGGAGAATAGTTCTATTTCGTATAGTGTTGCTACGTTTTAGCTACGTGCTTCAAAGCTAACACTTAGAGTATATTTTCATTTGTAATAAAACAATGCCTTAAGTTCTTTTTCAACAAACTGGTGTGGCTTCCAACCCTCGATCAATTTGTCCAAAATAAACTGTTCAAATGCGCCAAGGGCTACTCCTTGCATTGGTCCAAGTGTAAACCCAATTCCTGTGAAAATTGACCATTTTAAGAGTTTAGGTGGTAATTTCTCTACCCAGGTGTTCTCAACTGTAAGTTGGTAGAATTCATGCGCCAAATTGGCATCATTCTCTTTATCTCGGAGCCAGTGTCTAAATTTATCCGCTTTATCAAGTAGAGCTAAAATTTCGTGAAAGTTAATTTTTCCACTATTTACTGCTTCCCGTATGGCATGAGAGTTATTTAGGGTCAGATTGCTGAATTGTTCGATGTTGCTTTCATTTACAGAAAACCTAGAAGCAAGAGAGTTAATTGCTGCAGATTGCGTAACTTTCTCAATTGGACTAATTGCAATCTCTGAGTTTAAACGTGAAGAGAAATATAAAGACTCCACAGTACTTAAAAGTAAACTCATCAAATAAGCTTGAGATAAGGATGAATGGCTTGCTGGAAATTTTCTGTGATAGTGCTGATTAAGTACCTTAAAGTCTAAGTTGGTATTTATGTAAAAACTATTATCATCCTCTTGTATAGGCTTGAAGAATGCATTGTCTGGTATCGAATATGTCGGAACTAATTCACCCAATAAAGTTATAACTGATTGATTTGTTAGTGGGTCTAATAATAGAGATTTAGCAGCATTATGGTCATACCCAGAATAATCAAGGGGATGAATAATCTCTATAAATCTATTTGCATCTCTTTCGATATTACCTTGATGTGAAGAGAATCTTTTGAAGTCTTTCACAAAAGTCTCATGGTCGTTGCGGTCTTGTACACGTCCAATTACTAATGAGTGTTTTTGACCATGAATATAAGTTTCATTCGTTGATACTCCAGTGAAATCCTCCAGAAAGTGAATTTCTAATTTTTCTTGTTCCATTAATGACAGGAGAACAAAAGGTGGAATTCTCTCCAATAAATACGAGACTGTCAGACTGTTCGCGACGATTGAGACTTTTTCGTAAAAAATTAAGCCTTCAACTAACGCTCCAATATCAATAATTTTTCCAGGACCAGCGCCTACTGAGTTTTTATATGCGATTGACTCAAACATATGTATTACATCCTCGTTTAAATTTTAAGCTAGTGGAATACATTGTACCTCCCCCCATGTTGCAGAGAATTTTAAAAATATATTAGTATTAAACCGTCATAGGAAATCTAACCAATACGTTAGCCTAATTCTAATGGGACTACCTATGACTTCATTGTCTTTTAACTAGACATGGAGTCATCCATTAGTGGCTTAACACTTAATACATGTACTCCATTGTCAATTGATGATCGGAGTCATAATGTCAAAAAATAATATCCATTCAACTTATAGCGTTGATGCTTCATGCACGGGCATGCGTAAGCATGTTCTGCATGAAGAAACTCCCGGTGTAGTAATACCGGGGGAAAGTTTCAATATTCAACAAAGCGGTGATTGCTCTGAAAGTTTAGAGCTTGCTGTTTTAGGTAAACGAGCAACCTTAATTGCTCACCCAATCCCCTCCGAATTCACACCTGGTTATTCAGCCATCACAGATTACCTAAATTGCTCTTTTCGATTACCTGAGAAATTCAATCATCAAAGGTTCTTTGAAATTTTTGCTGGTGTAGCTGGTGACCGCTTTCTTAATGTACGCAATCGTGGCAAAGGCATGAACGGCTATGAGCGTTCTTTTGATATGGGCGAAGACGGTGCCAAGTTTTGTTATGGTGGACAGCGAAACACGGCCTTAATAATGTTGCCAGGACAAGCCTGTCATACGATTTCCGATTGGGATGCATTAGTTAGTTTTCTTAGAGACAGTTTAGACGCGCGTATAACCCGCTGGGATGGTGCTGTAGACGATTTCGAAGGTATGCATTCAGTGGATTGGGCTGTAGAACAATATCTGCTTGGAAATTTCACCAATGGAGGTAACAAGTCCTCTTGTAAACAAAACGGTAACTGGATAGATCCTGATGGCAGCGGGCGCACCTTTTATGTGGGTAAACGCGAAAACGGCAAGATGATGCGCGTTTACGAAAAGGGTATGCAAAGCGGTATGCCATTTCATCCCTGGGTACGTTGGGAATTGGAGCTGCATAACGTAGATAGGGTTGTTCCCTGGGAGGTGCTTTTAGAACCAGGTCAGTACGTTGCAGGCGCATATCCAAACGTACTTGGCTGGATTAATGAGGAAATGTCTCGTATTCGCACCATTAGAACTGAAACAACACTCACATATGACAGCCTAGTTAAATATGCGTCTACGTCTTATGGGCGATTAATCAACACGATGCTAGAGGTTGAAAAGTCACCCGAAGATGTTATCAACAAACTACGTATAGACGGTTTGCCAAAGCGTCTTGGTTTAATGAGCCTCTTGCAAGTAAAGGGTAAACAATAATGAATACACTCACCCTGCAAGAAGCTGCTAGTTTTCTCAAAATACATCCTGTTACTTTGTCTGTTAAAGCTGCGGCTGGTGAAATCCATGGCGCTAAAGTTGGCAAGCGATGGGTGTTCGTTGATGTTGACCTGATTGACTACATACGGTCACAATACAAAGCGCGGGCGTTGCAGGGTGAACGAAAGGAAACACTATGTCACTCTACAAACGCAAAGACTCGTCCTTCTGGTGGGTCAAAATCACCATCGGTGGACGACCAATACAACACAGTACTGGGACTAGCGACAAAATCAAAGCCCAGGAATACCATGACACGTTAAAAGCGCAGTTGTGGGAGCAAGAGCGGTTAGGCGTAAAACCTAATCGAACTTGGCGAGAAGCGGTTGTGCGTTGGACAAACGAAACCTCTGATAAAGCGACACATAAAGAGGACATTCGAAAGCTTGCCTGGATGCATCAGTTTTTAGGTGATTTATCACTCAATGATGTAACTCAGGAAGTGATTGAACGTGTTCGGGCTGCAAAGCTAAAAGAGGCAACCAAGTCCACGACCAATCGTTATTTGGCTTTACTTCGAGCCATTCTTATTCGAGCAAGAGATGAATGGGAGTGGATCGAAAAAGCGCCAAAAATACGGCTCTTTAAAGAATCTAATATACGTGAACGGTCTTTGACTGCTGAACAAGTCAATCTACTGTTAAGTGAGTTGCCGTTGCATCAACGTGAAACAGTGTTGTTTGCTTTGTGTACAGGACTTAGGCAGCAGAATGTATTGCAGCTTGAATGGGCACAGGTTAATTTTGAATTGAAGCATGCCTGGGTAAGAGCAACACATTCTAAAAATCGAAGGCCGATTGCAGTACCGTTAAATGAAACCGCAATCAATGTTTTAAAGCGCCAAGTAGGTAAGCATGAAACGCGTGTGTTTACTTATGCAGGCAAGCCACTATGCACGGCAAATACTCGTGCCTGGCGTGCAGCATTGAAAAGGGCGGGAATCACAGATTTTCGCTGGCACGATCTGCGGCATACATGGGCAACCTGGCAACGGCAGGCTGGAACACCTACACATGAGTTACAGCGTTTAGGTGGTTGGCGTTCTGGTGTAATGGTTGAACGATATGCGCATCTTGCACCAGATCATTTGGCGAATGCTGCAAACCGATTAGATTCTAAATTCGAAGGTTACGATTTAGCTACGATGGGCTAGAAAGCAAAAAGCCTTGTATTTCTACAAGGCTTCTTTTATTTGGCTCCTCAACCTGGGCTCGAACCAGGGACCTACGGATTAACAGTCCGGCGCTCTACCGACTGAGCTATTGAGGAATCGGTACGTCGTTTGAAGGCGCTATATTACTGAGACCTCGCCCCTTGGTCAACCACTTTTTGCGAAATATTTTATATTTTTTGTCGTTGGCAAAAGGGGCAAACAAAATGCTTTGTTAACGGCTTGTTTCACGCAAATTTTTGTAATATTCGCGGCTTGCGGCCTTGACAGCGGCGGGTTTGTCAGGGTGCTGACTTATAATGTGCGCTAGGAGAATGCGATGCGAACCATGGTTGGAAAAATTGCGAGTGTGGATGGCGTGGCCGAGGTGATTGATGCCCGCGGTCAACATCATCGTCTGGCAGCAGGCGACTGGTTGCGTGAGGGCGATCGTTTGGTCACCAGCCACGGTGCAGCGGTGACGGTTGAAACAACGGTGGGTGGCCAAGTGCAGGTGAGTGAGTCGCAGACCATTACTTTGAGTACCCAGCTGAGTGCTGACTTTATCGCCAACAGCAGCGATGATGCAGTGAATCCGTGGTTGCTGCAGCAAGTGCTGGCGGCCATTCAGTCTAAAGACGACGTGTTGGATTTGTCTGCTTTGCTGGGGACTATGCCAGCAGGTGATGGTTTTAGCGCATTTGCGGCTGAGGCGCCGGTTGCTTTGCATATTGAGGATTTGATTCAGGATCATTCCGCGTCCGCTGGTGGGCATGCGGGATTGGTGGCAAGTGATGTGGCCGATTTGATGGCAAGCGCAGGTTTGCCTAGTGAAGTGGCATTGCAGCAAAGCTTGCTAAAAGATTTCATCAAAGATTAATCAGCTATACGCTGCAATAAAAAAGCGCCCTAGGGCGCTTTTTTATTATGGTTCATTACTAATTCAACGCTTTTTCTATACGATCCAGCGCTTCACGCAGATTTTCCATGCTGGTGGCAAACGAGATGCGGAAATAGCCTTCGGCACCAAACGCTGAGCCTGGCACCACGGCTACATTGTGTTGTTCCAGCAAGTATTCAGCCAATGCCATGTCTGACGCGGCATTGATTGTGCCGGCTTGATGCAGGTTGGCAATCGCCTGGCGCGCATCAGGGAAAGCATAAAACGCCCCGCCTGCCATTAAGCAGCTCAGGCCAGGCATGGCGTTAAAGCGGTCGACTACATATTTGTGGCGCTCGCGGAAAGCAGCGACCATGGGCTTGATACAGTCTTGCGAACCGCTTAATGCAGCTTCGGCCGCATATTGTGAAATCGAGGCCGGGTTGCTGGTCGACTGGCTTTGCAGGATTTCCATGGCTTTAATAATATAAGCCGGGCCTGCGGCGTAACCAATACGCCAGCCGGTCATGGAGTAGGCTTTTGACACGCCATTCAACACGATACAGCGGTCTTTGAGGCCTGGTGCAGCATTGAGGATGTTATGGAATTTTTCGCCAGTTAAGTTGACGTGCTCATACATATCATCAGTCGCAATTAATACGTGTGGATGTTTGAGCAATACCTCACCCAGGGCTTTTAATTCGTCTAGTGTATAAACGGCGCCGGTTGGGTTAGAAGGGGAGTTGAACATCACCAGTTTGGTTTTGGCGGTAATCGCGGCTTCGAGTTGTGCTGGCAGCAGTTTAAAGCCTTGCTCAATGCCGCATTCCAAAATGACCGGTTTGGCTTCTGCCACCATGGCGATGTCGGCATAGCTGACCCAGTAAGGCGCAGGGATAATCACTTCATCGCCAGCGTTTAACACAGCCAGGCACAGGTTGAAAATGGTTTGCTTGCCACCCACACCCACAATGACTTCATTTAATGCGTAATCAAAGCCGTTTTCATTTTTAAATTTGTTAACAATGGCTTTTTTGAGCGCTGGAATGCCGCTCACCGGCGTGTATTTAGTATAACCGGCATCAATGGCTGCTTTGGCCGCGTCTTTAATATGCTGTGGCGTATCAAAGTCTGGCTCGCCTGCGGCCAGTCCAATAATCGGGCGACCTTCAGATTTATACTTGGCAGCTTTGGCTGTAATAGCCAAAGTTGGGGATTCTTTAATGGATAACACGCGTGCAGACAGCACGTTGGCGGCAGCTTGGCTCAAGATTGCTTCCTTGTTGGTCGACTATGCTCAAACAGGCCGCTGGTGGCGGACTGCAAAAAATTGAAAAACGCAATATTTTACGCAAAAAATCGCGGCTGTGGAAGCTGGCGCGAGCTGTTTTTCTAAAATAATCAAGCCGTTATTTTTGGCAGTGTTTTTCGCAGCCGAGGTAAGCCTGGTAAACAGAGACCAGCAACGGATCAATTTGCTGTAATTGCGTCTCGATTTGTTGCACGGTTTTTTGGTCGCCAAGTTGTTGGGCGACTTCGCCACGTCGAAACCAGGCCTCAACAAATTGTTTGTCGAGGCTGGTTGCTTTATCAAACGCGTTGGCGGCCGAGTCGAGTTGTTTTAACGACAGCTGTGCCAAGCCCAGGCTAAACCAGGCGTCGGCGCTGGCTGGCTCTTGTTGTGTCCATAAGCTACTCACTTTTTGCAGTGCTGCCCAGTCTTGGCGCGACTCTGGCACCGCAGCGCGCATATAAAAAGGCTTTTTGTCTTCATCCTCCTCCCACAGTGCTTTGCCATGCACAGGAAACTCGGTGCTGGCTGGCATTTTTGCCAGTGTTTCCAGCCACTCTACCGGTAGCGCAAAGTGGATGCTGCCGCCATTGCCTGCGGTTTTAAAGGTATTAATGCCGACCAGCTTGCCCTCCATGTCAAACAGGCCGCTACCACTGGCGCCCATTAAAAATTTGGCGCTGCTGCGTATCATATAACCGGCGGGCGTAGGGTAGAGGCCTTGAATTTCACCCACTGAGGTAATAGGGGCGGGTACACCATTCGAGTGGCCGATGGCGGTGATTTCTTGCCCGCGCGTGAGGCTCAGACTGCTGCCTCGCAGCACGGGTTTAAACGGCATGTTGTGGGTGGTAACCAGGCAGAGGTCGTGCCAGGCATCTGCGCGCACTTCGGTAATCGGGTAGCTGTCTTCGCCGCGTGATACCCAGGGTTGCTTGGTGGCGCGTAATACATGGCAGTTGGTGACAACGCTGTTGTCTGCCACCACCACGCCGGAGCCATAGGCCATGCCGCCATCCAGGTTGTAGCCACGTATCATCACCACCCCGAAATAGGCCTCCATCAGGGCTTGTTGGTTGTAAGCCTGGGCAGTCGGTGTGACTAGTAACATGCATGCTAAAAACAAGTGTTTCACGTGATCCCCCAGGTGCCTGTTTTAATGTTTTTGAAATGACTGATTCTTGCGATAAAAGTTCAGGCGGCAAGCATCTCTGAAAATTGTAAATCCTGCGCCTGTGGCGACAAAAACAGTTAAAATATGATTTATACCATTCTTGTCTCCAGATTGTTCTTGTGATCGTCACTTTTCCTGGTAGTAAATACGAACTGCACCAGCCGTTTCCGCCCGCTGGTGATCAGCCACAGGCGATTGAAAAGCTGACGCAAGGCATTAACGATGGCTTGAAATTTCAAACATTGCTCGGTGTGACTGGCTCTGGTAAAACTTACACCATGGCCCACGTGATTGCCCGCACTGGTAAACCGGCCATTGTCATGGCACCCAACAAAACACTCGCCGCCCAGCTTTATAGTGAGTTTAGGGAGTTTTTTCCTAATAATGCGGTGGAGTATTTTGTCAGTTATTACGACTACTACCAGCCAGAAGCTTATGTGCCTTCACGCGACTTGTTTATCGAAAAAGATTCCAGCATTAATGAGCATATTGAGCAGATGCGCTTGTCGGCAACCAAGGCTTTGCTGGAGCGTGAAGATGCGGTGATTGTGGCGACCGTGTCGGCCATTTACGGCATTGGTGACCCGAGTGAGTACCATGGCATGGTGCTGCATATTCATCAGGGCAAGAAAATGACGCAGAAAGACGTCGTGGCGCACCTGATTAGCATGCAATACGACCGTAACGACTTTGATTTTAGTCGCGGTTGTTTTCGCGTGCGTGGCGATATTATTGACGTGTTTCCGGCTGAGAACAGTGAAACAGCGGTGCGTATCAGCCTGTTTGACGATGAAATTGAAACGATACAGTTGTTTGACCCGCTCACTGGCCAGATTTTTAGCAAGATTCATAACTTTCGAATTTTTCCATCCAGCCATTATGTGACGGCGCGTGAAGCGACGGTGCGGGCGATGGATACGATTAAAGAAGAGTTGCGTCAACGCGTGAGTTTTTTCTTGAGCGAAAACAAGCTGGTTGAAGCGCAACGTATTGAGCAGCGCACGCGGTTTGACCTCGAAATGCTGAACGAGATTGGCTTTTGTAAAGGCATTGAAAACTATAGCCGCCATCTAACCCGCCGTAATCCTGGCGATCCGCCACCAACGCTGATTGATTATTTGCCTGAGCAGGCATTGATGATTATTGATGAAAGCCACGTCACTGTGCCACAAGTTGGCGGTATGTATCTGGGTGACCGTTCGCGTAAATCTAATCTGGTCGATTACGGCTGGCGTTTGCCTTCGGCCATGGATAACCGCCCGCTTAAGTTTGAAGAGTTTGAGCGCATTATGCGCCAGTGCGTGTTTGTGTCGGCGACCCCCTCAGAGTACGAGAAAAATCACCAGCAGCAAGTGGTCGAAATGATTGCGCGGCCGACCGGCCTGGTTGACCCTGAAATCACGGTGAAACCAGCTGATACGCAGGTGGATGACTTGCTAGGTGAGATTAAATTACGCGTAGATGTTGGCGAGCGCGTGTTGGCGACCACGCTGACCAAACGCATGGCCGAAGATTTGACCGATTATTTAAGCGAGCATGGCGTGAAAGTGCGCTATTTGCACAGCGATATTGATACGGTAGAGCGGGTTGAAATTATCCGTGACCTGCGTCTGGGCGAGTTTGATGTGCTGGTGGGCATTAACCTGCTGCGCGAAGGCCTGGATATTCCAGAAGTCTCTCTGGTGGCTGTGCTCGATGCAGACAAAGAAGGCTTTTTACGCTCTGAGCGGTCATTGATTCAAACTGCAGGCCGCGCGGCGCGTAACCTCAACGGTAAGGTGATTTTTTACGGCAACAAAATTACACGCAGCATGAAGCTGGCGATGGATGAAGCCGATCGCAGACGTAAAATCCAGGTGGCCTTTAATGCCGAGCATGGCATTACGCCCAAGGGCGTGACCAAGCGCATCAAGGATATTATTGATGGCGTGTACGACAAAGACGAAGCCCAGCGTGAACGCAAGGCGGCGCAAGAGCAGGCCAGCTTTGCCAGCATGAGCGAAAAAACGGTGACCAAAGAGCTCAAGCGCGTTGAAAAAGCCATGCACGACGCCGCTAAAAACCTGGAGTTTGAAAAAGCGGCCCAATTCCGTGACCAGCTGAAAAAGCTTAAGTTACAGGCGTTTGGTGCCGAAGTAGAAGATTTGAAGTGATCACGTTAAATACCTGTGTTGGCTCGATGGCGGCAGTGTGCACTACGCTAGCATTTGTGCCACAAGTGCTGAAATCATGGCGCACCCGGGATTTAAGCGGTATTTCACTGCCCATGTATACGATTTTTACAGCAGGCGTGTTGCTGTGGCTGGTTTACGGCATCCTGATTCAGGATTGGCCGGTGATAATTGCTAATGCGATCACGGCGCTGCTGGCCAGTGCCGTGCTGTTGTTAAAAGTAAAATCTATACTGAATATTAGATAATTGTTGATTATTTTTATAACTATTTTTATTAGGATACGACCATGAAAAAAATTACAAAAGCAGTGTTCCCGGTGGCGGGGCTAGGCACGCGTTTCTTGCCGGCGACCAAAGCGAGCCCAAAGGAGATGTTGCCTGTCGTGGATAAACCATTGATTCAATATGCCGCAGAAGAGGCGATTGCAGCGGGCGCGACTGAGTTGATTTTTATCACCGGCCGTAACAAGCGCTCGATTGCTGACCACTTTGACAAAGCCTATGAACTTGAAGCAGAGCTGGAAGCCGCTGGCAAGCAAAAGCTGCTCGACATCGTGCACAGCATTTTGCCAAAAGGCGTGAGCTGCGTGTTTATTCGCCAGTCACAAGCATTGGGCTTGGGGCATGCGGTGCTATGCGCTAAACCTGTGGTGGGTAATGAGCCGTTTGCAGTGTTGCTGGCTGACGATTTGCTGGTAGGTGATGTGTCTATCACCAAACAAATGGTGGATATGTATGTTGAGCAGCAATGCTCCATTTTGGGCATTGAAACTGTGGCACCAGAAGAAACCAGCAGCTATGGCGTGGTCGATGCTGTGGCACAAACAGACGACTTGCTTGAAGTCAAAGGCATGGTAGAAAAGCCAAAGCCAGAAGAAGCCCCTTCTAACCTGGCTGTGGTGGGTCGCTATGTATTAAGCCCACGTATTTTTGATTGCCTGGAGCATGTTAAACCAGGCAAGGGTGGTGAGATTCAGCTGACTGACGGTATTTCTGCCTTGATGGAATACGAAAAAGTCATGGCGTATCGCTACAAAGGCAAGCGTTACGACTGCGGCAGCAAACTTGGCTTTATGCAGGCCAACGTTGAGCTCGGGTTAAAGCACCCTGAAATTGCCGATAGCTTTAGAAGCTATTTGAAATCACTGGACATCTAGGCACGCATGCTGGCTGCACAGGCACAATCGCCAGATTTTTGGCTCGCCCAGTCTGATGTCGTGTTTACCGCGGCCGAGGTTAGCCTAGCGATTGATCGTATGGCTGAGCAGTTGCGCGAACGGTTAGCTGACGGCCAGCCTATCGTGCTGCTGTGTGTGATGCGTGGCGGTTTATATCTGGCAGGCCAGTTAATGGGCCGCTTGCCGCTGCCAGCGAGGCTGGATTACCTGCAAGCCAACCGCTATCACGGCACCGCCGGGCAAGACATCGTCTGGAGCAAGCAGCCAGAACTCGATCTGGCCGGGCAAACGGTGGTGGTGGTGGACGACATTCTGGACGAAGGCATTACCCTGGCAGCCGTGGTTGACTATTGCCAACAGGCAGGTGCTAACCGAGTATTGACCGCTGTACTTACCGAAAAAGACAATTGCCTGCAAAAACCGTTGCAGGCCGATGTGGTTGGCTTAACTGTGCCTAACCGTTATGTATTTGGCTGCGGTATGGATGTGTATAGCTGGTGGCGCAACTTGCCAGAAATTCGCGCGTTGCAATCTGAAGTTTGAGTTTGAGTTTGAGCGCGCTCGCGCTGTTCATCGTCATAACGCCTTAAAACCGATATTCGCCACTCACCCCCAATAGTCTGGGTTCGTTATAAATCGCGATTTGATTGCCTAAAAAGTCTTTTCCCTTTGCCACGGCAAACTGCTGGTTAGTGAGGTTTCTCACCCATACACTCCACAGCCAGTGCTGGTTGTCGGTGGTGTAGTTGAGGCAGGTATTGAGCACGTTTCTTTTAGACAATTGGCTGTTTTCAGGCTCGTTGCTAATGCCGCTGTAGGTGGCTGATTGGTAGTAATGCTGAATGCTCGCCTCCAGTTTGCCTGTGAGTGCATGCGCATGCACGCCATAGCTGAGCGTGTTGGCGATACTCCAGCGGGGCGCGTCAGGCAGTGCTTGACCGGAGGCATCAGTGCCGTTAGCGCCACCGCTAGAAAAACGCAGGTAACTGGCATCTAAATAGGCCAATTTAGTGTTGATATGCCATGCCTGGTTTATGGGGATCAGCGCAGCCACCTCCAGGCCTTGCGTTCTGACGCTGGCAGCATTACGCAACTGCAGCACTTGTGCGTTGCCTAGCCGAGAAAACTGGAATACCTGGTAGTTGTCGTAATGATTCACAAACAACGTGGTGTTTAGGTCAAACGCCGTGTGCGCATAATGCCAGCCAAACTCCAGGCTATTCACCGACTCAGGTGCAAATGCATAGCCATCTTGTACTTGGGCCCGATTTAAAAAGTCGGTATTCCAACCGCCGTTTTTATAGGTGCGTGCAAATTTAGCCAGCAAGCTATTTTTTTGATTAGGCTGAGCGCTGACTGCCAGCATCGGCGAGAAAAAGTGATTGGTCATGGATTGCTGTTGCTGGTTTAACGAGCCTATGCGGAAAGCACCGCTTTGTGCGCCGTCCAAACTGAAATCTAGCTGCTTTTGCTCCCATTGATAACGCCCGCCCACGTGCAGTATAAGTGGCTCGAACTCGTAACTGGCATTGGCGTATAAGGCCTGGGTTTGCGTGTTCACCTTGGCCTGTAATGGCACTACGGCGCCCGCTGTGATGCCAAATGTTGCTCCAAATGGTGTCAATATAGTCGCACCGGGGCGTTTTATCAGTGTGGCCATGTCATTGCCAAACACGGCACGGCGATCATTAGATTGCGCCTCTTGCGAGAAATACAGCCCCGAGACATAGCGTAGTGTCTCTTGCTCGTCTGAGCGATAACGAAACTCCTGGCTGGTGAGCTGGTGGCGATCTTTGTAATAGGTCGCTAATACATCATTGGCGCTATAGTCATTGTCCGCTTGGCGGCTGTGCCGGTGATCTCTGGCCGCCACTATCATCTCTAGCTGTGCGTGGTTGGCCAATTGCCGCTCACTCTGAATACTGAAGCCTTGCGCCAGCGTGTGTGCTATTGGTTGCGTATTTAAATAAACGCGTGAGAATGTATTGCCGCTTTGTACCGGCTGGCCAAACATACCGGTAGTTGGTTGTGCCAAAAAGTTCTGGTTACTGAGGTCAGCATAGTCGGCATACAACTTTAAGCGATGCTGTTCGCTGGTTTGCACCTGTAACTGCGCCCTGGCCGCAGTATTATCCTGATCTTTAAGGGCCTGTTGATCACTATTATTGGTGACATAACCATCGCGGATTTCTTTTCTAACCGCAATGCGGGTGCTGATGTGCTCAGCCAGCGGCATATTCATCACCGCCGTGGTTTCGCGATAATCAAGATTACCCAGACCGAATTTGATGCGTGCCTCGGGTAATGCACTTGCTTGTTGTGTATTGATAAAAATCGCGCCAGTATCGGATTGATTGCCCTGCGCATAGCCTTGTGGGCCCTTGGCAATGTCTATCTGGTCAATATCAAACAGCAGGCTTTCGAGTGCCATGGTTGGCCCGACATTCACGCCATCCACATACACCGCCGTGCGCGCATCAAACCCTGCATTTCTGCCACCACCGCCAACGCCGCGAATATAAGCGCTTTTATACACGCCATATTGCTGTATAGCAAAATTAGGCAGCAGGCCGTTTAGCTGTGAAACCTGATTGACATGCGCATTGTGTAAACTGCGCTCAGCAATCGACTCCGCCATTAGCGGTGCGGGTTGAGTAGAGGCGTTTCTCTTGGGGGCGGTGACTTCAACATCAGCTAACTCTAGCTCGTCAGTAGTGTCACTGGCGATCACGGGTTTGCTGATGGCTATCGCTAACAAAAAGAAGAGGCGCGTATTGAAAAAGCTTGAAGCAGGGGTGACGGCTTGCATGGCATGATGATTTTTATATTTTTTAAAAATCTATCATGTTTAGGCGTGGTTGTGAAAATTAAAGCCAACATACTGGCGCAGACTGCAAAAGAAAAAGGCACCCCAAAAGGGATGCCTTAAACCGGAGATAGTATGTCTTAACCGGATCGGGGAAGAGTTGATGACCCAACTTGCAACGAGTTGCCTCGCTTTAAGCTGTTATTGGGGGCATCAAACGCTGGTTGTTAGCATGCAAGGAATCATTAGCGATGAATATAGGAGGGTATAAATAATTTTGTGTAAACGGTCATTTTGCAGGAAACTGCGCACGTACTTTTGGAGTAGAAATGACCGTATCAAAACCCCTACCCAACGATCTGATTGATGGATTGTTGGCGAACTATAAAAAGCCCGAAGATTTAATTGGTGAGAATGGCCTGCTCAAGCAGTTAACCAAAGCACTGGTTGAACGTGCCCTTGAAGCAGAGATGGCCGAACACCTTGGCCACGATAAACATGCGCCAGTGAAGAATGCCACTGGCAACACCCGCAACGGTAAAAGCAGCAAGACCCTCAAAGGAGACTTTGGTGAGCTGCCGATTGAAATCCCCCGTGACCGCGCAGGCAGCTTCGAGCCACAACTGATCCCCAAGCATCAAACCCGCTGGTCGGGCTTTGATGAGAAGATTATCTCGCTATACGCCAGAGGCATGACAGTACGTGAGATTCAACAGCACTTGTCAGAGATGTACGGCACAGAGATTTCACCGACGCTGATTTCCAATGTCACTGATGCAGTGATTGATGAGGTTAAGCTGTGGCAATCTCGCCCTCTCGACAGCATTTACCCTATTGTCTATCTGGACTGCATCCATGTCAAAGTCAGAGATACTGGTAGTGTGCGTGCCAAGGCGGTGTATCTCGCCATAGGCGTCAACATGGACGGTCACAAGGAAGTGATGGGCTTATGGATTGCGCAGACTGAAGGCGCCAAGTTCTGGCTGGCGGTCGTGACTGAACTCAAGAACCGTGGCGTACAAGACATCTTCATTGCCTGCGTGGATGGCTTAAAAGGTTTCCCTGAAGCGATCGAGACAGTCTATCCGCAAGCCACGGTGCAGCTTTGCATTGTCCACATGGTGCGCAACAGCCTGAACTATGTGGGCTGGAACAAGCGCAAAGCGGTTGCAGCTGACCTGAAGACG
Organism: Methylophilus sp. 5; assembly: GCF_000515275.1. NCBI lineage: Bacteria > Pseudomonadati > Pseudomonadota > Betaproteobacteria > Nitrosomonadales > Methylophilaceae > Methylophilus > Methylophilus sp. 5. The sequence goes on from NZ_KI911560.1 coordinate 2,448,329, forward strand.
ATTTACAGCGCTGCCACACTGGCTGAGGCTGAAAGGGCGCTGATGGACTTTGAGCATCAGTGGAGTGAGGCTTACCCCTTAATTGCCAAATCCTGGCGCAGCAACTGGCAGCGCATCATTCCGTTCTTTGACTATCCGCCTGAAATCAGGCGCGTGATTTACACCACCAACGCCATTGAGTCTGTGAATATGAGTTTGCGGAAAGTCACCAAGAATCGTGGCTCGTTTCCGAATGATGAGTCGTTGATTAAATTGTTCTACCTAGCATTACAAAACGCTAGCAAAAAGTGGTCTATGCCACTGAGAGATTGGAAACCTGCGCTAAACAGGTTTACCATACAGTTCGAGGACAGAGTGCCTAGTCAGTAATCAACCGCCGTTTACACAAAATTCAGGACACCCTCGAATATAGGAGTTACTCCTGAGTTGGTTTATCGCCCCACATCTTTGTGCTTAAAATACCAACTTCCAACATTGGTTGCTTGAGGTTTCACAAAGAAATTTTTGCTTATTCAATCTTTTCTCAAGTTTAAAGGTGGCCCCTGTTTCTGCCTGAAGTTTGCCACGAACGATATAAGTGCCTTTGTTAGTTTCTATCTTGGTGTGATCTGCACTAAACGTGTTGGATACAAAAGACATACTCACCAAATGCCCAGCATCGGCTGACTCAACCACGGTTGCCTGCCGGGTCTTATTGCTCTCTCGGAGAAAATACCCAGCAACAATAAGCGCGACTATAAACATGACCGCAAACATGGTTGCTTTGGCGCTGCCCTTGTTGTATCGACTGTTTAATCTTTTAGTTCTCATGCTGCTTCCTACCTCTTTTTAATACTAATCATACTAGCACGGCTTATCGTGTCATCTAGGGGCAACTGACTTGCAGGCAGCTGTTCAAAAATTACCTTGGGCTATTCCTCGCCTTGTCACACTGCATTATCCTACGAGCGCTCTTTCACAGCAGCGACTGAATATATACCCCGATAAATTTTGCACTGATTGATCATAAAAGTTTGCTTGTGGTTCACCTAAAGAACACCTATAGTCCACAACCTTAACAAGCAACTTAATACAAGGGCGCAATATGAAAAAACTATTAGTTACCATTCAAGTGGAATTAGACATCCCTGAGACCTGGGAGTTAGTTGAGCATCCGGATCAGGTACAGGCGATTAAAATGGACGATGGGCAGTACATGCACATGAGCTTTTTGCCGATGATGACCAAAGACTTCAATGAGGATGCTGAGTGGTCAAGCGAGTGCTCTGACGAGTTTACAGAACAAGTATTGGACATGGTGTCAGACGAAGACGTGTATATGAAGCTTGAAACTCACTAATCAGCTCATTCATTGGCACCGCTGAGCGCATTGGTGGTGCCGGTGAGTTGTAGTAATCGCCAGAAATAGGCTAACGTTGGATGCATCTCTAAGCTCAAAACACCAAGCAAGGCTAAATATATTCAGGTCAGTCGTATAAATAATACTCACTCATGCAAAGCGTCATTAGAACAAGTAGTTATCGCTACTATTAAGACTCAATCCACTGTCTTATCCACAGATATTGTGGAAACGATTTTCAAACTCAAAAGGGCATTGCCCTCTCAAACGTAGTCGCCAACATTTTCATCTATTTTTAATGGCTTAAGACAACCAATCCGGTATTGGATTGGATTGGAGTAAATAATGATTTCTGGCGGAGAAGGAGGGATTCCTGAAACTCCGAAACGATTTATTAATAATCAATGACTTAGGAGGCATCTGGTGAGGCTGTGTGGCTCACTATTGTGTACCACTTTTCATATGGTAACTATTCAAATCAGCCATTGCAATACCTACAGTAGGGGTTGCGTTGAGCCACGACGTCCAGCAGCTTCCCTAAAAGGTAATTGTCTAAACTATAATCATTCGTTATGTAGAGTACTTAACTGGGGGATTGCGGAATGATAGAAGTAACCTGTTTCATATGTAAATCACCAGCACAAGGTGCATCAATAAACGGTAATGATGTTTGTAATTGTCCCAAATGTGGTAATTACAAATTCAGTAGTACAGCCAGTGCAGTTTTAGATAACGGTAATCTCACAAATAGGCAACGCGCTAACATTTCGGGATGGCTTAGAGAAAATCAGGGATTAATAATCACCTCAGAGCATGTAGGAATGCTGAAATCATTACAGTCGCCCACTGTTGCTGAACGGGCTTTCAAGATTCTGCAAGCAATGGGTCATAAGTGCCAGTACATGGGGGCCGCAGTAGACCCACTTTCAGATGAGTTCATCGGAGTCTCTTGGTCAGTCAATTACGATGAGCTTGCTTATCTTGTGAATAGGTTTCTTGACGCCGAAATGCAGTATATTAAATTTGACTTTATAGACACAGCAAGCATCACCCCTAAGGGTTATGCGGCTTTGGAAGAGGCAAAGCAAATCAATGCGGACAGTCAAATAGGATTTTGTGCAATGTGGTTTGGTTCTGAGGTGCTCCCCGCATGGACTGAGGCTATATTACCCGCGATTGTTGCATCTGGTTATGAGGCTAAACGCATTGATACACACGATCACAATAACCGCATTGATGATGAGATAATTGCGATGTTACGCAAGAGTAAGTTTGTTGTAGCTGACTTTACAGGTCAACGTGGTGGCGTTTATTTTGAAGCTGGCTTTGCTTTAGGGATGGGGCTTCCAGTGATATGGACTGTTAGGAGAGATTCGCTCCACGATGTTCACTTTGACAATCGTCAATATAATTTCGTAGTGTGGGAACAAGACAAATTAGGTGCTTTCAAAACTTCATTACAGAATAGAATTGAGGCTACACTGGGCCGGGGGAAGTTAAGCGCCTGATTGAAAAACCCTCAAGGATAAACTCCAAGAGGGCTTCGTGTTTTTAGCCTTAATCTACTGTGCCTAATGCTGCTTTAGGCGTCTGCAAAGAGGCCTTAGGCTGGACTTTGGAGCTGGCCTAGGGGTAGGTGTGGACGAGGCCTCTTAAGTTGGCCTGGCTTAGAATGGCGCATCTGTGTCATCGTCTGCGGTTGAACTCATAGCCACTACGGGCTTGGTGGTGTTGGAGAAGGTTTGAACCTTAGGGGCTTTAGGTTTTGTCTTGGTAGGGTCAGGTGGAAAGAGCTTCGCTACTCTGGCTTCCTCGCGCATTCTCTGAGTGTTTGCGTTATGCTCAGCTAAGACTAGAGACTTTGCAGTTTCGTAATCCGTATTTAGCTTACGTTGCCTTATGAGTGCTTGCTGATGCCACCAGTTATCCTTTGAGGCTTTATCTGACGCCTTCCTAGCGTAATGATCTTGTAGCTGAGTAAGGTCTTCAGATAGCTCAAGCCAAATTGAGCAGCCTTTGTTCCTACATTTGAATTTAGTTCTGGTGCCTGGCTTTATGTGCTGGTGTCCACAAGTGGGGCAGGGTAGAAGCTGTGTCATTGTTAGATACCTCCCCTAGTGGCTGCTTTAACTGAAGCATCAAAGAAGTAATCAAGGAACTTAGATTGAGTTAGGGGCTTGCCTAAGTGTTTCTCCCAGGCTTCCTTGAGTGTGTCGAAGTTTTCTTTGCCCTGATTGGTTAGAGAGCATCGAAGCTCCCAGCGTCCGTTTTGCAGTTTCTCTCTGCCGTTGTGATGGTGGGTGTGTTTTAAGGGTGGCTTAGGTGTGAGCATGGTTATTCCTTATTCCGAAAAAAGATAAGCAGGGTTGTTAATTACAGATAGGAGGTACTGAGGTTTATGTACACAAGATTGAGTACACGAAGTTAAGCCAAACTGAAGAAGGCTTAGAGCAGCCCTGGGGGCTTCACTGTGAGGGGTAAATCAAGCGAAGTCCTGAGAGAGACTTAGGTGTCCCAAGGGCTGCTGTAAATCGTCTTAAGTGTGGCTTAGGTGTGATTGAGGTTTGATGGATTATGGAGGACGTACCTTGATAGGTACTCCAACTGAAGAGGCAACTACAGTTAAAACTTAAGCTGCTTTAGGCTTGTGATAGTTGAGGGATGTACAACGATGTACACACCCCCTTAAGTGTTACTTAAGTTTTCTCTTAAGTTTATTGATATTAAGTATTCTGTATTGATGTTTAACACTTAAGAGAAAACTTAAGAGAAGCTTTAGCCGAAACCTTTAGGTTTTTCCGCATCCTCAGCCATTTACCAAAGCCAAAGGGTGCATCACTTCCTTTGCTGCTACTCTCAGCGGTACTACTTCTAAAAACATGCGGATGCGATTAGAAGCGGTACAACGATCAAACGTAGCTCATGGTAAACGGTGTCCATCAGCTGAGGGCTGTAGAGTGTCGAGGGCGACACAATGATGGACTTGTTGAAACTGGTAAAAACTTGGAGATCACTCGGGGAAGCTTTCGCCTGATTTACCGAAGGTGAGGGTTTATCCCCTACAATTGAGGTAACTACAAGAGTAGAAAGGGGAAACTGGTGTACAAAATAATAAGCTTACTTTCGGTGCTGGTTGTTGGGTGTACTCCTACTCAGCACATCGTGATGAGAGATGGGAAAATTCAAGAGGCTAAGGTCGTCGCCCTTGATGCGCCTCGGGAGCCTTACACTTTAGAGATTGAGAAGAGGCTCAAGGAAGCGGGCTTCAAAGTATTGAGGGTGCCTACTAGAACTCTAGTCAAAGATCAAACCTCAGAAACACGCACAGAGATTTACAAGGAAGCTGAAGCACGATATGTAGTGTCCCTTATCGCTGATATTCGTGATAGGTGCTTCGCTGGTGGGTATAACTTCGAGAACTTTACCGCTGAGCTGGTGGACGTTAAAACTAATGAGACAGTAGTGTCCTATAGTGATAATGGGTACTCGGAAAACTGTACACCTTTGTCGGGAGAAATTTACCAAGAAGCTACCAATGCCATATCTGGAGCGTGGGCTAAGCAATAAGTGTTCGGAGTTCTGATTTACCGATGGTGAGGGTTTATCAGTAAATCCCCAGGTCTTACAGGCGGGTATTCGTAAGCCGTAGAAATGCAATCGAGCTATAACGCGTTAACTTTAGGTATGGTAGGTACGTGTATAGATTTGGTAAATTAAGGGTATGGTAGTGCCTTTGCAGAGGCCTCAGCTACTTTGTGAGTGCAGTTGCTAGGAGTGGGTGTACCTAGTCTATGGCGTATGCTTATTAGATAACAAACTGAGAAAATTTATGTCCGAAGCGCTGTTTGAAAAGTATCCCGAGCTATTCCATTACACGACGGCTGTTGGTTTGGAAGGAATTTTAAGTACTAAAACATTATGGGCGACTCATTATGAGTACGTTAACGATAGTGACGAGTTTAAGTCATTCTTCAAGACACGGCTTCCTGAGGTTTTAGGGGAGGTTATACCGTCTGCATTAGCTGAAAAGTATAGAGATTCGCCAGAGTTTAAAAGTGAAGTGGACGGGTTCCCAAAAGGTCTTGAGGCATTTACTCAGGCGTTTATCGGGGATGCCTTGAAGGCAACGAGTGAAGCCATCTGGGGTTCGTATGCACCCTATCTTACTTCGTTTTGTGGCGCTACTACACCTGAAATAACACAAGACGGTTTACTGAGTCAATGGCGCGGTTATGGACAAGATGGGGGTTACGCAATTGTTTTTAACACGCAAGCGCTTGAGGCACTATTCTGGCTGGAGCATTCAAAATATCTTCTTAAGTTTCAGACGATTTGTGAGATAGCTTACAACCAGCAGTCAATTGAGAGGTCAGATATTAAAAAGCTTGAAGACGAAGTCAAAACTAGCTTTAGGAATTACATTAAAACTCTTGAGCCGACTGATATATGGGCATCGATGGTGCCAAATATTCGGATGGCCTTAATGCACAAACATGGGGGCTTCAGTGAAGAGGCTGAGGTGCGAATAGCCATTATCCCATCAACCCCTACCGAGTTTGAAGAGGCTGCACTTTCAAGTAGCCCATCCACCAAAAAACTACTACCAACCACTTTCAGTATTAAGGACGGTCTTCTGGTTCCGCGTTTAACCTTATTCAATGGTCTACCAATAAAGCGCATTATTGTGGGGCCGCATCCTGACAGTGTTAGGCGAAAGAAGTCTGTAGAAATGCTTCTAGCAAAGTACAAGGTTAAAGCGGAGGTTACTTGTTCAAAGATTCCTTACGTAGGACGCTAGGTGCTTATTTCATTGGAGGGGCGCTTCTGCAAGCACGTTTAACAGAAGCTACCGAGATACTAAAGTGGTTAGCCGTATCAGCTATAGAGGCATTATTACTCATTCTCCATGAGGCAACTTGGCTATCATCTATTGTTTTCTCTCTTCCCAGGTTCTTTCCCTCAGCCCTGGCTCTCTCAAGTCCCGCTAGTTGTCTCGCCTTGATATTCTCACGCTCAAGCTGAGCCATTGCTGCAAGCATTGTTAGCATGGCTATACCTACAGGCGTAGAGAGGTCGAAGTTTTCCCTCAGTGACACTACAGACACACCTTTGTTTTTCATTAGCTCAACAGTCGTGAGAACGTCTACAGTATTTCTCCCCAGGCGATCTATAGCCGCAACCACAACCGTATCACCACTCTGTACAGTCTCTAGAAGTTGGGACAGCTTAGGTCTTTGAGCAGCTACTATCGCCCCCGATACTGCATCATCTGAATACCAGCGCACATTCGGGTAACGCTCCGCTATGCTTCGCTTTTGATTCTCTGTGGTTTGATCGTCTGTACTTACACGTACATATCCAAAAGTGATATTTGACATAGTAGCTTCCTTTGGGTGGCTCATTGAGTGTGGCTCATATTATCAATGGTGGCTCAATGAAAGTCAACAGTTTTGAGCTATAGGCAAACCTAGGTGTTTCGCTAGGCTCATAGGGTGTACCTTCTGAGCTACATGCAGTTGGCCTGAGTGCCATTGGTTTCGCTTAGGTGTTTGCCTTTAGGTTATCCCTAATTGCACCCAGTAAACTTAAAGTACTTTCCCTAAGTGGAAAGCAAATAATTGTTTACAAAGGATTTTATTTGATGTTAGTTTATAAAAAGCAATACAACACTAACAACAAATTAAAGGGTATTAGAAATGGCTTTAACGTTTGGCAACTGGTTTGAATTAGAGGTAATCCCTGGGGTTCTGTCTCTGTTTCGTGTGGGTTTATTGGCTATCGGTGTAGCAACTACAAAGAAGCCTAAGAGCTACTTAGGCGCGCACAGAGAAGGTCAGGCGTTATACGTTTACGCTTTAGGGCTGGAGGTGTTACTAACAGCTAACGGGTGATCTACGACAACAGAGAGTGCTTAAGGAGGGCTATGGAATCAATTAAAGGCTAAAGCTTACAGAGATATATTACTGAAGGAGAAACCCCAGTGTGATGTGCGTCCCTTGGGGTTTTTGCTTTGGTTATCGGTACATATCTGTGTAGAAATAAAGTTCTTTATGGCTGAGCCAAAGCAGCAAGGTTATTACGATGATCGTTATACAGCTAACTATAGCAACCGCGTCTGACAAAGCGGTGTACCGTTGTGTAATCGGTAAATTAGGTACGTCTATCATGCTTTCAAGCTTTCCCACAAGCAGCCCGCAAGGTAACAGCACTACTAAGAAAATTCCAAAGTAAGCGACCAGGCTCACACACACCAGTTGCTTCAAATAGTTTAGGAGTGTGTCAGGGTATGGAAGTAAGCTGTACTCGATGTTATACACGGCAACCACGACAGAGGCTGCGACCATTACCGCCCACCTCAATGTTTCTTCTCTGACTTTCATACTTGTCATACCTTCTTTATTGTTTTCCCCGATTGTATCTAGATTTCATCGAGTTGATAACTGGCAGTGCCTAGGGTGTAACTGAAGGGGGCTATGGGGGGTATTTTCTCGGTGGCGCTGGAGGATATACCTTCACGGATTTTTGTAGTAAATTTGAGCGTAACACTATGGGCGCTCAAGCTCTAATTTCAATTATAAGAAACGACAATAAAATGTATAAACTCCTGGGTACTCTCATTGCTGCATCCTTTACTATTGGCTGCTCTAGCCCAAGCTCTGTAAGTTACCAATACGGCGATGGTGTGGATGCAACTTCCGCTGAGGTGAAACAGGCTGTTAAATCCTTTGAGCAAACATGCACCCATTTAGCCAATAACAGTGAGTTCTTAGACTCAATTAAACTCACCAAGGGAATAGAGCAATATTTCACACCAGACTACGGCTGGAACAAAGGCCTAACGATACAGTTTCACGTATCAGAAACAGCCGATAAAGATCAATACTGGATACGCGCACGAGGTCACAATTGTTGGGCTTACATCGGTGGCGGTTTCAAGCCAGGTATAGAGATAGCTAAGCCCACTTGTGCAGCTTTATGTACAGCCAGCCAGGATGGGGCTAAATATTTCCCTGATAAGAACTTACAAATAGTGGAATCAGTAGATGAAGCAAAAGCAGTTGCAGAGGAAAAGCAGTTAAAGGGTCAAGAGGCTTTAGCTAAGCTTACGAAGGAGGCCGAAAAGGGAGACTATCAGGCGCAACGTAATCTTGCTTACAGCTATTCTACTGGTCAATTCAATTCACCATATGAGCCAATCACTGGGTGTGCGTGGTACGCTGTAATTGCAGCATCAGGGCACAAGGAATTCGATAGCGGGGACGCGGGCAACTACAAGCTGTATTGTGAGGAAAAGTTGAACCCAGACCAGTTTAGCCAAGCACTTCAGAAGGCAGCGGAGACCATGCGTAAGATGGGAATACAGGATAAGTTTTTGAATAGCTAACTCCTTGTTTACGACTTATCTATGGTTCCTTTTAAATTATTTTCTCAAATGCGATAAGTCCAGCCCTTTAAACTCAAGCTTAACGATCTCTTCATACAAAGGCTTAAGCGGATACAACTTGCCCCCATAGCTTCTGAAAGCTACATTAGCTGGGGTGTGGCCTTCAATGATCTCTCTATGATACTCAGACATCGATGATGTCCGGCCATACTCTACAAATGTGTGCCTGAGTCCGTGGAAAGGCTGCGGTATCCTAGATATGCCTAAGTCTTTCCTGACGTAGCTACACCACCAGCGACCCCAGTTATCACCTAGCTTACCATTAACACGCGTGACTTTAAGCTCAGGGAATAGCTGCACGTGTCCCTGTTGTTTCATCTTAGCCACGTAATCCAGGAGACCCATTTTGACCAGGTCAGGGTGGATAGGTACACGCCGCTTCTTACCGTCTTTGACGCTTCGCCCTGTAGCAGCGTCAGGTTTGATTAGAAAGTAGGGGATACCCTCTTGCTCACTAACATCTTCAGTGAATAGCTGAGCGCCTTCATTCAATCGACATCCAGTGTAAAGACCTATCAGCGGTAACCAGAATGCAGCTTCGCCCATACATTGCTTGGGCCTGTAGCCATCTTTGAATACGGGGGAGTTAAAGATAAGTTTTAGCTCTTCAAGCGTGTATGGCGATTCGACTTCTTTTTCTGGAATCGGTAAGTCCTTCCCGCCTTTGAACGGGTTTGAAGGTAGCTTAGAGTTTGCTTCAGCAGTACTAAAGATAGCCTTCAGGATGCCCATGTCTTTATTGATTGTAGCAGGGGCCGCACCTTTGGAGAGTAGCGCATCCTTGAACGCTATAGCGTTTACCTTGGTTACGTCACTCGGTTTAAAGTCTCCTACCATGTCTCTAAATTTCTTGATCGCTGTATTCGCAATCCTCAACGCTGACTGGCTCTTGCTTGATTGCATAAACCAGTAGTCCCTTAGTGCCTCAAAGGTCTCAGCTTCATGCGGTACAGGCTGCGCTGGTGGAGCCACTTTAGGCGCAACAGGAGTGTCTATCACTTCGCCCTGGTGTCTGAGTGTCTGCTGTTGATTTGCTTGTACAGAAGCTCTCAGGAATGCATAACAAAGCTGTCTATGAGCTTCGCTACCTTTAGCAATCTTGAACCCCTGGGACTCACAGAAGTCTTCCATTTCAAATTCGATCAGCGAAGTGTTGCCACGTGCTAAGGCTGCTTTCCCTCCAGTTTCCACAATCTCTAAGGACTCAGACAGCTTGTCGTACTCACTCTCTGATAAGCCATCCATACGCCACTCTTCATCCTCTTCCAGCACATGAGCAATCCAAAGGTCGGAAAGGGACTTGATAACATCTTGTGAGATTGTATGAAGCTCAGGAGCTGTCTGCCCTTTACGGATACGGGCAAACTCCTCGTCAAGCTTCACGGATTCGATGCGCTGTAGCCTATCAGCTTCGGCGTAGTCTCTAGTTTTTAGACTGAACTTAAACTCGGTCTGAGGGGCGTAGTGGGGGAGTAAATCTTCAGGGACTCTACGGCGAAAATAGAAGACGCCTTTACGGTTAATCATGTGGATTTGTTTACGCATCTTAGAGCCTAATGTGTACCAGTTGTGTGGCTCACTTTACGCTCTATCTATATGAATCTATTGGTTATTATTAAAATTCAATTATTTAGGAATCACTGGCGGAGAAGGAGGGATTCGAACCCTCGATACGCTTGCGCGTATGCCTGATTTCGAGTCAGGTACATTCAACCAGCTCTGCCACTTCTCCGTTTTTTAAATCAATAGCTTGCAAAATAGGCACCTAGGCGGTTCGGATTTTTTTGCCAAGTTCTATATAGCTTACGCATCAAGCAGGGCACTAGTCTACACCGTGGCGCCTGTGCTGTTCAACAATCATGATTGCCCGTTGTTGCAAGCCCGATTATTGCAGTGGCAGTGTGATTTTAATCACCAGGCCAGAGGCTGGTCGCGGTTTGTTGCTGAGTGACATCTTGCCGCCATGTTTTTCTACAATCATGCGCGCGATTGCCAGGCCCAGTCCGGTGCCGCCTGTTTGGCGCGAGCGTGAGTCTTCGAGTCTGCGAAAAGGCTCAAGTACGTTATTTAGCTCTGTTGCCGGAATGCCGGGGCCGTCGTCTGTAATCATGCAAATCACCTGATTGCCTTCTGTGTAGAGTGACAAGGCGGGTGTTTGCGCGTAGGCGATGGCGTTATTGAGCAGGTTGGTCAGGCAGCGTGTGAGTAGGTGCGCAGAGCCTAAAATAGTAATAGGTTGCGTGGGTAATGTGCTGGCGATGGCATTGCCAGCATCTTCAAAGTCATCACACACGGCGGTGGCCAGCGCGGTCAGCTCTACCTTGCTTTTATGAATGTTTTCACCACACAGGCGGGCAAAATCGAGGCCTTCGCGCACCATTTCTTGCGTGGCGGTCAGGTCGCTAATCAAGCCTTGTTTGAGCGTTTGGTCTTTGACTTTTTCTAAGCGCAAACGCAAGCGTGTGAGCGGTGTTTGCAGGTCGTGCGCAATGGCACCAAGAATAAAGCCGCGCTCTTGCATGTGTTTGAGGATGCTGCGTTGCATTTCGTTAAAGGCTTTAGCGGCATGGCGCACCTCGGTTGAGCCTTCGTTTTCTGGTAAGGGGGCATGCTCGATATTATTGGCCAGTTGCAAGGCGGCATTTGCCAGTTTGCGCAATGGCTGGGTGGCCACAGAGGCAACCGCCCAGACAATGCTGATTAGCCCTAAGAGGGCGAGCAAAATAGTGAGTGGATTACGCTCATGTGGCGGCCCTGGTGGTGGACGGTGGCCACCATAGTGCAGCTCGATCAAAATCGGGGTGTTGTCTTCTAAATGCGTATATACCGCCAAACACTGGCCATGTGGATGTGGCGGCGGGGCGCCAAAGCCGGGCGGTGGTGGCGGGGCACGACGCGGGGCGCAATGGCTGGCTTTGGATAGGCTGATAAAGTCTGCTACTTCAGGCACCAGCAAGTTGTTGAGGTTGGCGAGTTCTGCAGGCAGTAGCGGGGCATTTTGCGGAGGCTCTACGCCCACGGTGACATGGCTGCCCATGCGCTTAAACACATCTTGAATTTCTGAGCGTTTTTCGGGCACGGTCGCTTCGAGAATACGGATCATGCTCTCTATGCGGTCGAAGGCAAACTGGTCGCGTAGCCGCGTTTCATTTTCGCGTGAGTCGCGTTGCCCCAACATGCTCACCACGGCAGCGGTAAGCAAAATGCCAATGACGGTAATCAGGAAAATACGGACCGACATGGTGCCCAACAATTTCTTTATCATCGCTGTGGTGCTCTTTATATTTAGGGGCTTTTTTATTTAAGATAACGGACATCTGCGGTGAGCAGATAGCCTTCATTACGCAGCGTTTTGATCATGGACGGACTCTTAGTATCCACTTCAAGTTTCTGCCTTAATCTGCTGATTTGTAAGTCTATTGACCTGTCAAATGGGCCTGCTTCTCGGCCATGCATTTCTTCCATGAGCTGATCGCGGCTCAAGGTGCGGTTGGCATGCAAGAGCATAAAACGCAAAAACTTGAACTCGGCATTAGAGAGCGCAATACTGGTATTGCTTTGATCTATCAAGGTGCGGTTCTGGATGTCTAGCGTCCACTCGTTAAAGCCAATAAAGCGCAAAATGCCGCTGTCGGCAGGTTCTTCATGCGCTGTTTTGCCCGGGTTTTCTGCGTGCATGCGCGAGCGGCGAATCACGCTGCGGATGCGCGATAACAGCTCCAGCGGTTCAAATGGTTTGGCAACGTAGTCATCGGCACCGGTTTCCAGGCCCATAATGGTATCCAGTGAGCTGGTGCGCGCGGTGAGCATGATAATCGGCAGTAACCGATACTTGGGTGACTCGCGCAACTCGCGGCACAGCTCGATACCGCTGCGTTGCGGCATGTTGATATCGAGAATAATCACATCTGGCATGTGCTGTTGTAGTGCTTGCCACATTTGCGCGTGATTGGCTGCCTGGTGGGTGGTCAGTTGATTGTCCTGCAAGAAATCGCACAGTAAATCACGAATCGCATCATCGTCATCTACCACCAGTACATGGGTCTCGGGATGGCCGTCAGTCATAAACAAGGTCTCGGGCTTACAATAGTGAATATTTGAGCACAAAAACCGGCCATTGTGGCCGGTTTCATTGATCAAATCAGGATAGTGTGACGCATACTGTGATTTGTCGTGCTTTTATTTGTCATGTTGTGGTCTGTCATGATGCGGGCCCTCGTGTTGCGGATGCTGGGGAAAGGCATTTTCGTCAAAGGCCTTTTTCTGTGCATCGTTGAGTTGCGCATAAAAAGTACGTACTGCTTTGGCACGGTCAGCCTGGCGCAAATCACGCTCTTTATCCCAGGCTTCCATTTTATCCAGGCGTTGCAGGGTATTGAGTTTGTTTAACTCAGCCACATCTGGATGCTCAGCTTTGTCTTGTGGCTTGATTTGTGCCTGATAGTTTTTCCAGGCGTTTTCCTGGGTGCTGCTCAATTGCAGAATGGTGTGTAATTTGTCCTGATGCTTTTCAAAATGCGCCAGGCGGTGTTCTTGCCAGTTGGCTTTGTCAAACTTACCTTTGTCGCAACCATGGCCGGGTTCGGCAAAAGCGGTGCCGCACACCAATACCAGAAGACCTGTCATTGCCAGTTTTTTCAGTTTCATGATGTATCCTTTAATCTTCATTGCGAAATTGCAATGTTGACATTAAAACACCCGAATGTATCGGGTGTTTGTCTGATCATGCTAGCTGTGTAACGGAATGTATCGCTTACAAACTGCGACACCAGCCGGGCATCAGGCGATGCCCTGACTGGTGAGATAGTCCTCATAATTGCCAGTAAAGTCGATAATGCCATCCGCTTTGATTTCAATAATGCGGGTAGCGATTGAGCTCACAAATTCACGGTCATGGCTCACAAAAAACAAGGTGCCTTTGTATTTATCGAGCGCCGTATTCAGCGCCTCAATCGACTCCATGTCCATGTGGTTGGTTGGTTCGTCCATCAGTAATACATTGGTTTTGGCCAGCATCAGCTTGCCATACAACATACGGCCTTTTTCACCGCCAGACAGTACTTTGACCGATTTTCTGGTCGCCTCGGTAGGGAACAACAAGCGGCCGAGCATGCTGCGCACGGTATTGTCATCATCGCCTTGCTGACGCTGGGCGGTCATCCATTCAAACAGGTCTTCGCCTTGCTCAAACTCATACTCATGGTCTTGCGCAAAGTAGCCGAGTTTGGCTTTTTCTGCCCACTTCACTTCACCATGCGTAGGTGCAAGGTCGCCGGCCAAACAACGCAAGAACGTGGTTTTACCAATGCCGTTTTCACCAATAATGGCGACTTTTTCACCGGCTTCAAACATCAGTTCTATATCGTTAAACAATGGCTTGTCAAAGCGATGGCTCAGTTTTTTGAGTTCGACGGCATTGCGGTGCAGTTTTTCTCTGTCGTCAAACTCAAAGCGGATAAACGGATACTGGCGGCTGGAAGGTTTAAATTCTTCGACCTTGATTTTATCAATTTGCTTGGCACGGCTGGTGGCCTGCTTGGCTTTAGACGCGTTAGCCGAAAAGCGGCGCACAAAGTCCTGTAAGTCGGCAATTTGTTGCTTGGCTTTGGCGTTGTCCTTGGCTTGCTGGTTACGGGCCGCAATACTGGCCTCCATGTAGTCATCATAGTTGCCTGGGTAAGAGGTGATCTTGCCGTAGTCCATATCGCAGGTATGCGTACACACCTGGTTTAAAAAGTGGCGGTCATGCGAAATAATCACCATGGTGCAATCACGATTGTTGACCACGTCTTCTAGCCAGCGAATGGTGTTGATGTCCAGGTTGTTGGTTGGCTCATCCAGCAGTAATACGTCTGGGTTTGCAAACAAGGCTTGCACTAGCAATACGCGCAGTTTCCAGCCTGGAGCGACGGCGCTCATCGGGCCATTGTGTTGCTCAAGTGGAATCCCAACGCCTAACAGCAATTCGCCAGCACGTGCCTCAGCGGTATAACCGTCATACTCGGCAAACACGCCTTCCAGCTCTGCCGCGCGCATATAGTCGTCTTCGGTGGCTTCGAGGTTGGCATAAATCGCATCGCGCTCTTGCATGGCCTTCCACATTTGCTCGTGGCCCATCATCACCACGTCCAGCACGCGCTGGTCTTCGTAGGCAAACTGGTCCTGCTTCAAAAAGGCCATGCGCTCGTTCGGGTCGAGGCTGATGTTGCCACTGCTTGGCTCCAGTACGCCTGCCAAAATTTTCATAAAGGTGGATTTACCACATCCGTTGGCGCCAATCAGGCCATAACGGTTACCGTCGCCAAATTTGACTGAGACATTTTCAAACAGTGGCTTGGAGCCAAACTGCATGGTGATATTGTTTGCAATTAACATGAAAAACCTTTAAAAGTTTAGCCGCAGATAAACGCGGATGAACGCAGATAAAAATTATTTTTGCAGGCTAATGGCCTGCATTTTTTAAAAAGTGTTGTAGATGACGACTTCATCCATAGTCAACTGGCCGCTACGTGGTTTGGCTGCTTCCAATGCTTTACCCACCACCACAAACATCACTGGCACATGGTCTGCAGGCAGCTTGATCAGTTTTGCCACGGCATCAAAATCGAAGCCATCCATGGGGCAAGTGTCATAGCCCATTTCTTTAGCAGCCAGCATCAGCGTCATCGCCGCCATGCCACCTGAGCGCATGCCTTCATCCCGCTCGGCCTGAGCATGATCGGTGTAATAGTCGTGAATCGCCTTCACCAGGTAATCACTGACTTGCTGTGGCGCATTGGCCCAATAGCGGGCAGTGTCTTTTTCCCAGGCTTTGAGGTCTGCCGTGAGCACGACCAGCAAAGAGGCATCAGTCACTTGTGCCTGGTTCCAGCTGACGGCGCGGATCTGATGGCGTAATACCGGGTCAGTCACCACGACAAACCGCCAGTGCTGAATGTTGAAAGCGGTGGGAGATAGCATGGCCAGCGAGAACAGTTGCTCAATTTCGGCCTCTGTCATGCGATGGGTGGGATCGTAGGCTTTGATCGAGCGACGTTCCTGTATGGCTTGTGATACGTTCATGATGTGTGGGTTAATCAATATTCAATCGTTAAAATATCCAGTTGCAACGGCCCGGCCGGACGTTGCCACAGCGTACTGTCACCTGCTTTTCGCCCTAACAGGGCTTTGGCCAGCGGCGAGACATAACTGACTTTTTGCTGCGCAATATCAGCCTCGTCTTCACCTACAATCTGAAAAACAGATTGCTGGCCAGTTTCATCTTCTACCTGCACTTTGGCGCCAAACAATACAGTGTGGCGCGGTTGCTGCGCGGGTTCTACCAGTTGTGCAGACTCTAGCCTGGCCACCACATAACGCAAGTCACGGTCAATTTCTGCCAGTTTTTGCTGCGCACTGGGTTCTTCTTTACGCGCTGCATATTGGCTGCGTGCGCTTTCCAGCGTTTTTAGCGTCTGTTGTAGCTGCTGCAACCCTGCTGGCGTCACATAGTTGGCATGCGCGCTCTGCGGGCGTTCCGGTAAATCGGTGCCGGCCAGCTCCAGGTCATCTTCTTTAACAAAGCCGCGACTCATGCTGTGTGTTTAGTCCGGCAATTAGAAATAGGTTAGCCCCAGTGCGGCACGCACTTCACTCATGGTGTTTGCTGCCACTTCACGCGCCTGTTCGGTGCCTTCACGTAGCAATTGCAAAATGTAGCCTTTGTCATTAGCCAGCTCGGCGCGACGCGTACGAATTGGCTCCAGCATTTCTTGCAACACGGCTTCGAGGCGTTTTTTGACAATGCTGTCTGCCAGGCCGCCACGCATGTAATGCGCTTTAAGCTCAGCAACAGCCGCTTTGTCAGTATCAAACGCATCCAGGTAAGTAAAGGCGATGTTGCCTTCTACATGGCCGGGGTCTTCAATTTTTAAATGCAGCGGGTCGGTATACACACGTTTCACCGCTTTGGTCACCTCGTCAGCCGTTGCGCCGAGGTTAATCACGTTACCTAATGACTTACTCATTTTGGCTTTGCCATCAATGCCTGGCAAGCGGCCCAGTTCTGGCACCAGTGCTTTGGTTTCGACTAGAATTTCTTGCTTGGTGGTAGCGTTTTTATAGGTGCGGTTAAAGCGGCGCACGATCTCGTTGGTTTGCTCAATCATCGGGATCTGGTCCTCACCCACTGGCACCAGCGTGGCTTTAAACGCGGTAATATCTGCCGCCTGGCTCACCGGGTAGGTAAGAAAGCCCGCTGGAATATCGCGCTCGAAGTCGCGCAGGCGGATTTCTTCTTTAACCGTTGGGTTACGTTCCAGGCGGGCGACCGTGACCAGGTTGAGGTAATAAAACGCCAGTTCAGTCAGCTCTGGTACTTGTGACTGGATGAAAATGGTCGACAGTTTAGGGTCTATACCCACGGCCAAATAGTCCAGCGCCACTTCCACCACATTACGATGCACTTTATCAATATCATCCATGTTGTCAGTCAGTGCCTGTGCATCGGCCAGCATGACGTATTGCTTGTAATCATGCTGATATTTGACGCGATTACGCAAACTGCCGACAAAATGCCCCAGATGTAACGGGCCGGTTGGGCGATCGCCAGTGAGGATAATGGATTGAGTACTCATCGTTTTTCTCTAATTAGGGTGAGGTCAGGGCTAAGAATTAAAGTTATTCCCACTCGATGGTGGCTGGCGGTTTGCCGGAAATGTCGTACACCACGCGGTTGATGCCGCGCACTTCATTAATAATCCGGTTAGACACTTTGCCCAGCAGGCTATAAGGCAGTTCTGCCCAGTGCGCAGTCATAAAATCGCTGGTAACGACGGCACGCAAGGCGACCACGTAGTCATAGGTGCGGCCATCGCCCATCACGCCAACGGATTTTACTGGCAAAAACACGGTAAACGCCTGGCTGGTGAGGTCGTACCAGGTTTTGCCGGTGGCAGCGTCTACAGTGTTGCGCAATTCTTCAATAAAAATAGCATCCGCACGTTGCAGCAATAAGGCAAATTCACTTTTGACTTCACCCAAAATGCGCACGCCCAGGCCTGGGCCTGGGAAAGGGTGGCGATAGACCATGTCACGTGGCAAGCCGAGTGCTACACCTAGCTCGCGTACTTCGTCTTTAAACAAGTCACGCAATGGCTCCAGCAGTTTCAGGCCAAGCTGCTCTGGCAAGCCACCCACGTTATGGTGGCTCTTAATTGTCACCGCTTTTTTAGACTTGGCACCGCCGGATTCAATCACATCCGGGTAAATGGTGCCTTGCGCCAAAAAGGTCGCGCCTTTGTGACCAGCGCCACTGGCTTTGAGTTTAGCGGCTTCGGCTTTAAATACCTCTACAAATTCGGCACCAATGATTTTACGTTTGGCTTCCGGGTCGCTAACGCCCCCCAGTTTGCCCATAAACTGTTCTGCCGCATCGACGCGGATCACATTCGCATGTAAACGCCCCGCGAACATTTCCATCACCATATCGCCTTCATTGAGGCGCAGCAGGCCGTGGTCTACAAACACACAGGTCAGTTGGTCGCCAATGGCGCGGTGTATTAAGGCAGCCGCGACGGAGGAATCCACACCGCCGGATAAGCCTAAAATGACTTCTTCATCACCGACCTGGGCTTTGATTTTTGCCACAGCTTCACTGATGTAGTCGCCCATGATCCAGTCTGGTTTTGCGGCACAAATGTCTAGCACAAAACGCTCCAGCATGGCCTGGCCTTGCTTGGTGTGGGTCACTTCAGGGTGAAACTGCACCGCGTAGAAACGGCGATCTTCATCGGCCATGGCCGCAATTGGGGTGGTATCGTTGCTGGCAATCACTTTAAAACCTGCCGGTAACTCAGTGACTTTGTCACCGTGGCTCATCCAGACGTCAATCAGGCCGTGTCCTTCAGCGTTGGTGGCGTCCTGAATGTCACGGAACAACGCAGAGTGGCCGCGCGCGCGCACTTGCGCATAGCCAAACTCACGCTTGGAGCCAGCCTCAACTTTGCCACCTAGTTGTTGCGCCATGGTTTGCATACCGTAGCAAATGCCCATCACCGGCACACCAAGGCTGAACACGGCTTCTGGCGCCTTGTCGGTTTCTTCTTCATAGACGCTGGCATGGCTACCGCTTAAAATGATGCCATCCGCGCCGAAGCTTTTGACAAACTCGTCGGAGACGTCACAAGGGTGAATTTCACAATACACATGCGCTTCACGCACACGGCGGGCAATCAGCTGGGTAACTTGTGAGCCGAAATCAAGAATAAGGATTTTTGAATGAGACATTTTTTTAGCCACAGAGTGCACAGAGGACACAGAGGGTTGAGAGATAAATCTCTGTGTCCTCTGTGTCCTCTGTGGCTTGGTTTAATAATAGTCAGTGAGACTTAATCTACGCGATAGTTAGGTGCTTCTTTGGTAATTTGCACATCATGCACGTGCGACTCACGCATACCTGCACTGGTGATTTGTACAAACTCGGCTTTATTGCGCATCTCTTCAACCGTTGCGCAACCGACATAGCCCATAGAGGCACGCAAACCACCCATTAACTGATGCACCACGGCAAACACGCTGCCTTTGTAAGGCACGCGGCCTTCAATACCTTCTGGCACCAGTTTGTCAGCGTTAGCGGTGTCTTGAAAGTAGCGGTCAGACGAGCCTTTTTGCATGGCGCCAATCGAGCCCATGCCGCGGTATGATTTGTAAGAGCGGCCCTGAAACAGCTCAACTTCGCCCGGGGCTTCTTCGGTGCCAGCAAACATGCCACCGAGCATCACGCTATAAGCGCCAGCTGCAATGGCTTTAGAAATATCACCGGAGAAGCGAATGCCGCCGTCAGCAATAAATGGCACGCCGGATTTTTCCAGTGCTTTGGCCACGTTGCTAATGGCTGTGATTTGCGGCACGCCAACACCCGCGACGATACGGGTGGTACAGATAGAGCCAGGGCCAATGCCGACTTTAACGCAGTCAGCGCCATGGTCTACCAAGGCTAGTGCAGCTTCTGCGGTGGCAATGTTGCCGCCAATGACTTGTAATTTTGGATATTTGGTTTTTGCCCATTGCACGCGGTCCAGCACGCCTTGCGAGTGGCCATGTGCAGTGTCGACGACAATCGCGTCTACGCCAGCTTCAACCAGCGCATCAATCCGTTCGTCAGTGCCTTCGCCAACGCCCACCGCTGCGGCCACGCGCAAACGGCCTTTTTCATCTTTACAGGCCAATGGGTGATCGTGCGATTTTTGAATATCTTTTACCGTGATCAGGCCTTTGAGTTCGTAGTGCTGGCCAACGACTAACAGACGCTCCAGGCGGTGCTTATGCAACAATCCCATGATTTCTTCACGGCTGGCGCCTTCTGGCACGGTGACTAAACGGTCTTGCGGCGTCATCACGTTGCTGACGGCTTGATCTAGATTGGTTTCAAAGCGCAGGTCACGATTAGTGACAATGCCCACGACTTTGCCGTCTTGCACCACTGGCAGACCGGAGATTTTTTGTTGTTTGGTAATGTCCATCACTTCGCGCACACTCATGGCAGGGTGGATGGTGACCGGGTCAATGACAACGCCTGATTCAAACCGTTTTACGCGTGAGACACGCGACGCTTGCATCTCAATCGTCATGTTTTTGTGAATGATGCCCATGCCGCCCAATTGCGCCAACGCAATGGCCATGCGTGCTTCAGTGACGGTGTCCATCGCAGCGGATAACAGTGGAATGTTTAAAGTGATGCTTTTGGTCAGCTTGGTACTGAGGTTAACCTCACGAGGCATCACATTCGAATGGGCTGGAACGAGTAAAACGTCATCAAAGGTAAGAGCTTGTTGCAACAAACGCATGTGAATTCCTTATCTCCAAAATATAATTATACCGATTTCACTTTGCCTTGACAAAGCGTTTTGCATTTTTTGCGATGACGCTGGCTGTGTTTGGCATGGTTTGTGCATGGATGTTTTTTAATTAAGAGCCGGGCGTGAGTGATGAAGATGATGTTGAAACTGATATTGGCAGGATGTCTGCTGTGTAGCATGCAGGCCGGTGCCGAAATCTACAAGTGGCGCGACGAGAAGGGCGTGATGAATTATTCGGACGTGCCGCCACAGGCCGGGCCTAATAGTACGCAAAAAATCAAGGCGGCCACCGTGCCCAATGATGTTCCGCTCACGCGTTCAGATGCCTATCAGCACGAAGAAAGTACGCCAGTGAATAAAAGGGGCGGTGAAGCGCGTGAGGCTGCGCCATCGACGGAGGCTGATGCTTTAAAGGCCATGCAAGAGCGTATGAAAGCACAAAATTGCGCTGCTGCGCGATCTAATTACCGTAACTATGCCATTGGCGGGCGTATGCAAAATGTCAATGAAAACGGCCAAAAAGAGTATTTAAACGACGATCAGATTCGTGAGGGTTTGGCCAAAGCGCAGCAAGAAATTGACGAAAATTGTCCAGTTGAGTAACCAAAACTGCGCACTCATGGTTAAGGATTGCGGCTTTGCTTCCCATTTTTGGCAGCCGCGCGCTGCCTGCGTGCCTCTTTAGGGTTGGCCAGCAACGGCCGGTAAATTTCTACGCGGTCCATGGCTTTTAATATGGTCTCGGCCGCTATTCTTTTACCAAAAATCCCTAATACCAACTGATCCAGTGAAATCTCGGGGTATTGCAGCGCAATGCCGGATTGCATGACGGCTTGCTGCGCCGTTGTGCCAGCACTAACGTGCATCGCAATAATGCTTTGTGCCTGCGGGGTCGCGTAGGCAATCTCTATGGGCATCATTTCGGCTTGGGTGGTTGGCATCCGTGTTTATTTCAGGTGCAGTTTGTCAGCCTGCTTGACGAAACTATCGACAAAGGTATTGGCAATGTGGCTAAACACGGGGGCGATAATGCGTTCCACTAGGCTGTTGGCAAACACATATTCCAGTTTAAATTCAATTTTGCAGGCATCTTCACGCAGGGCAATAAAATGCCAGTGCCCGGTCAGTTGTTTAAACGGGCCGTCTATGAGCGTGATATCCATGCGGTTGGGCGATTGCTTGTGGTTGCGGGTAGTGAAATGCTGCTGTATGCCATGATAGCGAATATAAATGGTCGCTTGCGTGGCTTGCTCGGTACGCTCAATGAGCTCACTGCCGCCGCACCAGGGCAAAAATTGGGGATAGTCTTCTACTCTATCTACCAGATCAAACATGGCAGCACACGAGTGCATGACTAAAACGGTTTTTTCTACTTGAGCCATCGGGTTAAACCATCATGCCAGAACAGAATTGGGTTTTGAGTTAAAATGCTATTTTAAGTGATTTAAGTCTGCACACCAGCGTTATGAGCATCGCGCAAAACAAAAAAGCGTTTTTTGACTACTTTATCGAAGAAAAGCATGAGGCCGGCCTGGTGCTTGAGGGCTGGGAAGTCAAAGCTATACGTGATAACCGCACCAACCTGAAAGAGGCTTATGTGGTGGTCATGCGTGGTGAGCTGTATCTGATTGGGTGCCATATTACGCCACTGGGCGCCGCCTCTACCCATGTGCGCCCGGATGCGATTCGTAGCCGCAAATTATTATTGCACCGCGAAGAAATCGACAAGTTAATTGGCAAGGTCGAACGTGCTGGCTACACCCTGGTGCCGCTGGATATGCATTTCACACGTGGTCGCGTCAAAGTGCAGATTGGCCTTGCTAAAGGCAAAAAACAACACGACAAACGTGACACCGAAAAAGAACGCGACTGGAAGCGTGAGCAAAGCCAATTGCTCAAAAACAAGCAACGCGCGCGGTAAGTCCTGCCTGCGTTTATTCTTCTTATTACCTATTGTTGTTCTCCCATGCTCAGCCGCCGCTGATGGCTGAGGCTATTATTGCATGCGCGGCTGTGATGTCGCCTTGTCTTAAATACCATTGCCCTTTTATGTTTACATATATTAATAATTTATGGGTGGTTGTGTTAATGTGTGTTAGTTAGTGCTTGTTCTGAGTGGAGGAGAGTTGCTTGGAAGCATGGAGCATTAGCGTTTTCTTGAATCTATATTAATAAGGAAATTGACATGCGTGAATTAACAATCGCAGAAGTTGAACTGGTGTCTGGTGGCTATGCCATTATTCCTGAGTTTCCCACCTCTTTAGGGATTGTGGGTGGTGTGGCAACGATTCTGACCGCACTGGGTTTTATGATTGGTGTTGCCGGGACTAATCTGGCATTAGGCTTAAACGAGGCATTAGGCATTCCAACGCCGCGCCCGACGTATCCTATCCCGGATTTTTAACTCACCCGGACCATAACTAATGATGTTGTGGTTTTTTTTGAAACTTAAATGTTAATTTAAATTAATTTTATTGTTTTAATGTAATTAAATTGTGTTAATGTTTTGTTGTTGATGCGGTTTGCATGGGCGAAACGGTGCATGCAATCGCCTCAACATTTTCAATTAACAAAAAAATTTTATAAGGAAGTTAGTAATGCGTGAATTAACGATGACTGAAGTAGAAGTAGTTTCTGGTGGTTATTCAATTATTCCAGAGTTTCCAACATCGCTGGGTCTGCTTGGTGGCGTAGCTACTCTGTTGACAGGTGCCGGTTACATTATTGCGGTGGCTGGTACTAACCTGGCATTAGGTTTGAACGAAGCGTTGGGCATTCCAACACCACGTCCATTCTAAATAAGTGGGCTTTAAAGCTTAATCTTTAAGCTTTAAAAAAAGAACGCGCTAGCTTGCAGGTTGCGGGCTAGCGCGTTTTTATTTGTGCGCGTGCGTTGTGAAGCACACGGTTGGGTTAAGTGAGTTCGCGTAACACCGCCGGAATCAGCGCAGGCAGATCGTCGGCGATTAGCCCCGGCCCAAACAAGGTGGCGGCGCGCCCATGTATCCAGGCCGCTGCAGCGCTTGCCTCAAAAGCGGGCATGCCTTGTGCCAGCAAGCCGGTGATTAACCCTGCCAATACATCGCCAGCGCCGGCGGTGGCTAGGCTGGGCGGTGCATTGTGGTTAATTGCGATGCGACCATCGGTGGCGGCGATGATGGTTTGCGCGCCCTTAAGTAATACCACCGCATTAAGCGCCTGCGCCGCTTGTTGTGTCTGCACAATGCGCTGTGCGAGCTGGCTGGAGGGTTGCACGCCTAACAGGGCTGCAAACTCGCCATCGTGCGGGGTGCAGACACAGGGCGCTGTGATGTTTTGTTTGAGTAGGGCGGTTTGCCTGGCAAACGTGGTCAACGCATCTGCGTCTAACACTACCGGTTTGCCGGTGCGCAGCATATTAAGTGTGGTTGCGCGGGTTTGATCGCTGCTGCCGGCGCCTGGGCCGATTAAGTAAGCGCTAATGCGCGGCTCTGCGATTAGGTGATCCAGCATGGCTTGGTTGCTGTACGGTTTGGCCATGATGCTGAGTAGCTGGCTGGCATAAATCGCTAAAGCTAACTCGGGCACGGCTATCGCGGTTAACCCGGCGCCCACGCGTGCCGCGGCCAGTGCCGCCAGTCTGGCCGCGCCGGTGATGGGGTAGCCACCTTGAATCAGGGCATAGCCGCGGCGGTATTTATGGCTGGTGGCATCTGGCTTGGGCAGCAGGTGTTGCCACAGGGCAGGGTGGTTGGCTGTTTCGGTTTGCATGAGCGTGATTGTAAGCCTGTGTGTAGAAAATGACGAGCCAGCCCCTGTTTTATCGCTGCCGTTCATTGTCGGCGAGGGGGCTTTACGGTAAAATGTTCTCCCGTCTGTAACAATCTCAAAGTACCTTATCCATGACCAAATATGTATTCGTAACCGGCGGTGTTGTTTCTTCTCTTGGAAAAGGTATCGCAGCCGCCAGTCTGGGCGCGATTCTCGAGTCCCGTGGCATTAAAGTCACCATGTTGAAGCTTGACCCTTATATTAACGTCGACCCAGGCACTATGTCGCCGTTTCAGCACGGCGAAGTGTTTGTGACCGATGATGGCGCAGAAACTGACCTCGATCTTGGCCATTATGAGCGCTTTATCAGCAGCAAAATGTCCAAGCGCAATAACTTTACCACTGGCCAAATTTACGAAACCGTGATCAAAAAAGAGCGTCGCGGCGAATATTTGGGCAAAACAGTACAGGTGATTCCGCACATTACCGATGAGATCAAGGCGCATGTGAAGCGCGGTGCCGAAGGCGCCGATGTGGCGATTGTTGAGGTAGGCGGCACGGTGGGTGACATTGAGTCTTTACCGTTTTTGGAAGCCATTCGTCAGATGGGTTTTGAAGAAGGCAGAAACAACGCCTGTTATGTGCATTTGACACTGTTGCCATGGATTCCGACCGCTGGCGAGTTGAAAACCAAACCAACCCAGCACTCGGTGAAAGAGTTGCGCGAGATTGGTATTCAGCCCGACATTTTATTGTGTCGCGCTGAGCGTGAAATCCCTGAAGATGAAAAGCGCAAGATTGCCTTGTTTACCAACGTACCTTTTGAGGCAGTGATTAGCGCCATCGACAGCGATTCTATTTACAAGATTCCAGGCTTGCTGCATGAGCAGATGATGGACGAAATTGTTTGCCATAAACTGAATATTCTGGCAAAAGCCGCAGATTTGTCGGCCTGGCAAAAAATCACGCATGCGCAGGCGAATCCTAAAGAGATCGTTGATATTGCCTTTGTGGGCAAATATGTCGACCTGACCGAGTCTTACAAATCATTGACCGAAGCCTTGATTCACGCCGGTATTCACACTGAGTCTAAAGTTAAAATTCACTATATCGACAGTGAAGATATAGAAAAAAATGGCACCGATGGCTTAAATGGCATGGATGCTATTTTGATCCCCGGCGGTTTTGGTGTGCGCGGTACTGAAGGCAAAATTGCTGCAATTCGCTATGCGCGCGAAAGCAAAGTGCCTTATCTGGGCATTTGCTTAGGCATGCAACTGGCCGTGATTGAATATGCACGTAATGTGGCTGGGCTTAAGGATGCCAACAGTACCGAGTTCAACCCAAAAACCGAGCACAAGCTGATTGGCCTGATTGATGAATGGCAAGATGCTTCTGGCAAGATTGAAAAGCGTGATGAACACTCTGACCTGGGTGGCACCATGCGTCTGGGCGCACAAAGCTCTCCTATCGTGCCAGCCACGCTGGCGGCCAGCATTTATGGGGCTGAGGTGAATGAGCGTCACCGCCATCGTTATGAAGTCAATAACCATTACGTTGACCAGTTGAAAGCGGCTGGTTTGGTGATTTCTGCGCGTACGCCGCGTGAAGAGTTGTGCGAAATGATTGAGCTGCCGCAAGCTGTGCACCCATGGTTTGTGGCCTGTCAGTTCCACCCTGAGTTCACGTCTAACCCACGCAGCGGCCATCCTTTGTTTAAAGCTTATGTGCAGGCTGCACTGGCGCAAAAAGCGTCCAAGAAGTAAGGATCTCTGATGAAATTATGTGGTTTTGACGTTGGTCTTGAGCATCCGCTGTTTTTAATCGCCGGTCCTTGCGTGATCGAGTCTAAACAGATGGCGATTGATACGGCTGGGCAATTAAAAGAAATGGCAGCGCGTATCGGCGTGCCATTTATTTATAAGTCTTCTTACGATAAGGCCAACCGCAGCTCTACCAAAACCTTTCGTGGTTTTGGTTTAGAAGAGGGGCTCAGAATTCTGGACGAAGTGCGTGCCCAGATAGGCGTGCCGATTTTGACCGATGTACATAGCGAAGAGCAGGTGCCGCATGTGGCGGCGGTGGTCGACGTCTTGCAAACGCCCGCTTTTTTATGCCGCCAGACCGATTTTATTGTGGCTTGTGCCCAGTCTGGCAAGCCGGTAAATATTAAAAAAGGCCAGTTTTTGGCGCCTGGTGACATGAAGCAAGTGGTCAACAAAGCAAAAGAAGCCAATGGCGGCGCTGACAATATTATGGTTTGCGAACGCGGCGCTTCTTTTGGCTATAACACCCTGGTGTCTGATATGCGCGGCTTAGCCATCATGCGTGAAACCCATTGCCCGGTTGTGTTTGATGCCACGCATTCGGTACAGCAACCAGGCGGGCAAGGTGACAAGAGCGGTGGTCAGCGCGAGTTTGTGCCTGTATTGGCACGCGCGGCCGTGGCGAGTGGTATTGCCGGTGTTTTCATGGAAACGCATCCTGATCCGAGCAAAGCCTTGTCAGACGGCCCGAACGCCTGGCCATTAGGCAAAATGGAAGACTTGCTGCATCTGCTGGTTGACCTCGACAAACTGGTGAAAAAAGCCGGTTTCGCTGAACAAACGCTGTAATAAAAGCTTAATTTTGCCGCAGATGAACGCGGATAAGCGCAGATAACATCTGATATATGTTGAATCCATATTGGTGGTTTCGACAAAACAATTGTTTTAAGAATTGATTTTATCAGCGAGCATCTGCGTTTATCTGCGGCTGATAAATGTTTGAATTTAAATACAAGGAAAAAAGCATGAGCGCTATTGTAGATATTATCGCCCGCGAAATTATGGATTCACGTGGCAACCCGACGGTTGAAGTCGATGTTTTGCTGGAAAGCGGTGTTATTGGTCGTGCTGCCGTACCGTCAGGTGCGTCTACCGGCGCTAAAGAGGCGGTAGAGCTGCGCGATGGCGACAAGAGCCGCTATCTGGGTAAAGGCGTGTTGAACGCGATTGAAAACGTTAACACTGAAATCACTGAAGCCATCATCGGCCTCGATGCCGAAGAGCAAAGCTTTATCGACAAGACGTTAATTGAGCTGGATGGCACCGAAAACAAAGATCGCTTGGGTGCTAACGCCATTTTGGGCGTGTCTATGGCCTGTGCACGTGCGGCGGCGGAAGAAAGCGGTTTGCCATTGTATCGCTACCTGGGCGGCTCAGCGTTTATGCAATTGCCAACGCCTATGATGAACATCATCAACGGTGGTGCGCATGCCGATAACTCTGTGGATATTCAAGAGTTTATGATTGTGCCAGCCGGTTTGCCAACGTTCCGTGAAGCATTGCGTGCAGGTGCTGAGGTATTCCATGCCTTGAAGAAAACGTTGCATGCTAAAGGTCTGGCAACCACAGTGGGTGACGAAGGTGGTTTTGCCCCTAACCTGCCATCCAACGAGTCTGCTTTGCAGTTGATCATGGAGTCGATTGAAGCAGCGGGCTATGAGCCAGGCAAAGATATCTACCTGGGCCTGGATTGCGCCAGTACCGAATTTTACAAAGATGGTAAATATCATTTGGAGTCAGAAGGTGCTGCACTGACTTCTGCACAGTTTTGTGACTACCTGGCCACATTGGCTGGCAAATATCCTATCATCACCATCGAAGATGGTATGGATGAATTCGACTGGGATGGTTGGGACCTGTTGACGCAGCGTTTGGGCAAAACCACGCAGCTGGTAGGTGATGACTTGTTCGTGACTAACCCGAAAATCCTGCGTGAAGGCATCCAGAAAGGCGTGGCCAACTCTGTGCTAATCAAAGTGAACCAGATCGGTACCTTGACCGAGACCTTCCAGACTATTGAGATGGCCAAACGTGCCAATTACACGGCGGTTGTGTCACATCGCTCAGGTGAAACAGAAGATACGACTATTGCTGATATTTCAGTGGCGACCAATGCGCTGCAGATCAAAACCGGTTCTTTGTGCCGCTCTGAGCGCGTGGCTAAATACAACCAGTTGCTGCGTATTGAAGAAGAGTTGGGTGATGCAACCAGCTATGCTGGCTTATCCGCGTTTTACCAGTTGTTTAAATAAGCAAGACTCGGGTCATCTGGGCTCACTGCATTAGCTTAGGTCAATGTGCGTAAACTGACGGTGGTATTCGTAGTCCTGATTGCCCTGCTGCAATATCCATTGTGGCTGGGCAAGGGGAGCTGGCTGCGTGTGTGGCAGTATTCACAGCAGATTGAAGCGCATGAAAAGCGCAACGAGTATTACCGGCAGCGTAATGAAACATTGCGTGCCGAAGTCCGTGACCTAAAGCAGGGGCAATCAGCGATTGAAGAGCGCGCGCGCAGTGAGCTAGGGCTGCTTAAACAGGATGAAGTGTTTTTTCAGGTGATCCAGAATAAACAGTCTGCGACCAGTAAGCCGACTTCGCCGCTAGAGGCTAAATCTATAGCGGCTAACCCGCTAGGCGCAAAAACACTGCCCTCGGTGCCGGCAGAAACTAAACCAGAGATGGCGGACGATGTTGTTAGTCCGGTGAACCAATAAAAAAGGCGCTTCAAGCGCCTTTTTTATTGGTTGCTATTGTTATGGCAGGGCATAAGGTAGGTCTTGAAATGCCAGTGGCTGGCCTTGCCAGTTGATGGCCCCGGCTGCTTGGGCTTCCAGGCGGCATTCAGCCAGCACCCACCAGCCATTGTTTGTGGCTGGCGCCACGCGCACCAGTAGGCCTGCTTCTTGTTGCTGGGCATCGTGCAAAACGTCACCCGCTTGTGGGGTATGTTCACCCGCACTTAATTGGGCCAGCATGGTTCTGCGTTTCACTTTGCCCAGGTAATGCGTGCGTGCGACGATCTCCTGGCCGGTGTAGCAGCCTTTTTTAAAGTTGATGCCATTGAGTGCATCCAGATTAATCATTTGCGGCACGAACTGCTCTTTGGTGGCCGCATACACCTGAGGAATGCCTGCCTGAACCTCCAGCGCCTCCCACTGCGTGGTGCTGGCGGGGGCGAATATCGCTGATAGCGACAACCAGCTGGCTTGCGCCTGTTCGTGGCTTACAACCAATAATGCCCGTTGCTGCTTGCCTGCATCGGTCAGCCGTATCAGTGTGCCGTGAGTATCGTGTGCCAATTGATGTGCGGCTGTGGGCAGCTGTGGCATGCTGGTGGCAAGCGTGTCACTGGCCAGGCCAAACGTCAGCAGACGGTCGCTGGCGTCTTCAACCAGCACTTTGCTGCGCAGCACATACATGCGCAAGCGTTTGACCAGGTCTGCAATCAACGCGCGTGGGCATTGCAGGTAAATCACATCATTGAGGCTAAAGCTATAGAACAGCGCCAATAAACGGCCTTTAGGTGAGCAATAACCATTGAATTGCGCCCCTTGGGCAAGCAGTTTAATATCGTTAGTGACTTGTCCTTGCAAAAAGGTCTCGCTGTCTGCGCCACTGATCGCAATCAGGCCACTGCTGGAAAGGTCAAACAGTTGCGCGCCGACAGTTGAGGCTGCAAATATGGCTGCGCCTTGCGCATCGAATTGCGCCCCTTGAGCGGCCAAAAATGATTGCCAGGGGTTGGTTGAATTGGACATAAATGGGATTCCTTCCGGGGCAGTGCATGTTTGCATGTGCTGCCCTCACTAACGCGATGAAAAAAGCTATTTTATCAAGTGAAATTGGTCTGCGGCTCCGACCCTCTACATTTTTATGGGGATGGTGGTGGCTATTTTCAATGCTGGTTGTGTTCAGCCTGTTATATTGCCTGCCAGCAGGGTGGGCGGCACTTGGCCTGTTTGCCTACGGGCTGGCCTGCATTTGGCAGTGGATGCAATTAGCGGCGACACGTTGGGCATGGAGTGTTCAGTCGTTAAGGGTTGATGTCTTTGGGCACATGACATTCACTAATGCGCTAGGCCAGACCTGGTCTTTCAGGGTGCTCGCTGATACGGTGGTGCATCCGGCCTGCATAGTCATTCATCTCACTGATCTGGTACAGCAACAGGAGGTGAGTGCTGTGCCTGATCACCCACGCCAGAAGTTTTTTACAGATTGGCTACACCCTAAGCGCTTGCTGATTTTGCCTGATCAGGCAGACGCCAGTAGTTTGAAGGCCTTGCGCGCCTGGTTAAAGTGGGGTGCTCACGAGCACTAATCCACCTTGCAGACACTCCTGCATTGGACAGTTTTCACTGTTACAGACGATGGCTCAAACGCTTTCTCAAAGCAATGACAGCGGTGACGAGCCCTGTCAGCAATAATGCAATGTTCGATGGTTCTGGCACTGGCATCAGTAAAAAAGACCTGAACTCTCCGCTACTATTCATGCCATTAGCGACAATCCAGCCTTGATTGTTAATATCATCGGCAGTGTAGAGGGAGATACCATTCTGGTTGACTAATAGATCTTGCAGCTTCATTGGATTGCCATCTTCCCAAAGTACTGCTAACTCGCCGAAGTCGTTACTAATGTAGCTACCAACAATGGCGCCATGGTTGTTGATGGCATAAGCAAAGCTGGCATATCCCCCCAGTGTTCCCAACTCTGTTGCCACGCCGTTGTCCCATAATGTGGCGAATTGGCGTGAGTAAGTTGCGTCACTCCAGCCGACAATCTGGTTATTATCGTTAATATCAAAGGCTTGTGAGTTTCCTGAGGCATTCAGGTAAGTCAGCGTATTATTGTTCCACGCGGCGGCTTGAACATTAAATGTACCACCGCCACCGATTTGGCCCACGATGACGCCGTTGTTGTTGATTGCATAAGCTTCGCTGATGCTTTGTTCCGGCGTTGAAAGGGCTGTGACATTGCCATTTTGCCATAACGTGGCAATTTGTCTGGATTGGCCGTTCTGGCTCCAGCCCACAAGTTGCCCGCTGTTGTTGAGGTTATTTACACCGCTCTGAGTGCCACCTAAGGAAGCTAAAGTGGTGGTCATGCCATTGTCCCAGAGCGTTGCATTGCTGGCATGGGGGGTGTTTGGGATAGGTACACCGTATCTAGACGGTGCATGAAATGTGGTGCCTGCAACTTGCCCGTCATCATTGATTGATGAGGCTAGCGTGACAGTCTTGAGGGGTGTGTCTAGGGTTGTTTTACTATTTAATGACCAGATGGTTGCCTGACTCTTGAGATATAGCTGATTTTGCACAGAAACATAGGTGCTGCTATTGCCTGCAATTTGCCCCTTATCATTAATAGATGAGGCATAGCTCTCCATGAAACCATTTTGTGGCGTTAGTTCTGTCACCAGGTATTGTGGCGCAGCGTAAATACTTGGGCTAAATAAAGTGTAGCCCAATAAAAAACAAAGTTGACGCATTTCTCTTCCCTTAATTATTTTGACTCACTCAATTGACAATGAGTTTTTTTAATAATTGTAAATCAACCAAGTAAAAACACAATTTATTCGTTTCTACAGAGGGTATTTAAGTGTCATGTAACAGGTGCTTTATTGAAAGTGGTTATCGTGAGCCACGGAGTCTCTGCGCGCAAACAGGCGTGACTTGATTTCTTTGCGGTATCGTCCGACGCTGTATTTGAAGTCACGTGTTGACTCCCGGTTGACGTAGGTGCCCAAAACACAAATGCCAGCCAGGCTGGCGAGTAACCAGTCTATAGAAAAAGGGACTGTTTCATGGTGTGAGGAGCGATGTTTTTGTATGGCTTGCAACACTGCGCGAGGATCGTCGCCATCGAGGTAGTCTGCGCCGATTTCTTCTGCCAGCTTTTGCAAATAGGGCACGGCGCGCCTGGAGATGAACCTGTCGTAGTCAGAAATGGCGACGCTGTCATCGCGGCCACTGCTTTTACTGGCCGTGACTTGTGCAATATTGGGCTGAACCGCAAAACTTTCATTCGACCAGTAACCTATCATTTGATTGGCTTCAGTCAGCTTGGGAATGCCAGTGCCTTTGTCTGAGCCTATACCGACCAGAAACCAGCCGTCTCCACCCTGGAAGTCACGCAGGTTACGCGTGTTGAATGCATGCAGTAATGGCGCTTCATCACCATCAGTAAAATAGACTGCTTTGGTCGCTTCAGGCATTTGGCGTAGTAACTTTGCCGTGATCATCACACTTTCGCGGAGTTGGCTGTTACCGGTCCAGGCCATGCGCCAATCCAGGTGGTCTATGGTTTCATGAATGGCCGAGAAATGCGTGCACACTTGCAAGGGGTTATACAATGCGGCGACGGCATCACCGGCAAAAATGCCGATGCTTAAACGCGTGTGGCAGGGTAGTTGGGAAACAATGTCGTGCATCATGCGTTTGGTATAGGTCAGGCGGCTTACGGCGTGGTGATCCAGTGACATATCTACGGCGTTCATGCTTTGTGTAATGTCTGCGATGAGAAAATACGTGTGTACATTGCGTTTGACAGGAATGCTGGGGTGCATGATTGCACCCAGCAGGCAGAGCAGCGCCAATGCCAATAGATTGGTTTCGCGATATTTTAGCCAGTATTTGAGCCATCGTTTTTTCATGGTCATCTATCATGTATTGCCTGCATCACTGGCCTAGGATGTCAGAAGAAGGCGTATTTATTATTGAAAATGGTTGTCGTGCGCAACTGCCTCGCTGCTTGTAAATAATCTGGAGCGAATCTGGTGATGGTAAAGGTTCAGGTTTTGCCTGATTTGGCGCCAGGGGTGACGGCTAGCATAAGTGCCTAATACACACAGGCCTGACAGCGTGGCAAACAGCCAGCTGAGTGGCAGTGGCGCGATGTCGCGGCGCGCAGGTTTTTGTGCTTTCATGGCTTTGAGTACGGTGTAAGTACTGTCGCCTTTAATATAGTTGGCACCGATTTCTTTAGTCAGGCTCTCTAAGTATTCTGTTGAGAGTTTTGAGATAAACCGGTCATTGTCGCCATAGGCGATGTTGTCATCACGCACGCCCAAGGTGCTTTCCGAGATCTGGGCAATGCCTGGTTGCATGGCAAAACTCTCGTTAGACCAGTAACCGATCACCTGGTTATCCGGGCTGAGTTTGGGAATGCCGACGCCTTCTTCTGAGCCTATGCCGACAAACAGCCACTCATCGCCGCCCTGAAACTCTTCAAGATTTTTGGTATTAAACGCATGCAGCTTGGGCGCTTCTTCACCATCGGTAAAATAGATCACTTGTGCCGGTTCTGGCATGGCGCGCACCACTTTGGCGGTCACAAACAAGCTCTCCCGCACGCGGCTATTGCCTGACCAGGCCATGCGCCAGTCTAAGTGGGCGATGGTGTCTTGAATCGCGGCAAAATTAGTGCAAACCTCAATGGGGGCATACATGGCCGCAACTGAGTTACCGGCAAACATGCCGACGCTCACTTTGGTGCCGCAGGGCAGTGAGGCGACGACTTCATGCATCATGTTTTGCATATAAGCCATGCGGGTGACTTTTTTGCCATGCAAGGTCATGTCTTCGGCGTTCATGCTTTGCGAAATATCTGCGATTAAGAAATAAGCATAAATATTATGCTTAAACGGGATGCTTGGTCGCAAAATAGCGCCCAGCAAAAAAAGCAGGGCCAGTCCGAGCAGGGCGGTGTCACGGTGCTTGATAAAGTGTCTTAGCCAGATCTTCATGGAGTGCCAGTCTAATGTTCAGTCGAATATTTTTACGCGCAACGCTGCGCTTGTTATGGCAAACCGTTAGGGATATTGCCCATGATCAAGCCCGGGTTGTCAGACTCACCTACACCTGGTGTTGGTTTTTCAGGCAACAGGCCCAATACCCGGTCAAAGTTACGGCGTGTGCCCCAGTGGCTGTTATCTGCTTTGAGCGCCGTTTTATAAGAGGTGGCCGCTTGTGACAGCAGGTACTCAAGTTCATCACGTGTGCTGTTGTCGTTGCCGCCGGTTAATTGAATGGCGCGCAAAAAAAACATATTGCCGACATTATGCAAAATTGCTGCGCGCTGACTGGCGTTGGCCTGATCAATCAGCTTGGTAAACAGCAGTGTGGACTCTTTATAACGCTCATTTTTGCCCAGCCAGTAAGCCACCGCATATTTTGCCTCAAAGCTTTGCTGGTCAGTTTGTGGTGTTTTGGCTGAAGCAACCGCTTGGTTAAATGCGTCTACTTGCTGAATACGTTGCCAGCTATACGCCATGGTGGCCACTGACGCCACCGCTACGACCACCAGGCCGGTGACCAGTTTATTTACGCTGAGCGCCATGTGTGTATCTCCAGGTATTTAACAGCCAGCAAGAAGGCAATCATGATAAATGCAATCCAGTAACACACATTAGTGTAGTCATGGCCGGGGATCTTTTCCAGGTATTGAATTGGTTTTTTTTCGCGGCTGTTAATGTCAGCAATCGCGACTTCGAGCGATTTGGGGTCAGCTGCCTCGTAGGCGTTAAAAGGGCTGCGCAAGGTCTGAAAAAACTGATACAACAGCACTTCACTTGGCATAGGCCCGGTGTAGCTGCTTTCGGCATATTTAGGATCGAAAATAGTCACGCCGCCAGGTTGGCGCAGCACAATCCAATACAGGCCGATGTTGTAGCGTTGTAGCCAGTCACGCAACTTTTGTTGCACCATGTCACTAACGCGGCCTGCACCATCCGAAATCAGGATGATGACGCGTGAGCCTGAGTCAGGCACGTCTTTAAACAACTCAACCGCACTGGTCAGGCCGCCACCAATGTTCGTTTGAAACAAAGAGTTGCCAGCAGTCGCCTGAATGGCGGACAACATGGCTTCTTTGTTTTCAGTCAATGGCAGTACATACATGGCAGAGTTACTAAAAGTAATCAGCCCCATCATGTCATTGTGACGGTGTTGCACAAATTGGGTCATTATGCGGGCAGCCGCGATTGACTTGGTTTCGCCTACATGGCCATCTTTATCGCCTGCAAACGGGTCGTCCATACTGGCGCTGCGGTCTAATACCAGTCCGATTTGTGCGCCGACGCCGGTCCGTTCAATTTGTTGCTCCAGGCTGTGTGGGCCTGCCAGGCCCAATATGATAAACACGATGCTGAGCACGGCAAGCACTTTGAGCAAAAAGCCGATGGTGCTAGACAGGGGGTCAGGCGGCAACAAGCCTATCCATGAATAGTGCTTGCTGTGGGCGCGCTCTAGCAATAGCGGCAGCAATGCCAGCGGGAGCGCCCATAACAGCCAAGGGTGTGTGAACGCCATTATGCGTGTACCTCAGGGCGTAATCCACGCTCGCAGTCACGCATGTGGCGGCAAAACTTTTTAAGCCACTGTTTGCTTGGCATGCCTAAATCCAGCGGTGTTTGGGCGTCAAAAAATACTTGGCGCGATAACGCAAAAAAGCGTTCTATCTCTGGTTTTGCTACGGCAAAGGCAGGTTTTTCCAGCACAAATTTTTCAACGCCGTTACCAAATACGCTGTGGCCAGCCACTTGGTGTAACGCTTCATGCACGGTTGAAATAGCCTGCTGCAAACCTTGTTCATCCTCAGGCAGTTTGCTTACTTTACGGTAAGCCTTGGCAAAGGCACCGCCCATATGCGGCAACCAGGTGCGCGCACCCAAAACGTATAACAAGGCCAGTAAACTGGCGGCCAATACACCTGCGGCTATTTTAAGCGCCAGTTGTTCTTTGTTTGCCTGCAGCTTGAGAGGCGCAACAAACGGGCTCATTTCGTTTTTGAGGTTGACCTCGCCATATACTGAGAGCGGTGAGGTTCTAAAGTTAAACGAAGGCATGCGGAATTGCTTCACCGCTTTGCTGCCCTGCTGGCGCAGTTTGACGATTTCGCCTCTTAAAATCGCCGGTTTGGCTACGCGGCCAACCTTAAATACTTGATACTCAAGGTGAATGGTATACACCGACTGCTCGCCATGGCGCTGTTCTTCAACATCAATCGCCGTTAACTCTATGCCCGACACCTGGCCACGGTATCTATGCTCGTAACCGACAATCGGCAATGACTCTTTAATCAGCTCATAAGGTTGTTTTACGGTAAGAATCATGGTGCGTTGCAGTTTGTCACCCACCACAAAACCGGCATCGCGGGTGGGGTTGATTTCTTTCACACTGACAAACTTGCTGTCTGCCGACGGTAAAACGACATCGGCTGAACTGCTGAATGCAGTGCATAGCAAGGTCGCTGCGACAAGTAATGACAATAAATGGTGGCGCGCTTTCATCGGTCGCTTTCCTCAGGCAGGCACATGTTGATGGAAGTAGTCGGTGAGTAAATCTGCATCGAACGTGTCTTCCACAAAAAATGGCTGCATATCAAATCTCATAAAAATATCTTCAATCGCCTGACGTCTGGCATTAAATGCCTCCAGAATCCGTTCGCGATAAGACGCGCGCAAAAACAGGGTGCGGCGTTCGCCGGTTTCCGGGTCATTAATGCTGGTAATGCCAAACTCAGGCAATTGTTTGTATTCAGTACTGTTCCAGAGAATCACCGGCACAATGTGATGGCGCAGCATCAGTAGCAGTGCTTCTTCCAGTTGTTCCAGCGGCATGTGAAAGTCGGACACCAGAAAAATCAGTGCGCGCTCGCGCGGCAGTAGCCGAACACTTTCAAGCAGCGCACCGGCCCCCACTTCATTTGGCAGGTGGTTCTCCAGGCGGTCTGCCAGGTCAAACATGGTGTGTGGACGCAAAGACAGCGTGCTCAGCCATGTGTCATGCACATCATCATCAAAGCCTATAAAGCCAACCGGGTCTGTGTTGCGGCTGGCAGACTGGGCGACCGAACGGGTGATGTGTGCTGCCGTGACCAGTTTGGTATGCGGTGTGCCATATTGCATAGAGCCAGACATATCACACATGACAAACACTGGCGTGGCGCTTTTCTGGTTAAAAATGCGCACATAGACTTGCTCCATCGGGTCACGAATGGTCTGGCGTATATCAATCCGGCGCGGGTCAGGGTACGACAGAAGCGTGGTGTGGCCACGAAACTCCATGCCCATGCCGCGCTGATTGCTCTTATGACGGCCCGGACGGCGCGAACGGGAACGCCAGCCAATGTGGTAGCTGAATTCCTTAATGATTTCCATAATTTTCAGCAGTAACGTCTTAAGGCGCTGCCACGGCATTAATAATGCCAGTCAGCAATTCGCGTGCGATTTCAGTACGACGCATTTCGTAAACCGGGCTAAATACCAGGCGGTGCGCAATCGTTTCGTGGAACACCGCATGAATATCTTCTGGCACGACAGCCTGACGCTGATTTAGCCAGGCGTTGACGCGGGCAGCACGCAACAGCATGCCCATGCCACGCGGGCTGGCGCCACTGAGGACCAGGCGCTTCATATCGACGTTTGATACTTTAATGCCATAGGCAACCGGGTCTTTGGTGGCTAACCATAAATCCAGCGCATATTTGCGCAGGGCAGGGCTGGCCTGAATATTTTCCTGAATCACCTTGGCAAAGCTATTTAACTGGTCAAACTTGAGAATGTCAGCCGGTACATTTGAAATTAGCTGGTCGACATCATGAAAGCGCGTGTCAAAAATCAACGACTCCATAATGTCATGTGCAGCTGGTACCACAATCGGAATTTCCATCATAAAACGGTCACGTGCAGCAGATGGAATATCAAAGGTTTCTTCGCGCTCAACCTGGTTGCGGTCGGCAAATACCAGCATGTGCGGAAAGTAATGTTCTTTATTAAAGGCCGTCAGCGTGCGTTCGGCCATCACGCGCAACATCAGCGAGTGCACTTGCGGGCGGGCGCGGTTGATTTCGTTAAAAAAGAAAATAGATAAGTCTTGCCCCGACATCAGCAATGGGCCCGGGCTCACGTGTGGTTTGCCGTCTTCGCCCAGATAGGTGTGATACACCAGGTCGTTTGGCATCAGGTCAATGGTGCCTTCAATCCGTTGGTAACCACCACCAATGCCGCGGGTAAAGGCGCGCAGCAAAGTGGTTTTGCCCACCCCCACATCCCCTTCAAGCAGCACGTGACCGCGGGCGAACACGGCGGTGGTGATCAGGCGGACTGGATTTTCCTGACCGACGACAACTTTGTTAACTTCCGACTCTAATGTGAGCGCATATGTGCGCCAATCGTTGAGTTGTTGATCTTGCATGCCTGATTTCCTGATGAGGTTGAATGTTGGATTGCGCTGAATTGTAACTAATTTGTAATTAAAAACGTCTTGATCATGTGAAATTATCCTTTAAAGCTTGATAGGCTGGTCATTATCAAGTTGTAAAATTCAGTAACAATTTAGTCAATACTACCTACATTTTTCTAAAAAGTATACAGGTCGGTATAGTTGTTGGATGACAAAAAGCTTTCACTAAACGCAATTTCCGGCGAAAATATTGTTTTATACTAAAATTCTAAAAATACATGACTAGAAAAAGTAGTTTCAGCAAAGAGGATTTATTGGCGTGCGGCCGGGGAGAGATGTTCGGTGAAGGTAACGCGCAATTGCCATTACCGCCTATGCTGATGTTTGACCGTATCGTTAAAATTTCTGACGAGGGTGGCAAATACGGCCAAGGCGAAATTATTGCAGAACTCGATATTCGTCCTGATTTGTGGTTTTTTGAATGCCACTTTACCGGTGACCCGGTGATGCCTGGCTGTTTGGGTTTAGATGCCATGTGGCAGTTGGTTGGGTTCTTCCTGGGTTGGAAAGGTGGCCCTGGTCGTGGTCGTGCGCTGGGTTCTGGTGAGGTTAAATTTACTGGCCAAGTCTTGCCAACAGCCAAGGTGGTGCGCTATCACATTGATTTAAAACGTGTGATTATGCGTAAACTGGTGATGGGTATTGCAGATGCGCGCATGGAAGTAGATGGTCGCGAGATTTATGCTGCCAGTGATTTGCGTGTCGGGTTGTTTACCAGCACGGACAATTTCTAGTAGTTTTTACAGTTTTTGAAGTGAATGGGAGGCGCAATGCGTCGCGTAGTGATTACAGGATTTGGTATCGTATCAAGTCTTGGTAATAACAAACAGGAAGTGCTGGACAGCCTGCAAGTAGGTCGTTCCGGTATTACTTATCAACCTGAATATGCCGAGCGTGGTTTGCGTTCGCATGTTGCAGGGTCGATCAAAAATCTGGATGTTGAAGCCATGATTGATCGCAAGCTGTTGCGTTTTATGGCCAAAGGTCATGCTTACGCCTGGCTTGCGATGCAGGAAGCGATTGCTGATGCAAATTTACCGGAAGAGTTGGTCTCCAATGTCCGTACCGGCCTGATTGTCGGGGCGGGTGGCACGTCCACTGAAAGCATGCTGGAGGGCACTAACACACTGGCAGAAAAGGGCATTCGCCGGGTTGGGCCTTATATGGTGACTAAAACCATGAGCAGCGGCATTGCTGCCTGTCTGGCCACCGGTGCTAAAATCAAGGGTGTTAATTACGGCATCAGTTCTGCCTGTTCTACCAGTGCGCACTGCATAGGCGCAGGGGTTGAGCAGATTCAGTTAGGCAAGCAAGACATTGTATTTGCTGGCGGCGGTGAAGAAGAACACTGGACCATGAGTTATCTGTTTGATGCCATGGGTGCATTGTCGAGCAAGTATAACGAAACGCCTGAAAAAGCATCGCGCACCTATGATGCAGACCGCGACGGTTTTGTGATTTCTGGCGGCGGCGGCATTGTGGTGCTCGAAGAGTACGAGCATGCTAAAGCACGTGGCGCGCAAATCTATGCCGAGGTAATTGGCTATGGCGCGACCTCAGACGGCTATGACATGGTCGCCCCTAGCGGTGAAGGCGCCGTGCGTTGCATGCAGCAGGCTTTGCAGGGCATTAACCCTGAAGAGATCGACTACATCAACACACATGGCACCAGTACGCCGGTCGGTGATACCAAAGAGCTGGAAGCGATTCGTGCAGTGTTTGGTGAGCAAAGCAAAACAGCGATTGCCTCAACCAAGTCACTCTCTGGCCATGCACTGGGTGCGGCGGGGGTGAATGAGGCGATTTATACCTTGCTGATGATGCAGCACGGCTTTATTGCGGCTTCTGCTAACATCGAAACGCTGGATCCAGCGGCAGAAGGCTTGAATATTGTGCGTAGCCCGATCGCTACTGCTAAGATTCAAACCGCGTTGTCTAACAGCTTTGGGTTTGGCGGTACCAATGCCACGCTGACGTTGTCGACTAAATATCTGTAACCGTGAGCGGGTAATAAAAAAGCAGTGTGTTGATGAAAC
Source organism: Methylophilus sp. 5 (assembly GCF_000515275.1). Classification (NCBI taxonomy): domain Bacteria; kingdom Pseudomonadati; phylum Pseudomonadota; class Betaproteobacteria; order Nitrosomonadales; family Methylophilaceae; genus Methylophilus; species Methylophilus sp. 5. Next base: position 2,488,801 of record NZ_KI911560.1, read on the forward strand.
ACACTGCTTTTTTTATACATGTAGGTCTATCATCTGCATGCATAGGCAGTGACGGCCCACACTGATAAAATCAGCATGCCCATGACTAATGGGATGCGCATCTGCCCAGGCTAGTACACCGGGATTTTTTTCTTTTGTGCACACTCTTAAATCTGATGTGGTTTGCCTCAATCTCTATTTTTGTCCAACGTTGCAAGTGTTCAATAAGGCGTATAAATGCGTGTTTTAAAAAACTTCTGTGGGGTGGTATTGCTGGCGTTGTCGCTGACACATTGTGCGACGATGGGTGAGCGGACGGTGAAAATGAACACCGCCCAGTTACAGCAAAAGCTCAACAATAAACTGGCTAAGCCACTCACGGTGCTCAAGGTGTTTCATATTCAGCTTTCCAATGCATTGGTCTCTATGGATCCAGCCTCGGGCAGGATTCATACCCTGATGGACGCCAGTGTGCAAAGCGATTTATTGTCAAACGCCGCTACAGGTAAATTGGGCTTGTCTGGCCTGGTCAAATTTGATCCGGCGCGCAATGCCGTCGTGCTGGACCAGCCTGCAGTGGATTCTTTTCAACTGGATGGCGCCCATAGCGAGTGGAATGGCTTGGTGCAACAGTTAGCCAAAGATTTGGGCGGAAAATGGTTGAATCAACTGGTGTTGTATGAAGTGAAGCCTGAGGATTTAAGCTATGCTGGCCGGCATTACCAGCCCGGCGATTTGCAAGTGACGGCTGATGGTTTGCAGGTAACGCTCAAGCCACAATAAGCGGTGCTTTAGGCGGCGCTGGTCGTGAGATGTTTTTCCAGTAACAGTGCCGCAACGACTTTGCGCCCCTCAGCGGCTAGAATGTTGAACGTGCGGCAGGCTGCAGCCGTCGTCATGCACTCTACCGCGATGTGCGCAGAGGCAAACGCCTGGGTGTGCCTGGGGTGAATAAAGCGTTGTTTGTCACCGGTGCCGAGCAAGACCACTTCTGGCGTGAAGTCAAAAATCGCAGACAGCTTTTGCGCATCTAGTGTCTCCCATGGTCCCTCAAACCAGTCTGTACTTAATGCTTGCTCACTCACAATCACCGGCTGTTCATAACGCTGACGATTAATGATCACGGCGTCGCTGTCTACGCCATTAATTTGGTATTGCTGCTCGCTGGTATGTAAGTGTAGTTTCATAAGTGAGAATCTTGGTGTGCCCTGTTACATGGCGCATGGCAAAAAGCTTAAGCTTGCGCATGAAAGTAGTCGGTCTGAATCTACTGATTCAGTGTCTGCCAGCGGCCTAAGCTTCATTGATGTAGCAAGGGTTTGCAGGTAGAATGAAAGTTTTACTTTAAGAGCTTAACACACGCCAGATGTGTTTGTTAACCAGCGATGAAGCCAGTCAATAAATCCAGCAAACTCAGTAATGTCTGTTACGACATCCGCGGCCCGGTATTACAACGTGCGCGCCAGATGGAAGAAGACGGACAGCGTATTATCAAGCTGAACATCGGTAACCCGATGCCATTTGGTTTTAATGCGCCAGAAGAAATCGTACAAGACGTGATCCACAATATGGATCAAGCCTCTGGCTACACGGACTCTAAAGGGCTATTTGCGGCGCGTAAAGCCATCATGCATTACACCCAGCAAAAAAATATTGCAGGTGTGACTATAGACGACATTATTATCGGTAATGGCGTGTCTGAGCTGATAGTAATGGCCATGCAGGGCCTACTCAATAATGGTGACCAGATTCTGGTGCCTATGCCTGATTATCCGTTGTGGACGGCCGCAGTCAACCTGGCGGGCGGTACAGCGCGTCACTATGTCTGTGATGAGCAATCTGGCTGGTTGCCAGACCTTGAAGATATTGAAAACAAGATCACTGCCAACACTAAAGGCATTGTCATTATCAACCCCAATAATCCAACCGGTGCGTTGTATCCCAAAGAAACACTGGAAGGCATTATTGAGATTGCCCGTCATCATGGCCTGGTGGTGTTTGCTGACGAGATTTATGACAAAGTGCTGTATGACGGCAACACACACACGTCAATCGCCTCACTGGCCGATGATGTGCTGTTTGTGACCTTTAACGGTTTATCTAAAAACTACCGTGCTTGCGGCTATCGTTCTGGCTGGATGATTATCTCCGGCGATAAAAAAGATGCCAAAGATTATATTGAAGGCCTCAATATGCTGGCATCGATGCGTTTGTGTGCCAACGTACCTGGCCAGTTAGCGATTCAAACAGCGCTGGGGGGTTACCAGAGTATCAATGATTTGGTGGCACCCAGCGGACGCTTGTGCAAGCAACGTGACGTGGCTTATGACATGTTAACCGCCATGCCGGGGGTGACTTGCGTCAAACCAGCGGCGGCCATGTATCTGTTTCCTAAACTGGATCCAGACATGTATCCGATTGCAGACGACCAGCAGTTTATTCTGGAGTTGTTGCTGGAAGAGAAGGTACTACTGGTGCAAGGCACCGGTTTTAACTGGAAAGCGCCTGATCATTTCAGGGTGGTTTTTCTGCCGAATATAGACGACCTGACCGAGGCCATGACACGCATAGGCCGCTATCTGGACAGCTATCGCAAGAAGCATGCAAAATAAAGAAACATTCAAAATAAGGTGAGCGTGCGCGCAAACCATCAATGGTGACTATAAGTATGAAAGAATTAAAAGTAGGCTTGTTGGGCATAGGCACAGTGGGGGGCGGTACCTATACCGTGATCACGCGTAATCAGGCAGAGATCGCGCGCCGTCTTGGTGGCAATATCCGTATTGTGCAAGTGGCTGACCGTAATTTGGAGTTGGCAAAGCAAGTGACGAACGGCCAGGTTGCCGTGACTGACGATGCGTTTTCTGTGGTGAATAATCCTGACATTGATGTGGTCGTTGAGTTGATTGGCGGCTACACCGTTGCCAAAGAGCTGGTGTTAACCGCCATTGCAAACGGCAAGCATGTGGTCACGGCCAACAAAGCCTTGCTGGCCGTGCATGGCGACGAGATTTTTAAAGCCGCGGCTGATAAAGGGGTGATTGTCGCCTTTGAAGCGGCGGTCGCCGGTGGGATTCCTATCATCAAGGCACTGCGCGAAGGCCTGAGTGCTAACAAAATAGAGTGGGTGGCTGGCATTATTAACGGCACCACTAACTTTATCCTGACCGAAATGCGTGACAAGGGTCTGGCATTTGCCGACGTGCTGAAAGAAGCCCAGCGCTTGGGCTATGCCGAGGCCGACCCCACCTTTGACGTAGAAGGCATTGATGCCGCGCACAAGCTGACCATCATGGCCAGCATTGCGTTTGGCATGCCTATGCAGTTTGAGCAGGCTTATACCGAAGGCATTACCAAGCTCACGATTAAAGATATTCAATATGCACAAGAGCTGGGCTATCGGGTGAAGTTGCTGGGCATTAGCAAAAAAGCTGAGGCTGGTGTTGAGTTGCGGGTGCATCCAACCCTGATTCCTGAAAAACGCCTGATTGCCAATGTGGATGGCGCCATGAATGCCGTGGTGGTAAAAGGGGATGCCGTGGGCCCAACCTTGTATTACGGTGCCGGTGCTGGCGCTGAGCCAACCGCCAGTGCGGTCGTGGCTGACCTGATAGACATTGCGCGCCTGCAAGGCACCAAAGCTGAGCAGCGTGTGGCTTACCTGGGTTATCAGTTAGACCAGCAGCAAGTGTTGCCGATTTTGCCAATGAGTGAAGTGCACTCTGCCTATTACCTGCGCTTGCGTGCCTCTGACAAGCCGGGCGTGATGGCTGACATCACCAAAATTCTGGCTGACCTGCAAATCTCGATTGATGCCATGCTGCAAAAAGAACCTGCAGAAGGCGAGTCAGAAGCAGATATTGTGATTTTGACGCACACCACGCAAGAGAAAATCATGGATGCGGCGATTGCTCATATTGAGGCGCTGCCTGCCATTGCTGCCGGCGTCACCAAAATCCGCATGGAAACACTGTCACGCTAACTTACCGTTTGAATGCAATAGGTTAAATGCAATGAAATATATTAGTACCCGCGGGCAATCGCCTGCTTTAACGTTTAGTGAAATTTTGCTGGGTGGCCTGGCGCCAGATGGCGGTTTGTACTTGCCTGAGCAGTATCCGCAGTTTAGCGATGCTGACTTGAACGCCATGCGCGGCATGAATTACCGCGACCTGGCGTTTGCAATTTTGTCGCGCCTGGTGGATAACAGCGATATTCCGCACGTAGACCTGAAAGCGATCATCGATAAAACTTACCGTGCCGAAGTCTATCAATACGCACGTGCGGGCCAAAACGCAGCAGACATTACGCCTACGCTCAAGCTTGAAGATAACCTCTACCTGTTAAGTTTATCCAACGGCCCGACGCTGGCGTTTAAAGATATGGCCATGCAGTTACTGGGTAACCTGTTTGAGTATGTGCTAAGCAAAACCGGCCAAACCACCAATATTCTGGGCGCCACCTCTGGCGACACCGGCTCGGCTGCCGAATACGCCATGCGTGGCAAGCAGGGCGTGCGTGTATTCATGCTATCGCCTTACCAGAAAATGAGCCGCTTTCAGACCGCGCAAATGTTCAGCCTGCAAGACGACAATATTTTTAATATCGCCGTCAAAGGTGTGTTTGACGATGCGCAGGACATGGTTAAAGCGGTGTCTAATGACCATGCGTTTAAGGCGGAATATAAAATCGGTGCGGTAAACTCCATTAACTGGGGCCGGATTGCTGCCCAAATTGTGTATTACTTTAAAGGCTACCTGGCCGTGACCAGCAGCAACAGCCAGAAGGTCAGCTTTACCGTACCTAGCGGCAACTTTGGCAATATCTGCGCCGGGCATATTGCGCGCATGATGGGCTTGCCGATAGACCAGCTGGTCGTCGCCACCAACGAAAATGACGTGCTGGATGAGTTTTTTAACACCGGTGTTTACGCACCACGTAGCTCAGCCAATACTTACCACACCTCCAGCCCGTCTATGGACATTAGCAAAGCCTCTAATTTTGAGCGCTTTATTTATGACCTGGTGGGCCAGGATGGCAGCAAAGTGCGTGAGTTATGGTCTGCGGTCGATGCCGGTGGCAAGTTTGATTTGAACGCGCAGGGTTATTTTGCCAAGGTAGCTGGGTTTGGCTTTGTGTCTGGCCACAGTAACCATGCGCACCGCATGCAAACCATACGCGCCACCAAAGCCAGCTATGGCGTGACAATTGACACCCACACCGCCGATGGCTTAAAGGTCGCGCTGGAGCAGCGTAAGGCCGATGTGCCGATGCTGGTGCTCGAAACTGCCTTGCCAGCCAAGTTTGAAGAGGCGATTGTTGAAGCCCTGGGCGAGGTGCCTGAGCGCCCAGCGAGCCTGGCTGGCCTGGAAGACCTGCCACAAACATCCAGCGTGATGGATGTCAGTGTGGATGCGATTAAAGCGTTTATCCGCGCAAATACCTAAAACCGGGAGCCCATTTATGCAGCAGTATCATGATTTATTGAACCACGTACTTGCACATGGGCATGTTAAAACTGATCGCACCGGCACCGGTACGACGTCGGTGTTCGGTTACCAGATGCGCTTTAATCTGGCCGAGGGCTTTCCGCTACTGACCACCAAAAAAGTCCATTTAAAATCCATTATTCATGAGCTGCTGTGGTTTTTACAGGGCAGTACCAATATTGCCTATCTTAAAGAGCATGGCGTGCGTATCTGGGACGAATGGGCAGATGAGCAGGGCAATCTGGGGCCAGTCTATGGCTACCAGTGGCGCAACTGGCCCAAACCGGACGGCACGCATATTGATCAGATCACGCAAGTGGTTAACCAGATCAAAAACACGCCCGACTCCCGCCGTATGATTGTCTCTGCCTGGAATGTGGCAGACGTCGAGCGCATGAAGTTACCGCCGTGCCACGCTTTTTTTCAGTTTTATGTGGCGGATGGCAAACTGAGCTGCCAGCTTTATCAGCGCAGCGCAGATATTTTCCTCGGTGTGCCATTCAATATCGCGTCTTACGCCTTGTTGACCATGATGGTGGCGCAGGTCTGTGAGTTGCAACTGGGTGATTTTGTGCATACCTTGGGTGACGCACACATTTACAGCAACCATATGGAGCAGGTCAAAGAGCAGTTGTCGCGTACGCCGCGCGCGCTGCCCGAAATGCGCATTAACCCAGCGGTGAAGGATCTTTTTGCCTTTAAGTTTGAAGACTTTACCTTAGATCATTACGATCCATATCCTGCGATTAAGGCACCAGTCGCGGTGTAGTCCAGCCGCTTTCAGGGTGACTAAATGGCTGCATTTAGCCATTTTGTTAACAAGGTGTAATATTTTCAAAAGCTTACTGCGTTTTTGTTATCCTTTTCGCGTTATGAATTCACGAAGTATGCGTCCCTAGCGCGTGTTTCGCGTTTTTCATTCATGACTTTAAACAAGGAGATCATTATGCAAATGAAAGCGTCATTACTGGCAGCCGCATTGTGCGGTTTGTTATCCGGTCAAGCATTCGCTGACCACGAAACCATTAAACCAAAAGCTTATGATAGCCTGGGCAAATGCGTAAAAGCAGCTTTGTCCAAGCACGACGGCAAAATTGTTAAAGTTGAAGCCAAGTCAGAGCGCAAGCACCTGGTATATGAGTTTGATATTGAGTCTAAAGACGGCACCGCTTGGGACATCGAGTGCGATGCCAAAACAGGCAAAGTAACTGAAATTGAGCAAGAAGTAACTGCTGACAACGAAAAATTTAAAGCATTAGCCAAAGTGACTGAAGAAGAAGCCAAAGCGACTGCCCTGGCTGCACACCCAGGTAAAGTGGTTGAAGTTGAGTATGAGTTAGAGTCAGATGGTAAAGCGTCTTACGAGTTTGACATTCTGGAAGCAGATAACGAAGAAGTTAAAGTTGAAGTAGATGCAACGACCGGCAAAATTGTAGAAACCAGCTACGAAGTGTATCAAATCGGTCAAGAGTAATTTCTGCCGCATGAGCTTGTTGTAAATAAAAGGCACCGCATTTGCGGTGCCTTTTTTGCATGAGATCAATATGCAAGTAGGGAGTGTCTACCCCGATACCGGCTGATATGCAGTCTGCTGGTATCGGTCCTAGTGATAGCTCACTCCCAAGCTACAATGAGCATTTAGCATGCCATGGCATTGGCAAGATTTAACTAAATGATTGAAAAGCCTATTTTTGATGTAAATAGGATTTTTTCCTGTATTTTATGGTTGTTAGCAGCCAATTTGGTTGTGATTTGGTGGTTGTTGCCCAGCGCTACGTGTGGCCATGTGCTTAGGTTTGTTGCAAAAAACGATGGATGGTGGTCAGTAGTTTTTTATATTCGCCACGCTTAATCAGCTCACTTTGTGCCAGCATGTTAAGTAATGACGATTGCTGCTGTTGCACGTTGAGCTCGTTAATAAATTCGGCTGAAAAGCCCAGGTTGCTGGCGAGGTAGCACAGGTTAAACATGTCACAACATTCGCCGTACAAGCTACCCAGCAATATACTTTTGGCATATTTGCTCGATAGCGGCTGGCTTTGTTGTACAAATGGCAGATGCGCACGCTGATCATCAATCAGCAGTAAACGGTAATCTGCCAGTTTTTGTGCCACCAGCGTTTGTGCAGCGTCTATTGTGTGTGCCTCAAACAGCATTGAAGTATCGCACCACAACGCAGAGACCGGATAGTTGATGCAGTATTTTTCCACCTGCTCAATAAACCCGTGCGCCTGACCATCGCTGATGGCAGGCAGGCGTATCACTTGTATGCCATGCCTTTGCAGGCTTTTTTCCAGTGCCGGGCTTGCTGTATGGCCTAGCAGCAGGCATCCGTCAGCTTGGCTCAGATGATGCATCAGTGCGGTTTGCAACACTGGCCAGGTGCCGCAGGTAATGTGGTCAGGCGACACCAGGTAGCGTCTTTCGTGCGCCAGCAGGTTGGCCAGCATATGCTTGAGATTAAACAGGCCAGTCACGTCATAGTCGTGCGGCCGTAATTTGTGCATGTGCAATGCCACGCGGCGAATGTGGTGCGCTGTGGTTTTTTGAATTAACTGATAAATACTGCTGGCGGCGTTGTCCAGCTCTGGCCGTGCGTGCATCACGGTGCGGGGGCGTGGTGGGCCAGGGGTTTCAGTACGTGGTGCTTGAGAAACAAAGGTGCCACGCTTGGGCTGGGTATAAATCAGCCCCTGTGCAGAGAGCTCTTCATACACCCGCGACACTGTTTTTCGATTGATGCCCAAACGTTGCGCAATATCGCGTGAGCTAGGCAGGGCGCTGCCACCTAGCCAGGCGCCGCCTTCTATCATGGCGCGAAAGTGTTCTATCAATTGCTGGTGGATGGAATGCGGGGAAGCTTTGTCCAATACCAGTGAGTAATGCCAGGGTCTCAGCACAGTCAGTGTCTACCTTTATAATCAAGTAAAATGGCGCCGCCACCATCGTTGGATGGCACCATTACCTGAAGGGCACACTAGGACATGGCCTTCGTTTGCAAAATGATACAAAAAAAAAGCAATTCTATAAAGTTTTAAGAAAAATTCCTTATCTGGCCCATGAATAAAACCCAAAACTGGCTGGCTGTTTCGGGGGGCTATTTATATTACAGTTACAAGCGCTTAATCAAGTGACATCTATCCTTAACAGGATAATTAACAGCTCTGGAAATCCTAGTGCCAGCGGCAATTTTAAGCACAGCGCAATTTTAAATTGCAATTTGTGATGGATCCTTATGGGATTTTTCTTCCGGAGATATAACTATGATGAAAATTAAAACTGCTTTTGGTATTGCAGCCAGTGTTGCGCTTGCCTTGCCGGCAATGGCGTTTGCTGCTGCAGACCAAGAAGCTGCAATGAAAGACTCAAACAACTGGGCACATCCACGTGGTCAGCACAATAACCAAGGTTATAGCGCACTGGCACAAATCAACAAAGGCAATATCAAAAACCTGAAAATGGCCTGGACATTCGCAACCGGTGTAAACCGTGGTCACGAAGGTTCTCCAATTGTGGTTGGCAACATGATGTACATCGTGACTGCTTTCCCAAACAACATTTACGCTCTGGATTTGAACGATAACCAGAAAATTGTATGGTCTTACTTTCCTAAACAAGACCCTAGCGTTCAAGCAGTGCTGTGCTGTGACAACGTGACTCGTGGCTTGGGCTTCGGTGACGGCAAGATCTACCTGCAACAAAACGATGGTTTGTTAGTTGCGCTGGATGCCAAAGACGGTAAAAAACTGTGGGAAGTTAAAAACACGGATCCAAAAGTGGGTGCGACTAACACTAACGCGCCACACGTGATCAAAGACAAAGTATTGACCGGTTGCTCAGGTGCTGAGTTCGGCGTACGTTGCTTTATCGCTGCATACAACCTGAAAGATGGTTCTTTGGCATGGAAAGCCTACTCAACTGGCCCAGATGCTGAAACATTGCACGACGCAAATACTAACAAAGACAACCCTTTGTATAACGCACTGTCTGTTTATCAAGACGTGAACGGTGGTAACAAAGAGGGTGGTTCTTTCAAGCGCCTGTCTGCTGATCAAATCAAAGGTGGCGAAAAAGAGCTGGGTACACGTACCTGGTTGAAACCACAAGCGATCAAAGATGGCTGGCAGCATGGTGGCGGTTCCGTATGGGGCTGGTGGCCATATGATGCACGTACAAACCTGGTTTACTACGGTGCGGGTAACCCATCTGTATGGAACCCGGATGTACGTCCAGGCGACAACAAATGGTCCATGACAGTGACAGCACGTGATTTGGACACTGGTGTGGCTAAATGGGCGATGCAAATGACTCCACACGATGAGTGGGACTACGATGGTGTGAACGAAGTGATTCTGTTCGACAAGGCTGGTAAAACATATGCATGGCACCATGACCGTAACGGTTTTGCTTACACCTGGAATGCGAATACAGGTAGTTTGATTGCTGCTGAAAAAGTACACCCATTTGTTAACTGGGCAACTGATGTTGACCTGAAAACAGGCGTACCTAGCAAACTGGCGGCTGCTTCTACTCACCAAGACTACAACGCTAAAGGCATTTGCCCAGCGGCTTTGGGTACTAAAGACCAACAGCCTGCGGCTTACTCACCAAAAACGGGTTTGATGTACTCTCCACTGAACCACGTATGTATGACATACGAGCCAGTTGAGTCCAAATACGTGGCTGGTCAGCCATGGGTTGGTGCGACATTGACCATGTTTGCTGGTCCAGACGGTGTGATGGGTGGTTTTGCTGCTTATGACCCAATGACCAACAAAAAAGTCTGGTACAACAAAGAGAAGTTCTCTGCCTGGAGTGGTGCGTTGACGACTGCTTCTAACATTGTGTTCTACGGTACTTTGGATCGTTGGTTCAAAGCAGTTGATGCACAATCAGGTAAAGAGCTGTGGAAGTTTCAGGTTGGTTCTGGTGCGATTGGTAACGCGTTCACCTATGGTAACAAAGGTAAACAATACGTGGGTATCTTGTCTGGTATCGGCGGTTGGGCTGGTGTTGCGATGAACTTGGGTATGACGACTGACACCGACGCATTGGGTGCTGCTGGTGGTTACAAAGAGTTGACCAAGTACAACGCTGCTCCTGGCGGCGGTGCACTGAACGTGTTTGCACTGTAATTTAAGCTTGCGCTTAAGTTGCACGTAGAAATACGTGAGTATGACAAAACACCCTGCCTAGGCAGGGTGTTTTTTTGTTTGTGCGATGCAGAAAGGGCTGGCTTAGTAAAAACCAGCGAGGCGTTTAGCCGTAGATTTGCACGGTATTTTCAGCGCGAATTTGTTGAAATATTTGCAGGCGCTCAGGCGCAATTTTGCCTGTAGCCAGTGCTTGCAAAATCACACATTCCGGCTCATGGGTATGGGTGCAGTTGTTGAACTTGCAGTGGCCTATGAGTGGCCTGAATTCAACAAAGGCATATTCAAGGTCAGCTTCGTCGATATGATACAGCCCAAACTCTTGTAAGCCGGGCGAGTCGATAATGGCGCTACTTTTATCCAGATGATACAAGTGTGTTGCCGTGGTGGTATGTTTACCGCTATCCAGTGTGGCACTGATTTCTTGCGTTTTACTGCGTGCCTCAGGGAGCAGACTATTGATAATGGTTGACTTGCCCATGCCAGATTGGCCGACCAGCACGCTGGTATGGCCTGCCAGTAGCGGTTTAAGGCTATCTACAGAGTCTTTGGCATTGAGCTGCACGGTGAGATAACCCAGCGCGGCATATTGCTGCAGTTTTTGCAGCGCTTGCGGGTTAGGCAAATCACATTTATTGAGGATGATGACTGCACGAATGCCAGCTGCTTCGGCCGCAACCAGGCAGCGATTAAGCAGATCTTCGTAAAAACTAGGCTGGGTTGCCAGCACAATTAGTATTTGCGTGACATTAGCCGCCAGAATTTTGCTTTTGAAGGCATTGCTGCGGTAGAGCAGGGTGTTACGCTCAGCCGTTTTTTCGATCACGCCTTCTTTTTCTGAAGTGATGGTGACAGTGACTTGGTCACCGGCGGCGTTATCGACTTTTTTACCGCGGGTCACGCAACTGAGGATGCGCCCATCGGGCAATTCAACGTTATAGCGCTTGCCATAGGCAGCGACAATGAGTCCTTGAGGCGTCATGCTAGAAATGATAGTAGGTGTGATTTAAATACTGTACCACTTGCTGCTCTTCATCATCAAACCATTTCAGATTGAGCATGGTATTGCAGTTAGTGACTTGGGCTTTTAAGCCATTGAGTGAACGCACCTTGCGGTAATCGCGGGTGTAAATGCCACTGCCATTGCCGCCATAGCTGCTGGCGTGGCAATGGATGCAATGCGTATTAACTAGTTTTTGCCCTGCTTGCAGCGAGGCGTCATTTGCACTTGCGGTGATGCTTGCAAGTGCCAGAACCAGGCTGATCAGCAGGGAAGATTTCATGCGTAGGTTTGCAGTTTGGCGATGCGCAGGCTGGCAGGCGGGTGCGAGTCGTAAAATGCTGAGTGCAGCGGGTCAGGCGTCAGCGTCGAGGCATTGTCGCGATAGAGTTTGACCAAGGCATCAATTAAAAACTGTGGTCTGGATTGTTGTGCCGCGTAGTGATCTGCTTCAAACTCGTTGGTGCGTGAGTAAGCGGCGAGCAGTGGGCGCAAAATAAACATGAACACCGGTGAAACCAGCACAAACAGCAGCAAGGCCATATGGTTGCTCACTTCTGCAATGCCTAATCCAGTAAAAAACCACTCTTGTTTGATTAAGTAACCCAATAACGCCAGGCCAAGCAGGCTTAAGCCAAACATCATGACAATGCGTTTGATTACGTGTTGATGTTTGAAATGTCCCAATTCATGTGCCAGCACCGCTTCAATTTCGTCTGCACTTAATTTTTCTAGCAGGGTGTCAAAAAACACCACGCGTTTATTTTTGCCAAAGCCGGTGAAATAAGCGTTGCCATGGCCGGAACGTGTCGAGCCATCCATGACAAACAAGCCTTGACTGGCAAAGCCACATTTTTGCAACAAGGCTTCAATGCGCGCTTTTAGCATTTGGTCTTGCATCGGCGTAAATTTGTTAAAGAGTGGTGCAATCCAGATTGGGTAAACCGCTAGCATAAACAGGTTAAATGCACTCCAGATGAGCCACAGGTAGAGCCACCACCAGTCGCCAGCGCTTTGCATCAGCCACAGTGCGATGAACAGGATTGGACCACCGAGCAGCAAGCCAACAAACGTATGTTTCACCAGGTCACCAAAAAACATGCCACGTGACATTTTATTAAAGCCGAATTTTTCGTCGACATTAAAGGTCTGGATGTAATCAAATGGCAGGGTGGCTACGCCTGAAATTAACATGGCGGAGCAAATGACCAGTGCGCCACGAATAATGTCGTGCGCTGGCAGCCATTGTTGCCAGGCTTGGTCTAGCACTTGCAAGACGCCGCCCAATGTCAGCGCCAGTAGAATAACGGCTTCCATCACGGTCTCGCTCAAGCGCAGTTTGACCTTGGCGGTGGTGTAGTCAGCCGCACGCTGATGCGCATCGAGGCTGATGGTTTGATCAAATGCTGCAGGCACGTGCTGGCGGTGTTGCTGAATATGACGGATATGGCGTAAACCCAGCCAGACACGAATCGCGAGGCTAATGACAATCACAGCGACAAAAATTTGAGTAAAGAGTGCAGACATAGCAATGGGTGGCTTGTAAGTGGTGACAGTTAGCTATTTTGATGGATTTAACTCCACCTTGTTCACTGAACTGAATATAATGTTTCATTTTAATGGAAATCATGACGAGAGGCACACAATTGGCAAGTAATCAGGACAATTTAATCTGGCTGGATATGGAAATGAGTGGTTTGCTGCCTGACACAGACCGTATTCTCGAGCTGGCTGCCGTCGTCACCGATGCGCAATTGAATGTGATTGCAGAGTCACCGGTATTGGTGGTGCATCAATCGGATGCGGTATTGGATGGCATGGACGCCTGGAATAAAGGCACGCATGGCCGCAGCGGCTTGATCGACAAAGTAAAGGCTTCCACGCTGGACGAAGACGCTGCAACCGATGCTATGCTGGCGTTTTTAAAAGAGCATGTGCCAGCGGGTAAATCGCCGATGTGTGGTAATTCTATCTGTCAGGACAGACGTTTTATGGCGCGCTATATGCCACGCCTGGAAGCGTTTTTTCATTACCGCAATCTGGACGTGAGTGTGTTTAAAGAGTTGTCACGCCGCTGGCGACCGGATATTTATGCGGGCTTTAAAAAGGCCAGCCGTCATGAAGCATTGGCGGATATTTATGAGTCGATTGATGAACTCAAGTATTATCGCGAACACTTTTTGAATATGACGCCACCTGCTAAAGCAGAATAAGCGTTCAAAAAATCAACGCAAAAAAAAGACGCCTATTTGGCGTCTTGAGGGAGGAGAAGTTAGCTTTGGAGAAGCTTGATTAGTAATAAGCACCTTCTGTGCCAACTTCGCTTCACTTTTTTCGTCAAATTCTGTAAGTAATTGTTTTTTAAATATCTATCAAGTTTTGGTAGAGCTGAAAATAATGTTCTGCGCTGGTTTCCCAGCTGACATCCTGTTGCATGGCCTGTTTTTGCAGTTGTTGCCACTGACCAGAATTGGCATAAATGAGCATGGCTTGCTTTAATGTGACCAAAAGTGTCGATGGATTATTTTCTGGCATTACCAATCCTGTCATGGTCTCAGCCAGTGTTCCGTCCGCCGCGACAACCCCGCCTTGTACCGAGTCTGCCAGGCCGCCAGTGTTGGCCACCAGTGGAATCGTGCCGTAACGCAAACCATACATCTGGTTCAAGCCACAGGGCTCAAAGCGCGAAGGCATCACAAAAATATCGGTGCCGGCCATGATGCGATGTGACAGTGGTTCGTTATAGCCGATAGTGACAGCGACCTGCCCAGGATACTGCCGCATCAGTGCCAGATACTGTTGCTCTAGTGCGGGCTCGCCGCTGCCGAGCACGGCCAGCTGGCAGCCGCTCGCCAACACCTCATGTGCGATGTCGACCAGCATATCCAGACCTTTTTGATGCGTAAGCCTGCTCACGACACCCAGCAAGGGGCTGGTGGCTTGTTGCTGCAAGTGAAGTTCTGCTTGTAGCGCCTGTTTAACCAGTGGTTTATTGGCCAAGCTGTGGGCGCTGTAATGCACTGGCAAATAAGGATCGGTGGCCGGGTCCCACACTTGTGTATCTATACCATTTAATATGCCGGTTAAATCATGGGCTCTATGCTGTAACAAGCCCTGAAAGCCAAAGCCAAACTGCTCAGTCTGGATTTCCTTGGCGTAAGTAGGGCTCACTGTTGACAGCGCATCAGCATAATAAAGCCCGGCTTTCATAAACGACAGATGGCCATAAAATTCATAGCCTGCTGGCTGAAAGTCCTGCTCGCTTAGCATTAGCTGATGGCGCCAGTCCGCATGAAAGTTACCTTGAAACGCCAGGTTATGAATACTGAAGACCGACTTTGCCGGGCTAGACAATTGCCGCAGATAGTAGGGCGTGAGTCCACTTTGCCAGTCATTGCAGTGCACCAGTTCAGGTTGCCAATGCTGCAAGCTATTTGGCACTGACAACATGGCCGCGACTTTTGACAGTAAACCAAAGCGCAGCGGGTTATCTTGCCATTCACCATGCAAGGGGTGATGGTAAGGGCCACCATCACGGTCATAGAGCGCCGGGCAATCAATCAGCAGGAGCGGAATTACAGTGCCAGGCAGAGTGGTCTGGTAAAGGTCGCAGCGTAAGTCGTGAAAAGCCTGTAGCGAGCCTAGTAAACGCGGCGAGTCACACTGTGCCAGTATGCCGCGATAGGCTGGCAGCAGCACCTGAATATCCAGCCCGGCGTTGCAAAGTGCTGCGGGTAATGCACCACTAACGTCTGCTAAGCCTCCTGTTTTGATGAGTGGGAAAATTTCTGAGGTAACAAATAGTAAACGCAAGGGAATCTCTTTAAATCAACAGGCGGTGGGAACTGAATGTTTTGAAACTTATGATACATTGCCTGCTACTGTTTTAGAAGGAGATTGGAATGAAATCTTGGCTCATGGTTGGTTTGGGTTCAGCATTAGGTGCCTGGGCGCGCTGGGGGCTCTCAATCTGGTTAAATTCCATAGGCATGATTCCATTAGGCACGTTAATGGCTAATGCCATCGGCGGCTTTCTGATGGGGGTTGCGTTGGCGTTGTTCCAGACGATGCCGCAACTGTCGCATGAGTGGCGACTATTTATTGCCATGGGCTTTTTGGGCGGTCTGACTACTTTTTCTACATTTTCGGCACAAGCGTTTGTGTTACTGCAAAAGCAAGCCTATGTCTGGGCCGGCTTGCATGTGTTTACGCATGTGGTGGTGTCTGTCTTGCTGACAATAGTTGGCTATTGGTGTGTGATGCGCTGGCAGGCGGCATAACTAATTGATGCGTGTAAAAAAAGAGGGCCATCAGGCCCTCTTTTTTATTGCTGCTAAGTGGTGAGCGCTGATTATTTCTGCGTTTCAACCATCACCAGGCTTGGTTCTGCAGCGGCTACTTCGTCTTTTTTCCACTTGGCAGCATTGCGTGGTTTTTTCGCTTTGGCTGCTGTTTCTGCAGGCGCAGCCACTGGTTCTGGCTTGGTTTCTACCAATTGAATGCCTGCATCGGCAGCGCCTTCAGCGGCCTTTGCGGTGGATTTACGTTTGCGTGCAGGTTTTTTCTGCGTGGCTTCACTTGCGACTGCTTCAGTATTAGCTACTGGGGCGGCTGCGGTTTCAACCAGTTCCATGGCTGGTGCATCACTGCCTTCAGCCGCGCGTTTGCCACGTGCTTTACCGCCACGTGAACGACTGCGTGGCGCTTTTTCAGCCACTGGTTCATCGTTGCTGCTGCTGGTCGTGGTGCTTGCATTCACTGTGTCAGTATTCAGCTTGGCCACTTCTGATGCAGGCTGTGGGGCAGCTGAGACAGGATCGGCTACCACTTTTGGCGCCGCTTCAGCTTTAATTGCTGGTGCAGCGGCCGCTTCAGTGATCACAACAGGTGCTGGATTGACTGGTGTAGCCGCGTCAATCGTTGCACTCACGTTAGCTTCAGATTCGCTATTAACCTGGTTTGGCGCATCTTCACGTTGACGGCGATCACGGCGGCCATGGCGATTGCGGCGGTTACCGCGCTCACCACGCTCTTGCTTGTTGTCGCCGGTTTGTGAGGTCAGTGCCGGTTGATTGGCATCTACTTTTGCTTCTTGCGGCTGTTGACGTTCTTGTCTTTCTTTTTGCGCAGGTTTTTCTTGTGGCTGACGTTCCTGGCGCGGCTTGTGAGACGCGTTGTCTTGTTGCTCTTTAGGTTGGCGTTCTTGACGTTCGTTCGCTGGACGATCACCACGCTCCTGTTGACGCTGACGGTCACGGCGATTGCGGTTCTTATTGCGGTCACGGCCAGAGTCTTTCGCTTCGCGCGCTGGTTTTTCAATCGTTGGTGCGACTTCTTTTTCTTCTAAGCCCAACCACGATTTAATCACACCAAAGAAAGACTTTTTAGACTCAGCCACTGGTGCAGCGGCTGGTTTTTCTTCTACGATAGGGGCGGCCGTCGCTGCTGTAATGCCTTTAACAACGGCTTCAGCTTTGGCAGGCGCAGCCGCTTGTTGCAAGCTGTGCTGGTAATCAGATTCGCTAGGCAGGTCTACCATTTTGTAGCTCGCCTGCATGGTGTCTTCGTTCACATCATCAAGGCGAATGCGCAGGATGTTGTAATTAGGCGTTTCCAAATGCACGTTTGGAATCAGTACGACCTCTACGCCGGTGCGCTGCTCAATCTTATGAATATCAGCACGCTTTTCATTCAGCAAGAAGGTCGCGGCCTCCACTGGCAACTGCACCTGAATAATGGCACTGTTGTCTTTCATCGCTTCTTCTTGCGTAATGCGCAGAATATGCAAAGCTGTCGATTCAATGCCACGGATATGACCAGTGCCGTTACAGCGAGGGCAGGTCATATGGTTGGTTTCACCCAGACTTGGGCGCAAGCGCTGGCGAGACATTTCGAGCAGGCCAAAGCGGGAGATTTTGCCCATTTGTACACGTGCACGGTCGTGGTGCAAAGCGTCACGCAACGCGTTCTCTACTTCACGCTGGTTGCGCTGGTTTTCCATGTCGATAAAGTCAATCACCACCAGGCCGCCGAGGTCGCGCAGGCGCATCTGGCGGGCGACTTCTTCAGCGGCTTCCAGGTTGGTATTAAATGCGGTTTGTTCAATATCCGCGCCTTTAATTGAGCGGCCGGAGTTGACGTCGATAGACACCAGGGCTTCGGTATGGTCAATCACGATGGCGCCGCCCGAAGGCAAGCGTACTTCACGTGCAAAGGCGGATTCGATCTGATGCTCGATCTGGAAGCGGGAGAACAGTGGGATTTCGTCTTGATACAGTTTGACGCGGGTCACATTGCCCGGCATCACGTGATTCATAAACTGCAACGCTTGTTCGTGCACATCTGCAGTGTCGATCAGAATCTCGCCAATGTCGGCACTAAAGTAGTCACGAATCGCGCGAATCACCAGGCTGCTTTCCTGATAAATCAGGTAAGCACCAGGCTGGAAATTAGAGGCATCTTCAACCGCTTGCCACAGCTGTGCCAGGTAGTTCAGGTCCCATTGCAGCTCTTCTGCATTACGGCCAATACCGGCAGTACGCGCAATAATGCTCATGCCGTTTGGTACGTCCAGTTGAGCCATGGTGTCACGCAGTTCGTTACGCTCTTCACCTTCAACGCGGCGTGAAACACCACCGCCTCGCGGGTTGTTTGGCATCAGCACCAGGTAACGGCCAGCCAGTGAGATAAAGGTGGTGAGTGCAGCGCCTTTGCTGCCGCGCTCATCTTTGTCTACCTGAACAATGACTTCCTGACCTTCTTTAATTACGTCCTGAATGCGGGCGCGACCTTGGTCTGGTTTGTCCTGAAAGTAGCTGCGGGCGATTTCCTTGAAAGGCAAAAAGCCGTGTCTGTCAGTACCGTAGTCGACAAACGCAGCTTCAAGAGAGGGTTCAATGCGTGTAATCACGCCTTTATAGATATTACTTTTACGCTGTTCTTTACCAGCGTGTTCAATATCGAGGTCGATGAGTTTTTGTCCATCAACAATCGCAACGCGCAATTCTTCTGATTGCGTTGCGTTAAACAACATTCTTTTCATGTAAGGCTCCTAATCGAAGCCACAGAATAGACATGAGCGCAGGGCGGGCCGTGGTTGTAAATTAACCACCAGAACTTAACGAAGGGGGTATGTGCAATGGCTTTTGCGATGCTAACGGCTGGATGTCAGCGTTGCATGGCAGGCATCAATGTGCACATGGTTGAGTGTCAAAGCGCAGTTGATCACTGCCTGCTGGATACTCGATTTCTGCAAGGGCGCAGTGGCTGCGTGGCAGGTAGGTTGTCACCTGTCTTATCCATCGCGATTGACTGCAAAAATAAAACCCTAAACAGAGGGTAATTTCGTTAAAATTCGGGTTTGGCAAACGCCGAGCTCATTTCTTTGTTTATTCTGCGTGAGCTTCGCGTTAAATCATTTCTAATTAATTATCGCTACTTGATGGCGAGCGGTATTCACCAAAATTTTTTTGATTCCGAATGCATTTTCTGGCCCAACATAAGTAGGACTGGTTCAGAAAATAAGGCCTTGTGTATCAGCGCTGAATATAGCCGATCATCACGAAATTTAGTATCACGATGTTGTCGCTATCGCCTGAAAGACCTTGATTCAGAATCTCGACAGTATATCTATAAGTCCTGATAAAGCAAAGCACGACCTGCAACTATGACCTCACCCTTTAGTCCCTTGTCATCTTCGCCTGCGCCAACGGCCTCTACACATGTGCCAGAGGCGCGGCCAGCCAGTGATCGCGTCACTTATTTACAGGTGGATGAAGCCTCGGAAACGCAGCGCGTAGATAACTTTCTGGCAAAAGTGCTCAAAGGTGTGCCCAAGAGTCATATTTATCGCATTTTGCGCAGTGGTGAGGTGCGCGTGAACAAAAAACGCGTCGATGCCGAATACCGTTTGCAATTGGGGGATGAAGTCAGGGTGCCGCCTATCCGCACGGCTGAAGCGGCAGCAAAACCTGTAGCCCCTGCCATTAAAGCCAGGTTGGCCGACCATGTAATTTATGAAGATGATGCCATGCTCGCCCTGAATAAACCGGCCGGTATGGCGGTGCATGGTGGCAGTGGCATTAGTTTGGGCGTGATTGAGCAATTGCGCCTTGAGCGACCACAGGCCAAGTTTTTAGAGCTGGTGCATAGGCTGGACCGTGAAACTTCTGGTGTGTTGATGATTGCAAAAAAACGCTCGGCCTTGACGGCATTACACGAAGCCATGCGCCATCATCAGATGGATAAACGTTATTTGATATTGGTGCAGGGGCAGTGGCAAGACGCTAAAAAGAAGGTCACGCTTGATTTGCAAAAGTACGTCACTGAAAGTGGCGAGCGCAGGGTGCAGGTGGTTGATGCGCCTTTGCTGAATAATGAACCCGGTGGCAGAAAATCACTCAAAGCGAGTGGCGTGGAAGCTAAGCGCCATGCGGCTAAAGGCCGGTTTGAAGTTGAGACGCAAACCTCTGAAACCTGGTTTTATTTGCAAGAGATGCTGGGGCCATGCAGCTTTTTGCAAGCCAAGTTAATCACTGGCCGCACCCATCAATTGCGTGTGCAGTTATCTTATTTGGGGTTTCCTATTTTGGGCGATGACAAATATGGTGACTTTGCCTTAAACAAGCAGTTGAGCAAGCAAGGCTTAAAGAGAATGTTTTTGCATTCGAGTGAAACACGCATTGCGCACCCGTTAACTGGCGAACCGCTGCATCTGGTGGCGCCGTTGCCTGCAGAACTAGCGCACTATTTGCAACAACAGCGTCAACTTAACTCAGTTAAATAGTCGCTTAAGCACACTTTTAGGAAAGTTAAGTCAGTGAAACAGTTTGATTTGGTGGTATGGGATTGGGACGGCACGATTGCCGACTCGACCGGCATGATTACGCAGGCTTTGATTAAAGCGGCGGATGAGGTTGGATTGCCTGCGCTCAGTGAAGCGCGCGCGCGTAGCATCATCGGCTTGGGCTTGCGTGAGTCGATTCAGGCGCTGTATGGCGATATTCCGGAGTTGCAGGCGCAAGCACTGGCAACCCATTACCAGCGCCATTACTACGCAGGTGAAAACAAGATTTTGCTGTTTGCTGGCATTGCAGACACCATTGCTACGCTGGATCGAAAAGGCTGTAAGCAAGCGGTGGCGACGGGCAAAGGGCGGCGTGGCTTAAATGCCGCGTTGCAACTTTCAGGCTTGTCCAACTACTTTAATGCAACCAAAACGGTCGATGAGTGCTTTTCAAAGCCGCATCCGCAAATGCTCGATGAGCTGATGGACGAGTTGGTGGTCATGCCTGAGCGCACGCTGATGATAGGCGACTCGCAATATGATATGCAAATGGGCAAAAATGCCGGCGTCATCACAGCTGCTGTCGCTTATGGCTCGCAAACAGCCAGCCATTTACAGCAGTATTCACCAGATTACCTGTTTCATGATGTGGCAACATTAAGCGCCTGGTTGCTGGAGTAAGCATGAGCGACACCGCATTGACGTTTCATAGCGACGATTTACAAGAGAAGGGCGATGGTCTGCGTTTTGCCATGCCGGTGCTAGGGCCGCATGCGACTGGTTTTTTGGTTCGCTTTGAAGGCAAGCCCTATGCTTATGTCAATCGTTGTGCCCATGTGCCGGTAGAGCTGGATTGGGAACATGGCAAGTTTTTTAATATGACGCAAGAGTGGATTATTTGCGCCACACATGGTGCGATGTATGCGCCAAATACCGGGCACTGTGTCGTAGGGCCATGCCAGGGCAAGCGCTTGTCTTCTATTCCGGTGACAGAAGAAGCGGGTGTGATTAAAGTGCATCTGGATCAATTCTAGCGGCTTGCCTCTGGATTAAAAATAGAACGCTAGCAAACCGATAAACATTGTTAGAATAGCTAAAATTTATTGACGAAAGTTGAGTTATGCAAGAAGAAAATCAGCAGTCACCTGACTCGAAACCTGTGACAAATTCGCCTGACTGGGCCGTGCGTACGGTGGAAAAAATCGCTCTGGCTGGATTGCAGGAGCAGAAAACAGCCAGACGTTGGTCTGTCTTGTTTAAGTCGCTGACTTTCATTTATCTGTTCTTCCTGCTGATGACGTTTTTGGGCTGGGTTGGCCAAAACAAAAACGCATCGACCGCGCACACAGCGCTCATTGACCTCTCTGGTGTGATCGAAGCCGGTGGCCAGGTCAATGCAGATGCGGTGATTAGCAGCCTGAATGACGCTTATGACAATAAGGGCACCAAAGGTATTATTTTGCGCATCAACAGCCCAGGCGGCAGCCCGGTGCAGGCAGGCATCATCAACGACGAAATTCACCGTCAACGTAAATTACACCCGGAGATTCCGGTTTATGCCGTGGTGGAAGATATTTGTGCGTCTGGTGGCTACTATATTGCTGTGGCTGCTGACAAAATTTTTGTCGATAAAGCCAGTATCGTTGGCTCCATCGGTGTGTTGATGGATGGCTACGGGTTTACCGAGGTCATGAAAAAGGTTGGTGTTGAGCGCCGCCTGATGACAGCGGGCTCCAATAAAGGCATGCTGGATCCGTTTTCACCAGTCAATCCAAAGCAGCAGGCATTTGCACAAAGCATGCTCGACCAGATTCACCAGCAATTTATTACCGTGGTGCGTGAAGGCCGTGGCAGCCGTTTAAAAGAAAATGAAGAAACCTTTAGTGGCTTGTTCTGGAACGGCGAAGAAAGTATCAAATTAGGCCTGGCAGATGCGCAGGGTAGTGCAGAATATGTTGCACGTGAAGTGATCAAACAGTCTGAGATTGTTGATTTTACTTATCAGGAAACCGTGGTGGATCGTTTTGCCAAGAAACTGGGCGCCAGCATGGCGCAGGAGCTGGGCGTGAGCGCTAAAAATCTGTTGCCGACCTTGCGATAACCTTAAGCTAAGCATGTAAAAGGGGCCGCCAGGCCCCTTTTTTATTGGCTACATTTTTATAACGCTATTTTTAAGTTGAACATATGCACGAAGATACATCTATTCAGATTAGGCCACTCGAGCCACAAGATTATGAGTGCTGGTGTCAGCTATATGCGGCATATGCAGCCTTTTATGGTGTGACGCAGACGCAGGCCATGCGCGATCAAGTCTGGCAATGGATACAGCAATCGCCGCCGGTCATCTCTGCCTTGGTGGCGGTGAGCGCAAATAACCACCTATTGGGTTTTTTGCATTATCGACTATTTGTGCGGCCATTAGCTGCCGCCCTGGGGGCGTATGTAGATGATGTATTTGTGCTACCAGAAGCAAGAGGGCAAGGCGTTGCGCAGCAATTGATTGCTACTGTGGCGCAAATCGGGCAAGAAAATCACTGGACAGTGATCCGCTGGATGACGGCTAAAGATAACCTGCCTGCAAGAGCCTGTTATGACAAGGTCGCTGAGCATACGCATTGGCAAACATATGAGATTAAGTTACCAAAAACGCGATAATGTTATCTAGAGCATGAATGAGTAAAACGACTGCTCATCACACTAGGCTTACTCTTCAGAAGGTTATTTTTTAGCAGGGCTATTTTTTGGTTTTATTTTGCTCGTTGCGCTGTTTCAGCTTGGCGCGCATCTCGTTTTTACGGCGACGCATCGTTACCAGGCCTTCGCCTTTTTTGCGCTCGTCTTCTTTGTCAAACGGGTTTTCGCCCTGGTTATACTGTACGCGCAAAGGCGTACCTACCAATTGGAAGGCTTTACGGAAAATGCCTTCCAAGTAGCGTGTATAGCTTGCTTTGATTCCGTCGACGTGATTACCATGGATGACCACAATCGGCGGGTTAGAGCCGCCCTGATGCGCATAGCGCAATTTAGGGCGAATGCCGCGCGTAATCGGTGGTTGATGTTGCGTGGTGGCTTCACCCAGTACGCGCGTCAGTTGCGGTGTCGCCAGATCGCTCATGGCCGCTTTAAACGCCACGTCTACAGAAGCTAACAGCTCATTCAGGCCTTTTTTACGCAGGGCCGAAATATAGTGAAACTTGGCAAAGTCTAGGAACTGTAATTTACGGTCAATTTCGCGTTTAATCCACTCGCGTTCGTCATCCTGCAGACCGTCCCATTTATTAATGGCAACCACCAGTGCGCGCCCGGCATCAACAATATAAGCCGCCACATGCGCATCTTGTTCAGTAATGCCGTCTTTGGCATCCACCACCAAAATAGCCACGTTGGCGTCTTCAATCGCCTGCATGGTTTTAATCACAGAAAATTTTTCTACGGCCTCGAATACCTTGCCGCGTTTGCGCACGCCAGCGGTATCAATAATGGTGTATTGCTTGCCATTTTTTTCGAGGGCGATTTCAATCGAGTCGCGGGTGGTGCCCGGTTCATCAAATGCAATCACGCGGTCTTCACCCAGCAGGGCATTGACCAGCGTTGACTTGCCGACATTGGGGCGACCCACAATCGCAATTCTGGGCGTGTCATGATTGCTTGGACCAGCCGCTTCGGGCTCTTTTTCAACGATGGTTTCCAGCGCCAGTTCGATCAGGTCGCGTACGCCCTCACCATGGGCAGATGAAATGGACAATGGTTCGCCCATGCCCAACTCATGAAAGTCTGCGCTGACGATGGCCTTGCGCATACCTTCGGTTTTGTTGACGGCCAGCAAAATAGGGCGCTGCGCCTTGCGCAAGGTTTGCGCAATAGTGAATTCTTGTGGTGTCAAACCAGCACGTGCATCGACCAAAAAGATAATCACATCGGCTTCGTCAATCGCCAGCAGCGTTTGCTTGGCCATTTCTTTCAGAATGCCAGTATCTGCCGTGGGTTCAAAGCCGCCAGTATCAATCACCAGGTAAGGTTGGCTGGCACCCATGCCGCGACCGTAATGGCGGTCTCTGGTTAAGCCTGGCAGATCGGCAACCAGCGCATCGCGTGATCTGGTCAGGCGGTTAAAGAGGGTGGATTTGCCGACATTGGGTCGGCCAACAAGTACGATGGTAGGTAGCATTATTTGTATGTGACTGCGTAAAGGTGGCCATCACGCGATTGCGCAATGAACTGATTGGCATTGCTGCCTGCAATCAGTGACATGATGGGTTTTGAACCCAACTGTAGTCGGCCAACAAAGCTGCCATCATCCTGGCTAAGTAAATGGATATAACCTTCGAGGTCGCCAACAGCGACCATATTGCTTAAAGGCAGCGGGACAGTCAGGTGGCGGTAACCCAGGTTAGCCTGGCGCCAGAAGGTTTTACCATTGGTGCTGTCTAGTGAGTAGACTGAACCGACGGTATGGCTTAAATAGATTTTATTATTGTCTGCAGTCAGGCCAACATAGCTGGAAATATCACGGTTCCACACCACTTGTCCGCGCTGGCGGTCAACGGCAGCCACTTTGCCCTGGTAGGCAACCACATACACCAATGGGCCATCGACAAATGGCAGGCTGGTGATGTCGGCAATACGTTCGATTTCGGTCACGCCTTTGGGTTGGGCGACCGTTGCCTCCCACACCATTTTGCCATTGTCGGCACGAATGGCCACCAGTTTTCCACCAGGGAAACCGGCATATATTGCACCACTATCGACCACAATACCGGCTTGTGTTTTGAGCGAGAGTGACGGCGTGGCACGTTCGTACGACCACTTGCGACGACCGTCAGCCGCGTCAATGCCGTAAATGTGATGGTCGCTGGTGCGCACAATCACCGTGCCATCGTAATAGCGTGGTTGCCCTTGTACTTCACTACTGAGCACCGCGCTCCACAGTTTTTTGCCGTTAAGGTTTAAGGCGAATAAATGCCCTTTACT
Organism: Methylophilus sp. 5; assembly: GCF_000515275.1. NCBI lineage: Bacteria > Pseudomonadati > Pseudomonadota > Betaproteobacteria > Nitrosomonadales > Methylophilaceae > Methylophilus > Methylophilus sp. 5. The sequence goes on from NZ_KI911560.1 coordinate 2,514,178, forward strand.
GGTGCCGACTAACACCAGGCCGCCGCCAAGGCCTGCGCCACTGCTAATGGGCTCGCCAATCTCGGTTTCCCACAGTGTTTTGCCGGTCTCGGCAGATAATTGCTTGACACTGCCTTCGGCATTCACAGCATAAATCAGGTTGTCTGCCAGCACCGGCGTATAAGTAAAGCGGCCTGCTGTGCCAACATCGGTTGACCAAACAATGCGTGTTTCATACGAGGACTTGATTTCTTCGAGCTCTACCGGTGGATTGGCTGGCTCTGCGCCAAAAATGCTTTCACTGAGGTTGGTTTTAACGTCATTGAACGCTGTGCATGCAGAAAGCCCGCTACCGAGTAAAAACAAGGCGGCGAGCGTGACATGTTTCAGTGATTGCGGCTGGTTGCGCAGGGCAGGCAAGAAAGACCTCATTGGCGGTTATCCTAAAGCGTCCAGCTTTTGCTGGGTCAGGTAAAACAACTTGCCTTCAGGGTCCAGGCCTTGCAGCGCTTTGTTATAAGCTTCTTTGGCTTCTTTTTCTTGCTTGTTTGCAATGTAAATGTCACCAAGCAAGGCATTTTTAATGCCATCAAAGCCTTTGTCATCAATCGCCGTCAAGGTTTTTTTAGCGTCATCAAGCGCATTGCGTTCAATTTGCAAACCGGCGATTTCAACCGCTGCCATTTGTTTGATAGCAGGCTCTTTGGCGTCAGTTAACGCCCAACGCAGTTGTTTTTCTGCGGCGTCAGACTGTTGCGCTTCATGCAGTGCGCGGCCCGCAAACAAAGCGGCGCGGCCGGCATAGGGCGTCATGCTGTAATCGGCTGCAATGGCTTGTGCATCTTTGCCGATTTGTTCGGCTTTTTTGCTGTCGATATCCAGCAATGATGTGCTCACCAGTGTTTGGTAGGCGGTTGATGCCGCTGTCGCTTTGCTGTTCATCCAGGATTGATAACCTTGCCAGCCACCATAAGCTACGGCGGTGGCGATTACCAGGCGAATAACCAGTTTTCCATTTTTGTTCCACCAGGCTCTAAACTCGTCCAGTTGTTCCTGTTCTTCCAAATCGTATGCCATTGAATTGTTCCTGCGTGTTCTGATTGAATGAGGGTGAGATTAAGCGGTTATAGCCCGCAACCCATGGCCGGGAATCGCGCTAAGTAACTGTTGTGTATATTTTTGCTGGGGAGCATTATAAATGGTTTCTACGCTTCCTTGCTCAATTACTTTGCCTTTTTGCATCACCAGCACGGCGTCCGCAATGTGCCTGACCACGCGTAAATCATGGGTAATAAACAAATAACTGAGCCCCATTTCTTGCTGTAGCTGTTTGAGCAGCAGCAAAATTTGCGCTTGCACTGACACATCGAGGGCCGACACCGGCTCGTCACAAATCAGTAGTTTGGGTTGCAGAATCAGCGCGCGTGCGATGCCGATACGCTGGCGCTGGCCACCAGAAAACTGATGTGGGTATTTGCACGCATCGTCGGCGTGTAGGCCGACTTTTTCCAGCATCTGCACCACCATTGCCTGTTGCTGTTGTGCAGTGCCAATGCGGTGAATGACCAGACCTTCTGCAATAATTTCGCCCACCCGCATTCTTGGGTTGAGCGAGGCAAACGGATCTTGAAACACCATTTGAATATGGCGCCGTGCGATCCGTAATGCAGATTTATCCAAGGCGAGAAAGTCCTGGCCGTCAAACATCACTTCGCCGCTATCTAACGGCAGCAAGCGCAATAGGCCGCGTGCCAGTGTTGATTTACCGCTACCGGATTCGCCAACCACGGCCAGGGTGGTGCCTTGTTTGAGTTGCAGGCTGACATCATCCAACGCGTGGATGGTGTTTGTGTTGAGCCCCAGTGTACCGGTGCGCTGGCGATAGGTTTTGTTTAGATGGCGTGCTTGTAGCAACATATCAGTCATGGTGACTCCATCAGGCTGGCGCTAGCCAGTCATAGGTCATGGGTTGCAACACTTTTTTGCCTTCGGCGTCTGGCACACAGGCGAGCAGGGCGCGTGTATAGGGGTGTTGCGGCGATTGCAGTACTTGTGCCACGTTACCCGACTCGACAATTTCACCTCTGAACATGACGATGACTTCATCTGCAATATCTGCCACTACGCCAAAATCGTGCGTGATAAATAGCATAGCCATTTGCAGGCGATTTTTTAAATCATCCAGCAGGTGCAATACTTGCGCTTGTACCGTCACATCGAGCGCGGTGGTGGGTTCGTCGGCAATCAGCAGCGCAGGCTCACAGGCTATGCTCATGGCAATCATCACCCGCTGGCGCTGGCCGCCAGACAACTCATCCGGGTAACTGCCAGCGCGTGCAGGGTCTATACCTACTTGTTCTAATAATGCGGCTACTTTTTGTTTGAGGGCTAGCCCTTTAAGGCCTAAATGGGTTTGCAATGGCTCGCCGATTTGAAAACCAATGGTTAACACCGGGTTGAGTGAGGTCATGGGCTCCTGAAAAATCATGCCCATCTGCCGCCCACGCAGGTGTTGCATGGCGGTTTCATGATGCTGGCTGATCTCTTGCCCTTGAAAGAATACCTGACCTTGCACGCGCAATTGTGGCGACAGCAGCTTCATAATACTCAGCGCAGTCAGGCTTTTGCCGCTGCCGGATTCACCGACGATGCAAGTGGTTTTGCCGCGCGCCAGTGTGAGCGATACCTGTTTAACCAGCTTGCGCTCAGGCGCATGCGCAGGGCTAATGCTGAGTTGCTCTATGCGCAGAATCTCTGTCATTCGATGTTGTAGACCACAGTGACCACTACACGCGCAATTTTATCAACGGTGGATTTGTCATAAATGCCACCATAGCTGTTGTCGCTATCTTCCCCGCCGGTGGCTGGCAAAATGTAAAACGCACCTTGGCTGGCCGATTTCATCACGCCAACCTTCACGCCATCTTGTTTCACAAACTCTGTCGCCCGGGTGCGTGCATTTTTAGTCGCGTCTGCAATCAGTGACATTTTAACGTTTTCGAGATTGCTGACCAGGAACTCTGGTGGTTGTGAGGTGACCGGGTGGTTATCTGCACGCAAGCTCAAAATAGCCTGATTGGCTGCTGCAATTTTTTTGAGATCTGTGCTGCTGATGTGCACGCTTTGATAGCCCTCAAAACCGCGTTGTACCTGGCGTGGGCTGTCGTGTATATATTCTTCTTCATAATGTGGCCCCAGTGTTTGCACATTGACCGTGCGCATGCTTGAGTCCAGGCCTTGCAGGTCAAGAAAATTGGCTAAAACAGCGCGCTCACGGTCAATCGCTTGCAAGGTTTCTGCCTGGGTGGGGGCAACCACACCAATGTTAATCGTCCATTGGGCTCGATCCGCTTTGATGGGTTTTTCTGCCAGGCCTTTGACAGTAATGGATTGCTGGCTGGAGACGGCATGTTTTGCCTGCACGCCCAAAATAAAGGCCGCTGACGCCATGCCCACTGCCAAGAGCAGGCCTAATGCCGTCATGGCATTAAAAAAGTGTTTTTGCTCTGACATCTGGCCTCCTGTGGCTTCAAATGATTAACTGGCTTGAACGATGCTCAACACCTGATCAAGTTTCACACGTGCTTGCTCACCTTGCCCCAGCATGGGTTTCAGGCTGAGCTCATTGGCGTTGGCTTCGTCGTCGCCCAAAATGGCGGCAAACTTGGCGCCACTACGGTCAGCTTTTTTCATTTGTGATTTAAAGCTGCCACCGCCCGCGTGCAGCACCACACTCAAGCCCATGCTACGCAGGCTTTCAGCTACGGTAAAGGCTTTCTGTTCTGCCAGCTCGCCAACATTCACCAGGTAAATGTCAGCCTGGTTGGCCGCGGTAACACCGTATTCCTGCATCAGCAAGAATACACGCTCGAGGCCAATGCCAAAGCCGCAGGCAGGGGTGGCGTTACCACCGATGCGCTCTACCAGGGTATCGTAGCGGCCACCGCCGGCAATGGTGCCCTGGGCGCCCAGTTTGGTGGTGACCCATTCAAACACGGTACGGTTGTAATAGTCGAGTCCGCGCACCAACCTGTTATTAATGGTATAAGCAATGCCAGCTTGGTCGAGCAGGGCGCAGAGTTGTGCGAAATGCTGTTTCGAGGCCTCGCCCAGGCAATCCATTAACTTAGGCGCCGCTTCGCACATGGCTTGCATGCGGGGGTTTTTGCTATCCAAAATACGTAAAGGGTTGCTGTGCAGGCGCCGCTTGGCATCTTCATCCAACAACTCCGTGTGTTGCTCAAAATAAGCAATCAGGGTTTGGCGATAGTGTGCACGTTCGTCGGCATCGCCAATACTGTTTAACTGTAATTCAACGTCTGCAATGCCAAGCGCTTGCCATAATCGCGCCAATAATACAATTTGCTCGGCATCTACGTCAGGGCCTTCAAAGCCAAAGGCTTCAACCCCAATTTGATGAAACTGGCGCTGGCGGCCTTTTTGTACGTTTTCATGGCGAAACATCGGGCCCATATACCACAAGCGTTGCGGCCCATTGTAGGTCAGGTTATGTTCGACCACGGCACGCACGCACCCGGCTGTGCCTTCCGGGCGCAGGGTCAGTTTGTCGCCATTGAGTTTGTCTTCCCAGGCATACATTTCTTTTTCGACAATGTCGGTATGTTCGCCAACGCTGCGTACAAACAGCTCTGTCGGTTCGACCAGTGGCATACGGATATTGTTATAACCATATTGGCCCAAAATACGGCGGGCAGTATCTTCCAGCTTGAACCAGAGAGGGGTGGCTTCCGGCAGAATGTCGTAGAAGCCTTTAATTGATTGAAATTTTTGCGTCATGGGATACTAAATAGCGACTATGGGAATCACGCCGGATTTGGCCGCGCGCAGCTTGCCACCTTCGGCGTAATGCATGCGGACATACTCGTCCACAATGCGTTGGAATTCTTCGGCAATATGGTCACCTTTGAGGGTGACGGTTTTTTCACCATCGACAAATACCGGTGCGACAGGGGTTTCGCCCGTGCCAGGCAGGCTGATGCCGATATTGGCCAGTTTAGACTCACCGGGGCCATTTACCACGCAGCCCATCACGGCCACATTGAGTGTTTCTACCCCTGGATATTCGGCACGCCAAACCGGCATCTGATTACGTAGCCAGGTTTGAATTTGCAATGCCAGCTCTTGAAAGTAGGTGCTGGTGGTGCGGCCGCAACCGGGGCAGGCTGTGACCAAAGGCGTAAACGAACGTATGCCCATGGTTTGCAGAATTTCCTGCGCAACCACCACCTCTTTGGTGCGGGATTCGCCAGGCTCAGGCGTGAGTGAGACGCGTATGGTGTCGCCTATACCTTGCTGTAATAAAATTGCCAGCGCGGCGGTTGAGGCGACAATGCCTTTGGAGCCCATGCCTGCTTCAGTCAGACCTAAATGCAAAGGGTAATCGCAACGCTGGCCTAGCGCCTGGTAAACCAGCACCAGGTCTTGCACATTGCTCACTTTGCACGAAATAATAATTTGATTAGGGTTTAGGCCCAAATCGACCGCTTGCTGGGCGCTTTCGAGGGCGGACTGAATCAGTGCTTCACGCATCAAGGCATCGGCAGAGAGCGGGTCAGCAGCCTTGCCATTATCGTCCATCATTTGCGCCATTTTGGCCTGGTCCAGGCTGCCCCAGTTCACACCTATGCGCACGGCTTTTTTATAGTGGATGGCGGCTTCAATCATGGCGGCAAACTGTTCGTCGCGCTTGCTGCCTTTGCCAACGTTACCGGGGTTGATGCGGTATTTGGCCAGGGCCTCTGCGCAGTCAGGATAAGCTTGTAACAGTTTATGGCCGTTAAAGTGAAAGTCGCCCACCAGCGGGACATTGCAGCCCAATGCGTCCAGGCCTTTACGTATTGTCGCAACTTGTGCCGCAGCTTCGGCGCTGTTCACGGTGATGCGCACCACTTCTGAGCCGGCTTGCCAGAGTTCGTAGACCTGGGCAATGGTGCCCGCGGCATCGGCCGTATCGGTGTTGGTCATGCTTTGTACCACCACCGGTGAGACGAGTGAGCCGTGCAGGCCACCGCCCACTGCGACGTGTCCGACCATGACCTGGAGACTGTTTCTACGCGCTATCATGGTTATTTTAGTTGAATACGTGCCACGCGGCCACGGGTGGCCTGGGTTAAGTCATAAGGCTGGTTATCAATGGTTAATTGTGTGCCACTGGCATGCCCAACAGTAATATTGACTGGTTTTTCAGTGGTAACCTGGCGCTCAGAGCCCGCAGGCATCACTTCGCTAAACAGTTTTTTGCCCTGCATGTCTTCAATACGCACCCATGAGTCTTCGTTGACTTTAAACACCAAGCTGGCTTTTTGCGGTTCAGTCGCTTTAAGTGTTGTGCTTTCTGCGGCTTGGGTGGTGGCCGGGGTAGGCGTGCTGACAATCGTGTTGTCTGCAGGTAAAGGCATGGCCGTGGTTGCCGTTGGCTCATTGCTTGCCGCCACTGGTGCAGTATTGCCTGCGGATGTCATGGTACTGGCATCCACATTTTCAGTCACTGGAGCAACTGGTGCCGGTGCTGGCGGTGCAGCTTCAGGCACCGGGATGGCAATTTCCTGCCCGGTGGTGTCCGCAATCTCTTCCACTTCTAATGCTAAGGCAGCGTCTTTTAACGCTTGTGGCTTAATGTGGTTAATATAAAAGTAGGCTGCGATCGCGGCCAGAATCAAAAAGATCAAAAACGTCAGTAATCGTTGCGGGCGGAATACGCGTACCGGCTTGTCTATCACTGAGCGGCTGGCGTTCGAACGCACGCTGAGTGGCAGCGGTGCTTTATTCGGCACGATGCGTTGGTAGGCCTCAAGAATCGGGGCGACGTCAATGTTGAGTAAACGGGCATAATTACGGATAAATCCGCGCACAATACTTGGCTGTGGCAGCTTGTCAAAGTCATCTTGTTCAATGGCCTGAATTTGCTTGATGCCCAGTCGTAGCTGGCTGCAGACCGCATGAATGCTCAGGCCTTGCGCTTCACGCGCAGCCTTCAACACGTTACCGCAACCTGAGCCATATGCCAGCGTCGCGCTGGCTGGCTGTGGGGCGCTTTCTAATGCCATGGCAGCACCATACTCCTCAGGCGCATCCGTGTATTCGGCAGCGTCTGCGGTCTGAGTGAACTCATCGCTGGCTTGCGCCTGCTGGCTTTCCATGGCCACCTGATAAGCCTGGCCGGACACCTGGTCAGCCTCGGTCTTGCGTTTGCGGCCACGTTTAGGTTTGTCTTCTGCCTCTGCCGGTACAGGGTTGACGTTGGTTTTGTCGTCTGACGTCACGCGCATTTACTCCATTTTCAGCAATTGTTTGGTTTCGTTGGCATTTGGGAACAATTTATGCAATTGAACACTGTAGTAACTGGCATCATCGGGCATTTGTAATGCCCGGCAAACGCGTACTGCCAAAAATAAGGACTCTGGTGTGGGGGCAACGTTCACACTATTTTGTATGGTATTCAATGCCAGTGCTGCCTCGCCGCGAGAAAATTGCAGGTTTGCCAATTGATACGCGCTGGCATGCGCCAACGGGTCAACTTGCAAGGCGTGGAAAAAATAGTTTTCAGCCTGGGTTTTTTGTTGCGCGCGCAGGGCGCACACACCTGCATTGTAAAGAGCCACTTGCGGTGTTTTATACAGCGGGTTTTTTACCGCCAGCATAAATTCTTTTTGTGACGCATCATATTTACCCTGGTCACACAAAAAACGGCCATAGTTATTATGTGACTCTGAGTTGGCTGGTTGCAATTGAATGGCGCGTTTAAACGCGTCTTCAGCACGGGCTTGATCACCGAGCGAGGCATACACCAGGCCTAGCCCGTTATAAGCAAGGGCATAATTAGGGCTGCGCTCAATGGCTGTACTAAATTCTTCTAATGCCACCTCATAGCGCTTGAGGCGAAAATATTCAGCGCCTAATTCGGTATGCACGCGCGCAGACTCAACATCGCCGGTTTCCCTGCCGATGGGTTGCTGGTCATAAGGCAAATTATTGCTGCTTGAAGACGGATTTTGCGCACAACCTGACAGCCACAGCGCTGAGGCCAGGGTAAGCATGACCGCGGATGGCGTGAATAAGGTTGTTTTCATGGCTTACTGTTCCGGGTGAATCGCGATGGTTTTTTCTGACCGTTTGGTTTTGTCCAACACTTTGCCCGCGAGTTGACCGCAGGCTGCATCAATATCATCACCGCGTGTTTTACGCACGGTGACCACAAACCCAGCCTGCATTAACATATCACGAAATGCACGCACCTGCATTGGTTTGGAGGTGCCGTAACCGCTGTTAGGGAACGGGTTAAAAGGAATCAGGTTAAATTTGCACGGCACATTGCGCACAATGTTAATCAGTTGCTTGGCATGCTCCAGCGTGTCATTCACGCCGTCCAGCATCACATATTCAAACGTCACAAAGTCACGTGGCGCTTTGACCAGATAGCGCTCACAGGCAGCCATCAGGTCTTTAATCGGATATTTTTTATTGATAGGCACGATTTCGTCGCGCAGGGCATCGTTAGGGGCATGCAGCGAAACGGCCAGTGCCACCGGGCAGTCTTCTTTTAAGCGGTCCATCGCTGGCACCATACCGCTGGTTGACAGTGTCACGCGGCGGCGGCTCAAGCCATAAGCGCTGTCGTCGAGCATGATTTGCATGGCGGTGACGACGTTGTCATAGTTGGCGAGCGGTTCACCCATGCCCATCATCACCACATTGGAGATAATGCGCTCACCGGGCGGCAGTAAGTCATAGCCAGGCGCCTGTCGCAAGGCGTGGTTGGCAATCCATAACTGGCCGATGATTTCAGATACATTTAAGTTGCGGTTAAAGCCCTGACGACCGGTGCTGCAAAAAGTGCATTCAAGCGCACAGCCTACCTGGCTTGAGATACACAGCGTGCCACGGTCATCTTCAGGGATAAAAACGGTTTCTACACTGTTGTTAGTGCCGTCTTTTAAGTTGTTGGTGCCGACCAGCCATTTGCGCGTGCCATCATCAGACACTTGCTCAAGCTGAATGTCAGGCAATTTGAATTCGGTTTCCTGGCGCAGTTTTTCGCGCAGGGTTTTGGCAATGTCGGTCATCTGATCGAGTTCAAGTACCCCGAAATGATGCATCCAGCGCATCAATTGCTTGGCGCGAAAAGGCTTCTCGCCGAGACTTGCAAAGTACTCGGCGAGTTGCGGTTGGTTAAAATTAAGTAAGTTAACCAAGTGTATTTCCTAGTTCGATATCAATAAAACGTCAGTGTTGACGAAAGTAAATTGATTAACCGAAGAAATATTTGATTTCAATGGCTGCGTTTTCCAGCGAATCGGAACCGTGTACAGCGTTAGCATCAATGCTCTCAGCGAAGTCAGCACGGATAGTGCCTGGTGCTGCATCTTTTGGGTTAGTCGCACCCATCAGGTCGCGGTGTGTCAATACAGCGTTTTCGCCTTCCAGTGCTTGAATCATCACTGGGCCTGAAATCATGAACTTGACCAGGTCGTTGAAGAAAGGACGCTCTTTGTGTACTGCGTAGAAGCCTTCAGCTTCAGCTTGTGACAGTTGTGCCATTTTAGCCGCAACAATTTTCAAGCCAGCGTTTTCAAAACGGGTGTAGATTTGACCAATCACGTTTTTTGCAACAGCGTCTGGTTTGATAATGCTAAGTGTGCGCTCTAAAGCCATGAGAACTCCAATAAATTAATTAACAAGAAAAACAAACGACTATTCTACTATTTTTAACGTGATTGATAAACCGCATTGATGCACCTAAGTGATGACTTTCGTCAGTTTATTGCTTTAAATAGCAGGCATTCATTGCTTTATTTTTTTTATCTATCCAACATAGATGTTTTATGATGTGATGATTGCAAACGACGACGTGCGTATTCGTTTTCAATAAATGGACGATCAAAACGAGAGACCTCATAAGCCATGACAAATCAACAAGACAGTATGCATGCTTGCCCGGCCTGTGGCTTGCTATGCGACGATATTTCGGGGGATGCCATTGCCAGGCAGCAGTTTTCGTGTGGCAAGGCGGCAAAATTTTATGCGCGGGTAACCACAGGCGTATCGCCGCAGGTGGCTGGTCAACCCGCATCATTGGCCGAGGCAGTTAAGGCCGCGGCGGCAGCGCTCAAGCAGGCAAGCGCGCCATTGGTCGCCGGTAGCAGCACCGATGTGCATGGGGCGCGTGCGCTGGTTAGCCTGGCCCAACAGACGGGGGCCGCCATGACACATATCAATGCCAGCAGCACTTTGCGCAATATGAAAGTATTGCAGCACCGTGGCTGGCAAACCACCACGCTGACCGAGGTACGCAACCGTGCCGATGTGATTTTGATGATAGGCACCGACGTGGTCAGCCATAACACCCGCTTTTTTGATCGCGTGGTGTGGGTAGATGAAGCCATGTTTACTGAGCCTGCGGCCCGCAAGATTATTTACCTGGGCGGCGACAAATTGAGTACCAAGCCTGGTGTGTCGCCCGATGGCCGCGCGCCAGAGGTGATTGCCTGTGCGTCTGAACATTTGCCCGAAGTGGTGGCTATGTTGCGCGCGTTGGTGATGGATAAGCCAGTGACGGCGACAACGGTGGCCGGTGTGGCGGTGAGCACCTTAAAGTCTCTTGCTGAGACATTGAAAGCGGCCAAATATGCCACGTTGGTGTGGGTATCTAAAGATTTGCATTACGACCATGCTGAACTCACCATTGAAAATATCACCGAAACGGTGGTTGCACTCAATCAGAAGAGCCGCGCCATGGGCTTGTCTATGGGTGGCAGCGATGGTGATACCAGCGTGAACTATGCGCATACCTGGCTCAACGGCGTCATTATTGATGCGCCTGAGTGGGAGAGCCATGACGCGGTGGTGTGGGTCAATAGTTATAGCCCGCAAGCCATGCCGCCTGCAGGCACTGCGCCTGTGATTGTGCTGGGCGCGCCTGACAGTACTTTTGCCGCGGCCCCGGCAGTGTTTATTCCAGTGGCAACCCCGGGCCTTGATTGCAACGGCCAGCAGTTCCGTGTTGACGGTTCTGTAACCTTGCCATTGACGGCAGCTAAACCGACTGACTTGCCAACACTGACGCAAGTGGTGGCCATGATAGAAGCGCAATTAAAAGGAGATTTGGCATGATTACGCTGCTCAAGAATGCCAAAGTGATTGACCCTGCCCATAACAAAGATGGTGTGGTACAAGATATTTATATCCGCGATGGCCGTATTATCGCCAAACCGGCCGACAGTGAAAAAATCGGCCAGGTGCACGACCTTAACGGCAAGATCGTGATGGCTGGTGCCATTGATATGCACAGCCATATTGGTGGCGGCAAAGTGAATATTGCACGCATGCTGCTGCCGGAATATCAGGCCATGCGTCGCCTGGATGAGCCCGAAGCCCATATCTGTGGCGCCAACTGTAGCCACCACGCCACACCGAATACCACCGATACCGGCATGCGCTATATTGAGATGGGCTATACCGCTGCGTTTGAGCCTGCGATTTTAGCCGTCAATGCGCGTCAGGCGCATATGGAGATGGGCGATACGCCCATGATCGACAAAGGCGGTTATGCCATGCTGGGCAATGACGATTATTTTTTACGTTTGCTGAGCCAGAATGCCGACCAGAAAACCATTAATGATTACGTAGCCTGGACGCTGCACGCGACACAAACCATAGGCATTAAAGTGGTCAACCCGGGTGGTATTTCTGCCTTTAAGTTTAATGAGCGCCGCCAAGATTTAGATCAGCAGCATAGCCATTACCACATCACGCCGCGCCGTATTTTGCAGGCCTTGAGCCGCGCGGTGAACGAGATTGGCATTGCCAAGCCTTTGCACGTGCACTGTAATAACCTGGGCGTGGCCGGTAACTTTCAGACCACCTTAGATACCATGGGTGCTAGCGATGGATTGCCCATGCATTTGACGCATATCCAGTTTCACAGCTACGGCACAGAGGGCGATAAAAAGTTTTCTTCTGCGGCGGCCAATATTGCTGAGGCGATTAATAGCAATAAACATATCACGGCCGATGTGGGGCAGATTTTGTTCGGGCAAACCGTGACTGCGTCTGGCGACAATATGATGCAGCACTTGAACGCCAAAGTCGCTAACCCGAAAAAATCAGTGATTATGGATATTGAATGCGACGCTGGTTGCGGTGTGGTGCCGTTTAAGTATCGTGACCAGAACTATGTGAACGCCTTGCAATGGGCGATTGGGCTGGAGGTGTTTTTGAGTGTGGATGACCCGTGGCGCGTGTTTTTAACCACCGACCACCCGAACGGCGCACCGTTTACCAGCTATCCGCACCTGATTCGTTTGCTGATGGATAAAACTTTCCGTAACGATGCATTTGACAAGCTGAATCTCAATGCGCAAGCCATGAGCAACCTGAAGTCGCTGGACCGTGAATATAGCCTGTATGAAATTGCCACTATGACGCGCTCAGCACCGGCCAAGCTGATTGGCTTGCAAGACCGAGGCCATTTAGGCGTGGGCGCGGCGGCGGATATCACGGTTTATACCGATCAGCCCGATAAAGAAGCCATGTTTGCCAAACCTGACCTGGTGTTTAAAGACGGTGAGCTGGTGGTAAAAGACGGCAAAGTGATTAAAGTGGTGTGGGGCGCAACGCATACCGCCAAACCGACCTTTGACCTCGGTGTAGAAAAAGACATCAAACATTATTTTGATCGCTACCACACCATGCAAATGCAAAACTTTAAAATTTCTAATGACCAGATTGCGGAAGATGGCCGCAACCATGTCATTAACCATGTGCAGGGGTAACGTATGGTGATTAATGGGGTTGAAATTGATGATACCTTTGCCGAAGCATTTAATATGCGCGGCACGCGTATTCTGATTACCGCGCAAAACCTGCGCTGGGCCTATAACGCCGCCAACGCCATGACTGGCTTTGCCACCAGCGTGATTGGCTGTGGCGTAGAGGCTGGCATAGAGCGCGCACTGAGCGAGGATGAAACGCCAGATGGCCGTCCTGGCCTCAGTGTGCTGATGTTTGCCATGGGCAGTAAAGTGCTGATGCAGCAACTGGAAACCCGCATGGGGCAATGTATTCTCACGTGCCCAACGGCGGCGGCATTTGCAGGTATTGAGTCTGAAGACATGATTAGCCTGGGCAAGCATTTACGCTTTTTTGGCGATGGTTACCAGGTCTCCAAACAAATCCCGGATGCGAACGGCAAGCTCAAGCGCTATTGGCGTATCCCCGTGATGGATGGCGAATTTTTAACCGAGGAAACCACAGGTATGGTGCGCGCCATTGGCGGCGGTAACTTTCTGGTATTGGGCGCGAGCCAGGCGCAAGTACTCACCGCCTGCGAAGCGGCGATTGACGCCATGCGCAAATTGCCTAATGTGATTATGCCTTTCCCGGGCGGCGTAGTGCGCTCTGGCTCCAAGGTCGGTAGCAAGTACCCAAAAATGTTTGCCAGTACCAATGATGCTTTTTGCCCGACACTCAAAGGTGTGGTCAAGAGCGAGCTCGACCCACGCGTAGAAAGTGTGATGGAAATCGTGGTCAATGGCCTGACATTTGAAGATATTGCTGTTTCAATGAAGGCAGGCATAGAAGCAGCGTGTGGGTTAGGTAAAGATAATGGCATCTTGCGAGTGTCTGCCGGTAATTACGGCGGCAAGCTGGGGCAACACCACTTTAAGCTGCGTCCAATTTTAAGCGGGGAGGTAAGCGCATGAGCCATATCACTTTAACGGCTAAAGCAGTTTCACGCAGCATTGATTGCCGCGCTTTATTACCCCTTGCCTTGCAAGGCAAAACAGTGGCCGAGATTGCAGCAATCAAACTGGCCGCCAACCTCAGCGTGGCCGATGTGTTTGAGGTTAGTGTTGATGAGGCTGTAGCCGCATTACAGCTGACGTTTAAAAACACCACTTGTGCACACCAATATATTGGTTTTGGCATGACCAGCGGGCAAATTAACGTAGCGGGTGACGCCGGTGATTTTTTAGGGGCGCAACTGCAAAACGGTGTGCTCATTTGCACAGGCAACGCGGGTGCACGCGCGGGCGACCGTATGCGCCGCGGCATGTTGTTGATAGAAGGCAATGCGGGGGACTATTGCGCCTCGGACATGATGGCAGGCACGCTAGGCGTGCTTGGCACGACAGGGGCTTATTTAGGCTATGGCATGAAGCGTGGCACGCTGTTGTTACAGCACACGCCAGCTGCGCAAGCCACTTGGGTAGACTGCGGTTTTCACAAGTTGCCTTTCCTTAATATCTTGTATAAATCGTTTAAACGGCTGGATAGCCGCTTTGCGCAGATTAATAGCCAGCGAGTACAGCGCTGGGCGGGCGACATGGGTGGCTTGGGCAAAGCTGAAATACTTGTGATTCAACCTTAAGTCTTGTTTGTGAGCTCTATTTAGCTATTTTTAATCAACGGGCCTGGTGCCCGTTTTTCTTTTTGCATCAGAGAGTTGCAGTGGTAAAATCGCGTTTTTGAAATAAAGTCTGTGTTGAAATGAGTCAATACCTCACCGCCGCCCTCTACAAATTTGTCACGTTAAATGACTACAAAGACTTGCAACAACCGATTTTAGAGGCCTGCCAACAGCGGCATATTAAAGGCACTTTGCTACTGGCGAATGAAGGCATTAACGGCACCATTGCCGGTGCAGCGGATGATATTGCGTCTATTCTGACGTATTTGCGCCAGGACCCGCGTTTGGTCGACCTGGAACATAAAGAATCGTGGGCAGATAGCCATCCGTTTTACCGCATGAAAGTTAAACTCAAAAAAGAAATCGTCACCATGGGGGTGCAAGGTGTAGATCCGAATGACGTCGTGGGCACCTATGTCAAGCCAGAGGACTGGAATGCCATTATTTCAGACCCCGACGTGATTGTGTTGGATACCCGTAATGACTATGAGGTACACATTGGCACCTTTAAAGGCGCCATAGACCCAAAAACCACGACGTTCCGTGAGTTTCCCAAATACGTTGCCGACAACCTGGATAAAACCAAACATAAAAAAGTGGCCATGTTCTGCACCGGCGGTATCCGTTGTGAAAAAGCGTCTTCTTTCATGAAGCAACAAGGCTTCGAAGAGGTGTATCACTTGCAAGGCGGTATCCTCAAATACCTTGAGACTATTCCTAAAGAGGAAAGCTTGTGGGAGGGTGATTGCTTTGTGTTTGACCAGCGGGTGGCTGTGAAACATGGGCTGGAGGTGGGCGACCATGATCAATGCTATGCCTGCCGCATGCCACTGACGCAAGCAGAAATGCAAAGCGAGCAATACGAGGCTGGGATTTCTTGCCCGTATTGCTTTGACAAACTCTCTGCCGAGAAAAAAGAAGCGCTCCGTGAGCGGCAAAAGCAGGTCAAACTGGCTAAGTTACGCGGTAAACAGCATATCGGCGAACAGAACTAAATTTCAACCCGTCTGTTGTCATTTCAAAAGCCAATCTCATCAGGTTGGCTTTTTTATTCTGGTTGAGCTTTAAGTGAATTAAAATCGCTTGCTAGCAAAGTCTGGTTCACATCACATCCAGTGGGCTACTCACGCCACGCCCGCCCTTATTGAGCACATGCGTATAAATCATAGTGGTTGATACATCACTGTGCCCCAATAACTCCTGCACCGTGCGAATATCATAACCGCCTTCCAGCAGATGTGTCGCAAAGCTGTGCCGCAGCGTGTGTGGTGTGGCCAGTTTA
Organism: Methylophilus sp. 5; assembly: GCF_000515275.1. Classification (NCBI taxonomy): domain Bacteria; kingdom Pseudomonadati; phylum Pseudomonadota; class Betaproteobacteria; order Nitrosomonadales; family Methylophilaceae; genus Methylophilus; species Methylophilus sp. 5. The sequence continues at coordinate 2,529,867 of NZ_KI911560.1, forward strand.
GCGATATTGCCCGCCTTGGCAGCCTTTTTTACCGCGCGTTGCACCGTTTTTTCATCAGCATGGTGGCGGCGAATCTGGTTGTTTGTCGGGTCTATAGAGCGCTTGATGGAAGGAAACACATATTGCCAAGACCACTCGCGCCCAGCCCCAGGGTATTTTTTATCAAGCGCCATCGGCATAAACACCTCACCAAAACCTGCCGCCAAGTCCTCATCATGCAACTGTTTTACTTTAAGCAAATGTTGTTTTAAAGGCTCAATCAAGGCCGCAGGCAGCATAGTAACCCGGTCTTTAAAGCCCTTGCCTTCGCGCACTAAAATCTCCCTTTTAACAAAGTCTATATCTTTCACCCGCAAACGCAGACACTCCATCACGCGCAAGCCACTACCATATAGCAAACTACCAATCAGCCACATCGTGCCATCCAGCCGGTTGAGCAGGGCTTGTACCTCAGGCTTGTTAAGCACCACCGGCATGCGCTTAGGCACTTTGGCTTGTGTCACATTGTCCAGCCATGGCAGCTCAATCTCCAGCACCTCTTTATATAAAAACAGCAGGGCGCTTTTCGCCTGATTTTGCGTGCTGGCAGACACATTGCGTGCCACCGCCAAATGCGTTAAAAAGTCCTCCACCTCAGCCACACCCATATCACGCGGATGTCGCTTGCCATGGTGCAAAATATAGCGTTTAATCCAATTTACATATGTATCCTCGGTGCGCTTGCTGTAATGCTTCACTCGCAACCGCTCTACAATAGAAGGAAACAACTTTGGCGCTGGTTTTACCTCAGGTGTGTTTTCCATAGCGTAACTCCTAAACTCAGGTGTAATATAAAGATACTCCTCATTGATTTTATTATGATAAATAAATCTATAAATTTTATAGCCCCCAGACTAAATAAAATATTATTGTCGTTTTTGGGGTCTAATTAACGTTAGGTTTAATAATGAGCAACTTAAAGAAATTGCTTTCTATCTTATTAATTTGGCCATTAACTTGCTTTGCAGATGGAAAGACAGCTTGGAAATTTGACCAAGCCAGAAACGTTGCAACAGTTACAACAAAAAAAGTAATGCTAGAAAAATACCCCATATTAATGGCTATACATTATGCACATGATGACTCTTGGGCATTTACCTGTGGCACAACAAACAAATCTGAAGACCTGATGCTAGTCAGCATGGGACAAATCGTAGATCTAGACCCAACGCTGCGCAATATTGCAGATTTACCGCCTGGTTGGAGTGCTACAAGAAAAACGATAAATTCAAATTGGGTTCGTATTAAAGATGAGTAAACCTAACCCATCAGTCAAGCGGGACTGGCGAAAGCGCGCTTTGAATAAGCAATTATTAATAACGAGGGTTGAGCCACCACTGTCGCCAGCCCCTTACTTCAAACGTTAGGAGGCTATGTGAGCACCAAGAACATTGACCCACTGCATTGGTTCGGCTCTGCCTTTACAGCCTCTACGGTTCTTTGTCTTTTCAGCATGGTTGCCACATTTTTTATAAAAACAGATAGCACCGCATTGGGTATCTTCCTCTGGCAAGTTATTCTTGGCTTCTCATATACCCCTGCAATTCTTGTTTGTTCAATACCTCTCACTTGGCTTACCTGGCGACTCATCAAAAACTACCAGCTAAGCAGAGTCTTTTCAGCTCTGGCGGTTGGGGTAAGTACAGCATTGCTTGTAGCCGCTTCTAACCTTCCATATTTTGTAAGTGTGCATTTGTTGCCAGTACCTTATGATCTACTAGTTGTTACAGCGGGTGTGGCTTTAAACATTGCGGCCTTTTTATGGCTATCGTCGCCACCTAACCCATCATTCAAGCGGGACTGGCTAAAGCCAGCCCCTTAATTCAAACGTTAGGCCTAGCTAAAACCACAGTGTAGCTGCCAAGCCCGTAGTTATTGCCTCGCAGAGCATCGGTTTTTAGTTTTATTTGGCGTTGCAGGTCGGTGTGGTTTGTTGCGCCGCAGGTCAGTTTAGTTTGGGTGGTTAGTGGTTTCAGGTTTCGTTGGGCTAAGCACGTTAAAGTCAGTTAAATTGGTGTTGCCGCTGTAGGTTTTAGCTTTGGTGGTTTTAAGGTAAAGTTTCAGTCAATTCACGGTTTGGGGTCAGTGCTCATAGCAACATGGTTTCATATTCACGGTGGGTTGTTGTCTCAGCAGCCTAACCCATCATTCAAGCGGGACTGGCTAAAGCCAGCCCCTTAATTCAAACGTTAGGCTTGTCAAAACCAATCATGACTGAAAATTTAATGCGTAAAAAACAAGAAACCTTAGGTCGCTGGGGTCTGACCATTACAGCACTCATGCTTGTTATTAGTTCTGCCGTTCTGTTTTTTAGCAACGCATCCTCGTGGTTGGTTGGTGGTCTTTTTATTTGCGGGCTTGGGCTACTTTGGCTTGCTTTGGCAGCAAGCGCTAAAGTTGCGGTCAAACTTGGTAATTTTTTCCCTCTGGGGTTTTAGTTCATGGCAACATTTGTCCTTATTCACGGGCTGTGCTTTTCTCACCAGCCTAACCCATCATTCAAGCGGGACGCCTAACGGCGCCCCTTAATTCAAACGTTAGGGTTTAGCTGTTTTAATTAAGTGAAATATGTAGCGTTTGCGGTATTAAGCAGCGGTTTAATGTGGTGGTATTTTAAGGTGTTTAGGCTTGGCTGGCGTTTAGGTGGTGGTGGTTTGCAGCCTCGCTGGTTTAAGTAAGGTTTAGGTGGGCGCAGTGTTTATGTCTGTGCTTTTTTTAATATTCAGTTTGGTGGGGGTTGATATGTTGCAGGTCTTTGCTAGCTTTGCCCTAACCCGTCATTCAACTGGGACACGCTAAAGCGTGCCCGTTAATTCAAACGTTAGGCGTCGGAAGGAACGGTATGCAACTTCCAAATTGGGCAAAGATCCTGTGGTGGTCGATCCTCGTCGGAGTCCTCACCTACTTCCTGCGCGAACGCCTGCCCGATCTACTCACTGGCAAGGCGGCAGCCGCCGACATCGCTGCGTTCGGCGTATGGATGGCACTGCTGTTGGCTCCGTTGTTCAACGAAGTCACGCTTCTCGGAGTGACTCTCAAGAATCAAATTGAGGAGCTGAAAGACCACATAGCTACACAGATCGCCGATGTCCGCGCAGATGTTCGAAACGCGGTAGATGTAAGAGCCACGGTGAGCCCAACCTTCAATCTTCCTGGCCCGCCCTCAGATGCGCAGCTACCCGCAATCGAAGCTCAAGTTAAGGCAGCAGTTGCCGCTGCACTTGCAGAGCATGGGTCGTCTACACCAGTATCCACAGATTTCGTTGTCTCAGACGACGTAGCGTACTTGTTCGCCACCCGATATCACATCGAGTCAGAGTTGCGGCGCTTGGCATCTGACAGAGAGATCGGCGCGACCATAAGACGAGTACCGCCAACACATCTTCTGTCCCGCTCTTTGGTCGAAAGTGGCTTGCTAAGTCCGCGCCTGGGAAATGCAATTCGAGAGGTGTACTCAGTTTGCTCGCCAGCAATTCACGGTGAACCTGTAACCGCCGCGCAGGTATCGTTCGTCCGCGACGTTGGCCCGGAGTTGATCGCCGCACTGAGGTCGATCGAGTGACGCCTAACCCTTCCATCGAGGGGATGCCCAAAAGGCTGCGCCTTTTGTGCACCCCTCATGTCAAACGTTAGGGTTTAGCTGTTTTACTTAAGTTAAATGTGCAGCGTTTGCGCTATTAAGCAGCGGTTTAATGTGGTGCGGTTTTAAGGTGTTTAGGGTTGGCTGGCGTTTAGGTTGTGCTGGTTTGCAGCAGCGCTGGTTTAAGTAAGGTTTAGGTGGGCGCAGCGTTAATGTCTGTGCTTTTTTTAATATTGCGTTTGGTGGGGGTTACATGTTGCAGGTTTTTGCTAGCTTTGCCCTAACCCGTCATTCAACTGGGACGCGACTACGTCGCGCCCGTTAATTCGAACGTTAGGCTATTGATAAATACACACGGAAATGAAAAATATGCAATTAAATGAAATAGCTGAACTCGCAATGAAAATTCGAGAAAAATACCATCTGTTGGAGAAAAAGCATCATGGGAGTGAGTGGACTATTGAAGAAGATGCACTGGCTTTCTTAACTGATGCTAGCTTGGTGGGTCGTCTCACTATGTCCCAGCAGGGACGTTGGCCATCTGGAGACGAAGACTTATCGCAACTCAAACACAAGCTTGGAGAAAGTGTCTGGTGGTTAATCGTGCTATCACAGCGAATGAACATTGACATTTGCGAGGTAGTGGAAACGTTTCTAAAGAATACAGAAGATAAGTTGAGCAGTATTAAATAGTTTTATGTTCATCAAAAACCATGCAAATCAAAATTATGCCTAACCCATCATTCAAGCGGGACGCCTAACGGCGCCCCTTAATTCAAACGTTAGGCATTTATTAAGGAATCTCATGACACGTAGCGAAAGAGCAATGCAAGTTTGGCAAATTCTTATTGGTGCAGCTCACAATCGACAAACTCTCACGTATGGTCAAGTCGCAGAACATCTTGAATTTGAAGGTGCTGGCGTTTTAGCACCAATTTTAGGCTGCATCATGAGTTATTGTGAAGCCAAAAATTTACCGCCACTTACCTGCTTAGTCGTAAATAAAACCACTGGTTTACCTGGTGCAGGTCTCACGACAGTTGAAGATTTACCCACTGAAAGGGAAGCTGTTTATAACCAAAACTGGTTCGCTATGTATCCTGTGCAAATACCAGATTTAGAGTCACATGCCTAACCCATCCATCAAGCGGGACGCCTAGCGGCGCCCCTTATGTCAAACGTTAGAGGTATTGTTGCTTTTTCTTATTTTCACCAGATCAGGGTACGATGATTTGATAGCTCAAATCAAACCAAACCCAACATCTATTTGGCTAAATTATGGCGTTTTGACTCCGCTGGAAATCAATGAGCTTCGAAAATCCAGCTACAATGTTACTGAGTTTTTAAAGCCCATAAACACCAATGACAATGCTGCTTTGGAGGCCGCAATTGAAACAGTGCAAGAGCATCATATCGGGCAAAATGTTTGGGTTGAGCATATTTCCAACCTCTAACCCATCTCTAGGGACTTCCGCCACGTGTCAAGCAAAACCCTCCTGAACACCCGAGTTTTCGGGTGTTTTTATTTGTTTCATATTCATAGCATCACAGCAGCCATACCTGCCAGTTTTTGATAGCCCATAAAGGGTTAAACTGCATCTCTCTAGTCGGCCTTATTGCGGATCATTGGCTACTTCGCGGGCCAGGATAATAGCCGCGCACAGAGACCTCATTCATTCATTCATCGGCCTAACAAGAACGCACTGATCAGGCTTGTTCTTTTGAAAGTCGGCCATTGGGTTAGTCAGGTTCTCTCTGTGCTCGGTCTAACCTCTTTGCTATCTGCTTTGGCAGGGTTGGTTCATTGATTTAAGCTGAATTTACAACTCGTTTAAAGCGGCTTCATGCCAGATTTAAATCACGTATGTTGATTTGCCTCTGGCAATTGGCAGCGGGCGCCTGCCAGCGCTGCCAGACGTTAGCATCGTATCCAGTGTCTTTTGCCAGTATGGCCCACATCATGCGCGCATGTTTGTTGGCAATGGCGACCAGTGTTTTGTGATAGCCTACGCGCTGATACACGCTGACTATCCACTGCTGCAAACGGCTGGCTTTGTCTTGCGTTTGTCGCAAGGCAACCTGCAAGGTGCTTTTAGCACCTTGTACCAGCAGGCTACGCACATAAGTGTCGCCGCGCCGGCTGGTTCTGCCCAGCCTGGTTTTACCGCCCGAGCTCATCTGTCTGGGCGTGAGTCCCAGCCACGCGGCAAACTGTCTGCCATTTTTAAACTGACTTGCATTGACAACGGTTGCCAGAGTAGCGCTGGCTGTCAGCGTGCCTATGCCTGTCATCACGGTCAGTCGCAGTGCTGCCGGTTGTGAGGTGAGATGCTGGCGTATATGCTGGTCACACAGCGCTATGTGTTCATGCACAGATTTCAGATACCGCAGCGATTGCTCTATCGCCAAGCGTAGCCCTTCGGGGATAGCACAATCGGCGGTCAGCCCTGGTAAAGCGCGTATCAGCTTATCGGCACTGCGAGGCGGCCAAATGCCAAACTCGCCGAGCAATCCACGCATACGGTTTAAATGTGCGGTGCGCTCTTCCTTATAGCCTTCACGCAGCCGATGCCAGACCAGTACAGATTGCTGCTCAACGCTTTTAATCGCCACAAAGCGCATGGTCGGTTGTCTGGCTGCAATGGCAATCGGTTCGGCATCATTGCGGTCATTTTTAGCGGCCATACTTTTACGAAACGGCTGTACAAACTCAGGCGCCATCAAGCGAGCGGTATGCCCAAGCGCAGCAAACCATCGCCCCCAATGATGCGATGAACCACAGGCTTCCATGGCGATGTTACAAGGCTGCAACTGCTGCGCCCAAGCCACAAAAGCATCACGTTTAAGCGCTTTGTGATACACCACCGCCCCAGTTACATCCATGGCACACACAGCAAAGACATCTTTTGCCAAATCAATCCCTATCGTTGTAACATTGCTCATGACTTCTCCTCTCGTTTTGATTGAATAATGCTGATCACATTAACTTACCTTCAATCGCGGTTATGGGTTACCAATTCGAGTGGGGGAAGTCCCTTTTATTCAGTCAAGCGGGACTGGCGAAAGCGCACTTCGATGATACAATTTTCAATAACGAGGGTTGAGCCAAATTTATCGCCAGCCCCTTATGTCTAACGTTAGGTGTCATGAAACATCATCCACTGTCACTGCTTGTGCTTTCTTCTACACACCACGGTGGACGCCTGAAAGCATAGGCTTTACTATTGGTGGCTCTTGTATTTGTGCCAATGAGCAAGGTGTTGCGTGGCTATTCAGTTTTTACCTATTTTAAAGGCGGTGGCGCCTTATATTGCACAGGTGGCGACGGCGGCAATCCCTGCGTTTACTGCCAAGCCTGAGGCCGCCAAGGTGGATCCTGTATTGACCAGCCAGATCGAGGAGTTGCAGGCAGCGACGATTCAGAATGCTGAGTCTATCCATTTGCTGGCAGAAAAAATGCAGCTGGCGATTCAGGCGTTGGATGAGGCAGGGCAGGCGGCAAAAAAACAGGTGGAGGCTTATAAGACGATGCTGTTTGTTTCGTTTGGCTTGTCGATGACGTCGGCGCTGCTTTGTATCTACTTGTTATTGCGCTAGTTACAAATGATTAAATGGAGTTTTAAACCATGTCTAATCTGACCGTGGCCGAAATCAAGGCCTTTGTGCCTGCGAAAAACTTCGCGCTTTCCAAGCAGTTTTATCAAGACATGGGCTTTACCATGGCGTCAGAAGGTGGCGGTGTGGCTTATTTTCACTATGCACACGCGAGTTTTCTGTTGCAGGATTTTTGTGTTGAGAACCTGGCTGAGAATTTTATGATGCATCTGCTGGTGCAGGATGTGGATGCCTGGTGGGACAAAATTCAGGAAAGCGGCATTATTCAGACCTATGGCGTCAAAGTATGGCCGATTCAGTTGCAAAGCTGGGGCATGCGTGATTTTTGCATTGCTGACCCCTCAGGTGTGTTGTGGCGGATTGGGCAAAATGTGGATTGATCGTTAACTGTATGATAGTTAAGTGTATTGTTCAAGGTCGGCAGTTGCCGGCCTTTTTTATATTGGGCGTGTGATGGATGCCATATTGCATTGAGTTTGGCCTGTTTAATATTTTTTAACAAATTGCATTTTAAGTAGCGATAGTTTGCTATATTGAGCGCTCAACGTGCTGTTACCGAGCACAGTGATGTGTTGGGGCGCGTTGAGTAAACCATCGGCTATTAAAAAAGGGAGAGGGCACAATGAAAAAATATGTGGCAGAATTTTTTGGGACTTTTTGGTTGGTATTAGGCGGCTGCGGCAGTGCCGTGCTGGCGGCAGCTTTTCCAGACCTGGGCATTGGTTTGTTGGGTGTTTCGCTGGCGTTTGGCTTGACTGTTCTTACCATGGCGTTTGCTATCGGGCATATTTCGGGCTGTCACCTTAACCCGGCGGTCTCTATCGGCTTGTGGGCGGGTGGCCGTTTTCAGGCTAAAGAGTTACTGCCGTATATTGTGTCGCAAGTGTTGGGGGCGATTGTGGCAGGCGGTGTTTTGTATGTCATTGCCAGTGGCAAAGCGGGTTTTGATGTTGCGGCAGGTTTTGCTTCTAATGGTTATGATGAGCATTCACCTGGGGGCTACAGCTTGCTGGCAGCGTTTGTGAGTGAGGTGGTGATGACCATGATGTTTTTGGTGGTGATTATGGGTGCCACTGACAAACGCGCACCACAAGGATTTGCGCCGATTGCCATTGGTTTATGCCTCACCTTAATACATTTGATCTCCATTCCAGTCACTAATACTTCTGTGAATCCTGCACGCAGTACCGGTGTGGCAGTGTTTGTGGATGGCTGGGCGATTTCACAGCTGTGGTTGTTTTGGCTGGCACCAATTGTGGGGGCGGTGTTAGGCGCGGTGATCTACCGTTTTATCGGTAGCGAAAAAGCGTAATCAGCAAAACGCAAGCCATCAAGTTTGCAAAAAATAAAAGACTGGCTACGGCCAGTCTTTTTTATGGTTAACGCTAGCCAAAGGCCACATTGCATGCGGCATATTTAAAAGTGGCGCACCTGCTTGCTATACTTGGGGCTTACATAACGTGGGCGATTCGGGAGTTGTGCTTATGGAGAGTCAATGGTTGTTTTGGGCGTTGCTGTCTGCCTGTTTTGCGGCACTCACAGCAATCTTTGCCAAAGTGGGTATTCAGGGCGTGGATTCTGATTTTGCGACCTTGATCCGTACAGTACTGATTACGCTGGTGCTGGCTCCGTTTGTCTGGCTGGCGGGCAAGTGGAGTAATCCCTTCGCGCTGCCGCATCGCTCGCTATTTTTTCTGGGTTTGTCTGCGCTGGCCACTGGCGGCTCATGGCTGTGCTATTTTCGCGCCCTGCAGTTAGGCGAAGCCTCTAAAGTGGCGCCGGTAGATAAACTCAGCCTGGTGCTGGTCGCCGTGTTTGCCTGCCTGTTTTTGGGCGAGCGTTTAAATGCGCGTGAGTGGCTAGGGTTGGCGCTGGTGGCCATTGGTGTACTGGTGCTGGCAATCAAGCGCTAGCGTCATTGGTATAGCTCAAACTGGCTATTGCAAAGCGGCTAGATTCATTTATAAACAGGATTGGCTTTTCTCAATTCAATGGGCCCCGTCAGGGGCTTTTTGATGATATTCATCCGCCTGTGTGAATCTAGGCAATAAGCGAACATTTTTTGCAAACCAGAAAGAAAAAGGATGACGAACCAGCGGTTATCTAAAGTATTAGTATTATTTGCCAGTTTGCCACTTGTGTTGGCAAGTTGTTGCAGTGGGGTGGTGCCTAGCACCATTACCCAGGCGCCTGTGATTAAACCTACATCGGCCTCACAAGCTGCCTTGCATGTAATTGGCGTGTATCAAGGGCAGTTGCCTGACACTGCCGATAAGCGCCCATGGTGGGCGCAATGTCAGGCGATCAATGAGGTAGCTAGCAAGCATGAGCCGCTGGCACCACAAGCGTGCCGGTCATTTTTTAACCCTGGCCGCGATCAGCGTACGATTACTGTGAATGTGACTGATGACACGACGCCGATTATTTTAGGGTTGATGGCTTATGAGTCTGTGAGCTGGCAGATTAAAGCCGCGCCCGGGGTGCGTATCGAAAAAGTGATTCTGGCTGGTTATCATCAACAGCGCATTCAAGGAGTCGGCGATGCGCAGATTGACGTGTATAGTTACGACAACAGCCCGTGTGAGCGCTGCGTGCAAAAAGGGCGTTACTTTTATGCCTATGAGCGTGTGCCGGTTGAAATGGAAATCGCTGCCGGGGTGAGGGCAACTTCATTTCAGGGCAATTATACGGGTGGCGCTTACCAGATATTCAAGGGTATGCAATAAGCCCGTCTAGCCACGTCATGTGGGCGTTGGTGTGGTCATCTGTTTTTAATCGTTTGTTTTAAATGTGTGTGGTTGAGGTGTGTGTTGTTACGTGGTTTGATTTATGGTTTAAGCATTTTGCACCTGGGGCCTGGTTTTGCGTTTGCAGTGGTTGCGTTTGGTTGTGATGACACATTTTCTTTGTTGCAAGTGGTCTGCCAGCAAGATGCCTTTGCAGCATTTATCAAGTTGACGCTGGCCGCCTGGGGCGTCATGATTTTTGCAGTTTTGTTAAAATTATTAATTACAAAATACATTAATAAAATTAAATAATTTATTGATTTTTATAATAAATAAATCATCATAAAATAGCTGGTATAAACTTTTATGGGTTGGGGGACTCGAAAAGAAACTAGCTAACGGAGAGTCTTGTTTTGCCTTATTTGAATCAGCGATATTCAATCGCGACCTGTGCCCGCGTGGCATGTAGTGTGATCTTGGCCTATTGTTTAAACGCTGTGTTGCCTAGCATGGCGCTGGCAGGCGAAGATGTGGTGCCTAGGTTATTGCTGTCTGGCAGCGACGCCGCAGAGGCAGATAAAGAAGCCAATAAAGAGCCGGAACCACCCCGAATCAGCTCGGTGTTTGGCACGCAAACCCTCAAAGAATACAAATTACCGTTTGAAGATCAGTATCCGTCCGGCCCTTTTGAGCGGTTGGATAAAAAACTGTTTTTGTTTATTAGCAAATGTGGCGAGGTGTTTTTTGTCCGCCAGAACGAAAGTATGGAGCTGGTGAAACCCGGTAAGCCATTGGCTAAATTTATCCCTGGTGGTGAAACCTCAGCCGACGAAAGCAGTAGCAAACAGCTGGTGTATTGCCGCGAGTTGTCGGGGGTAAAGGACTCTTTGCTGATTGGCAAAACGTTATATGTGGCTTATACCGCCTGGGATGAGGCGAGTAATGGTGTGCGGCTGGCGGTGAGCGAGTTTGCCGTTGATATTGAAAATAGCGAAGTCAGCTTTGACCGCGAGATTTATATCAGCCGTCCGGCAATTAAAGAGCCGATTTTAGGCCATCAGGTGGGTGGCAAGCTCGCGCTGGGTGAAAATGACCACACCTTGTACCTCAGCCTGGGCGATTTTTCCAAACCTGACCGCGTGCAGGACAAAACGACCTCGCTGGGTAAAGTGGTGCGCATTGATTTACAGCGCCTAAATGCCGAGGTGTATGCCTCTGGCTTTCGCTCGCCCTCTGGCGGCCTGTATTTTGACCGCGAGAGCAATGAGCTCTGGTTAACTGACCATGGCCCGCGCGGTGGCGATGAAATTAACCTGATCAAGCGTGGCAAAAACTATGGCTGGCCGATTGTGAGTTATGGCACGATTTACGAGCGGGATGGCATGAGCGGCTATTACGGCAACAAGTTTAATAGCCACGAAGGCTACGAAAAGCCGATGATGACCTTTGTGCCTTCGATCGGTATCGGCCCGCTGGTCAAATATCCGTCTACCGGCCGTAATGACTTCTGGGATAACGACTTATTTGTTGCAGGCATGGGCAATACAACCTTATATCGCGTGCGTAAAGAAGGCACCTCATTGGTCTATGCCGAGCCGGTGTTAAGCGGCTACCGCATACGTGCGATCCAGATTGACCAGAACGGCACGTTTTATCTTAAAACCGACCATAATCAGCTGCTGATTTCAGAGCAGGAGTAATCCTGCATCAACCTGTTTGTGCGGGCGTTACTTGCCCGTGCATGCAATCTGGCATACATTGTGAGGCAGGCAAGTTTCCATGTGTTTGTGAGTATTCAAGGAGTGCTGATATGGCAAAGTTTATCACCGGGCAAGAAGTCAGAACCAATACGTCCAGCATTGAAGTGAGCATTGATGCAGCGAACCCGCTGCCACCGGGCAGGCATCGTTTTCAACTGATTGTGGAAGATGATGCTGGCAATCAGTCTGACCCTGCAATGGTGGATGTGATTGTGGTGGATCAATCCAAACCGACCGCCGTCATTGATGCGCCAACCTCAGTGGCTACCGGGGCTTCTTTTACCTTGTCTGGCGCGCGTTCATTTGACTTGCCACCCGGCAAAATAAAAAACTATCGTTGGGTACAACTTTCTTAAGGCTTTATGCGTATTAACCAGTCTATTACTTTGACCGCCCTAGTGGGGGCGGTCATTGCGCTTTATTTTGAGGCGTATGCCGCCAATGGGTTGCAGTTTCTCAGTTATCGCACTGGCTTGTTAATGACCGCGTGGACGCTGATGCCTTATCTGATTTTGTTTGCGGGGCGCTACTTTTTTGAAGGCAGTGACATCCAGAAACAATGGCTGCACTTTGGTATTTTTGAGGTGCTGGTGGTTGCCTGGATCTATTGGCAGACGTTAGTGATGTACCCGGACGCGCAAGGCGGTTTGATTTTTCTGTTTTTGCCATTGCTACAGGCCAGCCTTAACCTGGTTGTTGGCGGCGTGTTGTACTGGGCGCAGCGTCGATTAAAGCATCGTAAGCAGTGAACATCATATCTGCCGCAGCCAAGTTCTCGCATCCACGTTGCGTTGATTAGTCGCATTAACCGTGCGCTCGCCTTTTTATAAAAGGGATTCTTTTGCTTAAAACACTTTTTTTATTTGCGCTGACGGCCGTGGCTGAAATTGTTGGCTGTTATCTGCCTTATTTATGGTTAAAAGCAGGCAAGAGTGCCTGGCTGTTGTTGCCCGCTGCGGCCAGTCTGGCATTGTTCGCCTGGTTGCTAACCTTGCACCCAACCGCCGCTGGCCGCATTTATGCCGCCTATGGTGGCGTGTATATCGGCGTTGCCATTGTTTGGTTATGGTTGGTGGATGGCATTAAGCCCTCAGGCTGGGATTTGTTAGGGGCTGGGGTAGCGATACTCGGCATGGCGATTATTATGTTTGCACCGAGGTCTGCATGAGGTTGGCCATGATGCTTTTTGGCTGTGCTGCTGCGGCGATGGTAATGGGCTGCGCGACAAAGCCACCGCTGGCAACACCTGATGCGGTAGTGTTTGATTGCCAGAATGGCGAAGTAATGCGTGTGCGTTTTGTGGCGGCGCCTGCCAGTGCGGTACTGATGCGTGGGCAAAACAAAATCAGCTTGCCACAACAGCCTAGCGGCTCAGGGTTTATCTATAGCAACGGGCCGAATACCATCCGTGGCAAAGGTGATGCGTTAATGGTGGAAATTGGCCGTATGGCTGCAATACAGTGTCAGGCTAGGCCTTAGCATGTTAAAACGATTGCTGTGCTATAGCTGGGCGGCACCCACCAGTTTGCTGGGACTTTTATTAGCGAGTCTGTTATTGGCAAGTGGTGCGCGTGCGCGCCGGGTCGACGGCGTACTCGAAGTGTCTGGTGGTTGGTTGGCCAACGCACTGACGCAGTTGAGTGGTTTTGCCGCGTTGACGCTGGGGCATGTGGTGCTTGGTCATTCTGCAGATTGCCTGCACCGTTTGCGCAGCCATGAACACGTGCATGTTCGTCAGGCTGAACGTTGGGGTATATTCTTTGCCCCGGCTTATTTGCTGGCTGGGCTATGGCAATGGTTACGCGGACGGCATGCTTATTACGATAATCCATTTGAACTGGAGGCGTTTGCGGTTGAGTCGGGTGATTGTGATCACGCATTCACGTTAAACGGCTAGCGTTCAAATTAAAAAACGCCAGTATGACTGGCGTTTTTTGTGTTTAAAGCAACGAGTTAGTACAGACTTTCCCAGAATTTCCACCAGATTTTTTCGTCTTCATTAATCTTGCCGCTAATCATCGGGTTTTCAGGATAATTCGTTTTTAAGATACGCAGCGTGTCGCCTTTAAGGTCAGCCATGTCCATGGCGTCATAGGCGCTGACCATAGTCACCAGCGCGTCTTCTACCGAACTCGAGTTTGGGTAGGTTTCAAGCACATATCTGGAACGGTTTAGTGCGGCGACATAGGCTTTACGCTGCATGTAATAACGTGAGACGTGCATCTCGTGCATGGCCAGTGTATTCACCAGGTAAATCATGCGCTGAGTAGCATCTTTTTTATAACGGCTGGTAGGAAAACGCTCAACCAGCTCTTTAAAGGCATTAAATGACACGCGCAAGGTTTTCGGGTCGCGGTCATTGATTTCCTGTTTGGTGTATTTCTCCATAATGCCGCGCTCGTTAAACGTGGCCAGGCCCTTCAGGTAGTAGGCGTAGTCTAGGTTAGGGTGGTTAGGGTGTAGCTTGATAAAACGGTCAACGGCAGATAAGCACAATACTGGTTCAGATTTTTTATAGTAGGCATAAGCGACTTCTAGCTGTGCTTGTGTGGCATAGGCACCATGCGGATAACGCGCTTCGAGCTTTTGAAAGTACTCAATCGCCTTATCGTAGTTTTTGTCGACCATTTTCTCCTGGCCTGCAGCGTAGAGACGTTGTTCTGCCCAGCCTTTGGTTTCATCCGGAGGATTCGGGTTGCCAAAAATGGCACAAGCACTCAAGGTGAGTGCCGTGATCAAAATAAAAGCACGCGTGAACAGGGTGTTAAGCGGTAAAATGCGAAGCATGTTGTTTAATGTTGTTTTATCAAAGGAAACTCAGGGCATTATAACTGATGCTGTTTGAAAATATGAAAGAAAGCGCCTCCTTACATCTGGTCGTTCCTGGCAACGTTGGCGGGCAGCGTCTCGATCTGGCTTTGCAACAAATGCTACCGGATCATTCTCGCAGTCGCTTACAGGCATGGATCAAAGAAGGCTTGGTGTTGCTGGATGGCAAAGCGCCAACCGCTAAAACCAAAGTCTGGGGCGGTGAGCAGCTTGCGATCACGCCGCCTAAAAATGCACAGGAAAACGCATTTGAGCCAGAAGATATCCCCCTCGATGTCGTTTACGAAGACGATGCCCTGATCATTATTAATAAGCCTGCCGGGCTGGTGGTGCATCCAGCCGCCGGTAACTGGAGCGGCACTTTGCTCAATGCCTTGCTGTTTCAGTGGCCGTTGCTTAAAGACGTGCCACGTGCCGGTATTGTGCACAGGTTGGACAAAGATACCAGCGGCTTGCTGGTGGTGGCCAAAACGCTGGAGGCGCAAACCAGCCTGGTGCGTCAGCTACAGGCACGTACAGTCAAGCGTGAATACCGTGCGATTGTGTGGGGGCAGTTATGGCGTAATGGCAAGGTTGATCAACCGGTTGGCCGGCATCCGCATAACCGAACCAAAATGGCCGTGATTCGACGTGGCCGACAGGCCATTACGCATTATGAAATTCTGGAGCGTTTTGGCACCAATACATATCTACGCTGTAATCTCGAAACCGGCCGCACGCACCAAATTCGCGTGCATTTGCAGCATTTAAAAGCGCCTATGGTGGGTGACCCGGTGTATGGCATCGGCAATATTATTCCGCACAAAATGATGACGCCAGAGCTGCGTGAGGTGATTGGTAATTTTAAACGCCAGGCGCTGCATGCGGTTAAGCTGGGACTTATTCATCCGGTGACTCAGCAGCCGATGGAGTGGCAGATTGAGTTGGCCGACGATATGCGTGAACTGTTGGAAGCCATGCGCATCGTCAAGCCGGTGGAAGAAGTGCTGCCGCCAGACTTTAATCTGGGTGAAAACGGTTTGTTTATCGGTGATGATGACGATGATTGGGGCGATGACGACCTTGATGATGACGCCGATACAGAAGATGAAGACTGGGACGGCGAGGATTAATCATGGCTGGCTTGCCATTGATCACGCCTGACTGGCCTGCACCACCCAACGTGAAAGCCTTGCAGACCACGCGTCACGGTGGCGTGAGCACAGGTGTGTATGCCAGCCTCAATTTAGGCGATCACGTGCGGGATGACTCGCAGCATGTTGCTGCGAATCGACAATTATTGAGCGCTTACCTGCCCAGTGAGCCGGTATGGCTGAATCAGGTACACGGCGTACGTGTGATAGATGCCGCCTTGTCGGCCTGCCTTGAAAGCGCAGATGCCAGCTTTAGCACACGCAAGCAAGTGGTGTGCGTGACCATGACTGCAGACTGCTTGCCGGTGTTGTTATGTGATCAGGCGGGTACCGCTGTGGCTGCTATTCACGCTGGCTGGCGTAGTTTGTGTGATGGCGTGGTTGAAGCAACGGCGGCAGCCATGCCGGTGCCTGCCAGCCAACTCATGGCTTGGCTGGGGCCCGCCATTGGCCCAGACGCGTTTGAAGTGGGCGCTGAGGTGAGGGCGCAGTTTATGGCACAGGATGCGCAGGCCGAATCTGCGTTTAAAGCCAACGGCGATAAGTGGCTAGGTGATTTATATAGCATTGCCAGGCAACGCTTACAATCGCTGGGGGTCGCGCAGATTTATGGCGGCGGACGCTGTACATTTAGCGAACCAGAGACCTTTTTCAGCTATCGGCGCGACGGCGATACCGGCCGCATGGTGTGTTTTATCTGGCTGGAATAAATATTTTTGCCACAGAGAACACAGAGTTCACAGAGAAAAGCATTGTGAATGATGTTTTTTGTTTTCCTCTGTTGCTCTGTGACCTCTGTGGCTAAACAATTAAAAAGTCATTCCAAAGACTCAATCACATTTTTATGAAACAGCATTTAATTTTTGATTTAGACGGCACCTTAATTGATTCCGCGCCCAGCATTCTGCATTGTTTTGGCCTGGCTTTCAGTTCAACCCAAACGCCATTGGCGGCACTGCTGACACATGATGTGATTGGCCCGCCGTTGATGGAAGCGCTCAAGCAGCTAGCGGGCAGTGACGATGCAACCTTACTGAATGCCCTGGCCGCTGCTTTTAAACAGCATTACGACACCACAGGCTATGTACAGTCAGTGGTGTTTGAGGACGTTTCGGCTATGCTGCAGCAGTTGAAAGATCAAGGCTACCAACTGTATATTGCGACAAACAAACGCTTTTATCCGACAGAAAAAATCATGGCGCATTTAGGATGGAAAGCGTTTTTTAGCGGCGTCTATGCGCTGGATTATTTTAATCCGCCGCTAAAAACCAAGGCTGAGATGATAGGCCGCGTGGTGGCAGATAACGGTTTGACCGTGCAGGATTGTTTATATATTGGGGACCGTCTCGAAGATGGTGTGTCGGCTGATGCTAACCAGATGGCATTTGCGCTGGTGAGCTGGGGTTATGCGGGCGATGTTGCCATGCGAAAGCCGCACTGGCATAGCTGCGCGCAGGTGCAGGACCTTGCTGGTTTAATCTCAACGTTATAAATTTTTAATTATGCTCAAACGATTACGTGTACGACGCCATCCTGCAGACTTTAGTACGGGTGTCGATCCTTTGTTGAGCGGTAAGCGTGCCTGGCCGAATATATTGCTGGTGGTGGGTTTGACTGCATTAATTGTTGCGGGTGTCTATTTTGATTGGGACGCACGCGTGCTGGCCGGGGTCGCTGTGCTAGTTGGGTTGGTGTCTGGTTTATTTGTCTGGTTGGTGGCTTTAATTGGCCTGGTGCCGTTAATCGGCCCCATCATCGTCAAAATATTGAGTTTTGGTTTTATCTGGCTACTTAATGCGATGGGTTACTTGGTGTCTTATATCGCGATCCGCCGCGGCTATTCGCGTGATGTGCTGACTTATCGCGGCCTGACCATGGCCTTACTGATCGGCATCGTGATTGGCTATATTGTGGCGCAGTTTATTTAGTGCGCTTGTGGGGTTGTAAAAATAAGGTATTAAAGGATAACTGATTGTTTATGCTTTGTTTTTTTGATAACTCACGTATAATGCGCGCCTTTCTGTCATAAACGCGGCGTGACTCTTTTGCCCACATTTCTATCTAATATTTCACCGTTTACCGGCATGGTGCTGGCCTGTTTGCTGGGCGGTGTCTTAAGTGTCTGCGTGGCTGCGTTATTTGCACTCAACGCCAAAAAGCATTGGGTGCCTTTGCTGGTCAGCTATGCGATTGGCGCCTTACTGGCTGCCGTGTTTCTTGAAATTTTGCCGCATGCGATTGAAACCAGCCCTAATATAGAAGCCATGACAGCCACCATGCTGTTTGGTGTGCTGTTATTTTTTACGCTGGAAAAGCTGGTGTTGTGGCGGCATTGTCACGGTGAGCATTGTGAAATGCATGCCATGCATGATGAGGCGCATTGCCCGGAGCTGCACCCCGAACAACCCACCACTAAAAAGCCGCAAGGGGCGATTAAATTCAAGCTGCCGCAGGCGGCGCCTGCGCAGGTGGTTGGTCATCATCACGCACATGGCCACGATGGCGGCCGCAGTGGCTTGATGATTATGGTTGGCGATACCTTCCATAATTTTGTCGATGGCATCCTGATTTGCGCCGCATTTATGGTTGATATGCAGGTGGGCTTGGTCACGGCCTTAGCCATTATTGCGCATGAAATTCCACAAGAAGTAGGCGATTTTTTGATTCTGCTGCATTCCGGCTACAGCAAGAAAAAAGCATTCTTGTTTAATATTGCGTCCAGCCTAGCCACACTGGCAGGCGGGCTGTTGGCCTATATGGCGTTAAATCTGGTGCAGCAGTGGGTGCCGTATATCCTGAGTCTGGCTGCTGCCAGCATGCTCTATGTGGCGGTGGCAGACTTGATTCCAGGCTTGCATAAACGCACGGCGCTGCGGGACACCCTGAGTCAGATATTATTAATTGTGTTGGGTGTGGCTTCTGTCGCCCTGACCAAATGGTTGGTAGAAGGTTAAGAGAGAATCAATATGCAAAGTTCGCCTAAAGTCGGGTTTGTTTCCTTGGGCTGCCCAAAAGCCGGGTCTGACTCCGAGCGCATTTTGACCCAGTTGCGCGCAGAGGGTTATGAAATCAGCAATAGCTACGAGCAATCTGACCTGGTGGTGGTGAATACCTGCGGCTTTATTGACTCAGCCGTGCAGGAATCACTCGATGCGATTGGTGAAGCGCTCAATAAAAATGGCAAAGTGATTGTGACGGGCTGCCTCGGCGCTAAAAAAGACGTGGTCACCGGTGCGCACCCAAATGTGCTGGCGGTGACTGGCCCGCATGCGCTCGAAGAAGTCATGGGCCATGTGCATACGCATTTGCCTAAGCCGCATGATCCATTTGCAGACCTGGTTCCGCCACAAGGTATACGCCTGACGCCCAAGCATTACGCCTACCTTAAGATTTCAGAAGGCTGTAACCACCGTTGCAGCTTCTGCATTATACCTAGCATGCGAGGTGACTTGGTCAGCCGCCCGATTGGTGATGTGCTCAACGAGGCAGAAAGCCTGGTTAATGCCGGGGTGTCAGAGATTCTGGTGATTTCGCAGGACACGTCTGCGTATGGCGTAGACATGAAGTTCCGTAAAGGTTTCTGGAACGGTCGCCCGGTGAGAACGCATATGACGGAACTCAGTAAGTCGCTGGGTGAGTTAGGCGTGTGGGTGCGTTTGCATTATGTCTATCCTTATCCGCATGTGGATGATGTGATCCCGTTGATGGCAGAAGGCGCGATTTTGCCGTATCTGGATGTGCCATTGCAGCACGCCAGCCCGCGCATTCTTAAGGCGATGAAACGCCCCGCCAGTAGCGAAAACAATCTGGCGCGTATCAAGGCCTGGCGCGATATTTGCCCGGATATTGCCATCCGCAGTACTTTTATTGTTGGTTTCCCGGGTGAAACCGAAGACGACTTTAAAATGCTGCTCGATTTTATGGAAGAAGCACAACTGGATCGCGTGGGTTGCTTTGCTTATTCAGCTGTGGACGGCGCTGCTGCCAATGCCTTGCCAGACCAGGTGGCTGAAGAAATCAAGCAAGAGCGTTTAAGCCGCTTTATGGAAGTGCAGGAACGCATCAGTGCGGCTAAAGTCGCGGCCAAGATTGGCAGCCTGCAAACCGTGCTGGTGGATGAGTTGACCGAAGATGATGACGGCAACGTGATTGCGATTGCCCGTACGAAGAGCGATGCGCCGGAGATTGATGGCATTGTTTATTTGCAAGATGCCGATGGATTGAGCCCAGGGGATTTTGTCGATGTGCAGATCATCGACTCGCAAGGCCATGACTTGATCGGTGCGCCGCCCGAGTTTTAAGCCGACTGGATATCAATTATGTAAAAAATGCCGCTATTGCGGCATTTTTTATGACTGTTTTCATTTAGGCGATCACTGCCGGGCGTTCGCAATCGGCGCGCTCGGCAAATACATCCAGCGTGAACGGGCAGCGCTTGAGCTTTTGTTGCGCAGATTTGCGTTTGCCAGCCTGTTGCAGGTTGACATAAGGCGTTTGGCTTAAGCGCACATAACCGGATTGCAGTAACTTGCTGGCGGTGGTCTCAAACTGGCTGAGTGGGTTATCCATATTTTGCAAGGTAATGCCTAGCTTGTGCACCGCAACCACATGATAAATCGCGCTGGTTTGGCCAGGTGCGGCAGGTTTACCGTAAAGCTCGCCGACATGAATATCGCCGCTGGGAGAGATGAGTTGCGTCATGGCGGCATCATAACGTGTTTGTGCGCTGGCTTCAATCTGGCTGCCGCCATTTTGCAGCGAAGTCGCAGTCAGGCAGGAGTGCGGCTGCCATGTTAAAATAGCCGGCTTGAGCGTTCAGAGATTTATTATGTCACAAGCTGTTAAAACCCGTTTTGCCCCGAGTCCTACTGGTTATCTTCATATTGGCGGCGCACGTACTGCCTTGTTTTCCTGGGCCTACGCCCAACGCCATGGCGGACAGTTTATTTTGCGGATTGAAGATACCGATGTTGCCCGTTCGACGCCAGAGGCGGTGCAGGCAATTCTGGATGGCATGGCCTGGTTGCAACTGGACCATGACGAAGGTCCGTTTTACCAGATGCAGCGCATGGATACCTATAAAAAAATCATCCAGAAAATGCTCGATGACGGTCATGCCTACTATTGCTATTGCAGCAAAGAAGAGCTGGAGGCTTTGCGTGAAACGCAAATGCAGCAGGGCGTGAAGCCTCGTTATGATGGTCGCTGGCGCCCGGAAGAGGGTAAGGTGCTGCCAGCGCCGCCGCAAGATGTACCACCTGTGGTCCGTTTTAAAAACCCGACCGATGGTGTGGTGGCTTGGGATGATATGGTCAAAGGCCGCATTGAAATTGCCAATGCCGAGCTGGATGATCTGATTATTGCGCGTGCTGACGGTACGCCAACCTACAACTTCTGCGTTGTCGTCGATGACTGGGAGATGGGTGTGACACAGGTGATCCGTGGCGATGATCATGTCAACAATACACCGCGCCAGATCAATATGTTGCAAGCTTTAAACGCACAAATACCGCAGTATGCGCATCTATCCATGATTTTGGGTGATGACGGGCAGAAGTTATCTAAGCGTCATGGTGCCGTGAGTGTGATGCAGTATCACGAAGAGGGGTATTTGCGCGAAGCTGTGCTTAATTACCTGGCGCGCCTGGGCTGGTCACATGGCGATGATGAAGTCTTTAGCATGGAGCAGTTTTGTGCCTGGTTCGACCTCGACCATATCACGCCCTCTGCGGCACAATTTAATACCGAAAAACTCAACTGGCTCAATGCGCATTACATTAAAACATTGCCTTTAGAGCGTATTGCGGATGAAGTGAAGCCGCGCCTGGCCGCGCTGGGAGTGGTAGAAACACAATCGCCAGATTTGCTGGCAGTGTTGAACTTATACCGTGAGCGCACCAACAATCTCAATCAGCTGGCCAAAGAGATTGCTTTCTTTTACCAGATGCCTGCCATCAATGAAGCTGACGCTGCCAAACATATTCAAGAGGAAACCTCAGCTTATATCGAAAGTTTTTTACAGAAGACTCAAGATTCCGACTGGACTGCCGATAAATTACACGATGCGCTAAATCAGGTCGTGGCTGAGCAGCAGATTAAATTTCCCAAACTGGCCATGCCATTACGGGTGGCTTTAATTGGCATTGCACAGTCGCCCAGTATTGATCAGGTGATGTCACTATTGGGTAAAGAGGCCTGTTTGCAGCGTATTCGCGCATTATTTCCAAAAAAATAAAGCGCGGGGATTGAAATTGGAACAAATTAGTACAATCATAGTCACTATGAGGGATTGGTGTTCAAGATAATAAAACTCCAATACGATTAAAACAAACAAGGAGCTATTCCATGAATAATAAAGGCCAAATGCTACAAGACCCTTTTCTGAACGCCTTAAGAAAAGAACACGTACAAGTGTCTATTTACCTGGTTAACGGGATTAAACTGCAAGGTCAGGTCGACTCTTTTGACCAGTATGTGATTTTGTTAAAAAATACAGTCACGCAGATGGTGTACAAACACGCTATTTCAACCATCGTTCCAGCGCGTCCTGTCACTTTGGCGCCACACGAAACAGCACAAGAATCTTAATGCATGTTTGATAGACCAAGCGGCGGAGATGCCGTCGTTCTGGTCAGTGTCGACTTTGGTGATGCTGACTACGAAGAAAGTTTGCAAGAACTCCGCCACCTTGCCGGCACTGCCGGACTCAATATCTCTGCGACGCTGGAAGGCAAGCGTCAATCGCCTGATCCCAAACACTTTATCGGCTCTGGTAAGGCAGATGAGCTCAAGGCGTTAATGGCCGCACACGAGAGTAAAGTGGCGGCTTTTAACCATGACTTAAGCCCCTCACAGCAACGCAACCTCGAAAAACTGCTCGATGCGCGCGTCGTAGACCGCACAGGCCTTATTCTGGATATTTTTGCCCAACGTGCACAGTCGCATGAAGGTAAATTGCAGGTTGAGCTGGCGCAATTAGAGCATTTGTCTACCCGCTTAGTGCGAGGCTGGACCCACCTTGAGCGACAAAAAGGCGGTATTGGTGTGCGAGGCGGCCCAGGTGAAACGCAGTTGGAGCTGGATAGGCGCATGCTGCGGGTGCGCGTTAAGCAATTACGTGAAAAGCTGGCCAAACTCAAGCAGCAACGTGGCATGCAGCGTCGGGCGCGCAAGCGCTCTAACCTGATGACGGTGTCGCTGGTCGGCTATACCAACGCCGGTAAATCGACCTTGTTTAACCTTGTAACGCGCTCTGGCGTTTATGCGGCTGACCAGTTGTTTGCCACGCTGGACACCACCTCGCGCAAAATGCATCTGCCCGAGGGTTATCCGGTGGTGGTGTCGGACACGGTTGGTTTTATCAAACATTTGCCCACCACCTTGATTGAGGCGTTTGGTGCAACGCTGGAAGAAGCGGCTCAGGCTGACTTGTTGCTACATATTGTCGATGTCGCCAGCCCTAATCGCGATGCTCAAATCGAGCAAGTGAATATCGTGCTAAAAGAAATTGGTGCAGCTTCGGTGCCGCAAGTGCTGGTGTTGAATCAGATTGACCGCATGGGTATGGCGCCGGGAATCGACCGTGACGAGTATGGTAACATCTGTACTGTTCGCGTCTCGGCCAAAGAGGGTGTGGGCATTGAAGACCTGCGCCAGGCGCTGTTAGAGCATCAGCAATATTTGAAAAAACTGAGTACGGAAGAGCGTGCTTATGTTTAAAAAATCAAAAAATACGGAGTACTAGCATGAGAAAATTCCCCGGCTTTTGGAATAAAAATAACGAAGGCCCCCCTGACCTCGATGAGGTATTCAAGGATTTGAATCAAAAGCTGAATCGTTTGTTTGGCAATAAAGGTGGGCAGGGCGGCGGCCCTAGAGGCACATCGCCTGCGCCACAACCGTTGCCGGTTGCGCCGATTGTGGGTTTGGTGGCACTGATTTGGCTGGGCTCAGGCTTTTATATCGTCGACCAGGGCTCACGTGGCGTGGTCTTGCGTTTTGGCCAGCATGTCGAAACCACTATGCCAGGTCCGCGCTGGCATTTACCGTTCCCGATTGAAACGATCGAAAACGTTAACCTGGAGCAAGTGCGTACCATAGAAATGGGTTATCGCTCGTTTGAGGGGGAGTCTGGCCGTAGCAAAGAGCTGCGTGAGTCTCTCATGCTCACCGACGATGAAAACATCATCGATTTGCAGGTAGCGGTGCAATACAACCTTAAATCGGTTGAGGATTACCAGTTTAGCAACCGCTCTACCGAAGAAAGTGTGCGCGGCGTGGCAGAAACCGCTATTCGCGAAATCGTCGGTAAAAGCAAAATGGACTTTGTGCTGTATGAAGGCCGTGATGATGTGGCTGCCAAAGCTAAGAAGCTGATGCAGGACATGCTGGACAGATATAAATCAGGGGTCAATATTGTTAACGTGACCATGCAAAATGCGCAGCCGCCAGAGCAGGTGCAAGCGGCGTTTGATGATGCAGTCAAAGCCAAGCAGGATCTGGAGCGTCAGAAAAACGAAGGCCAGGCTTACGCTAATGATGTGATTCCAAAAGCACGCGGTACGGCCTCACGCTTGACCGAAGAGGCCGCGGGTTACAAATTGCGCGTGGAAAATGAAGCCAAGGGTAATGCTGACCGTTTTGATCAGGTCCTGTCGCAATACAACAAAGCACCTGAGGTGACACGTCAGCGTTTGTATATTGATGCGCAAGAGCACGTGTTGGCCAACACCAGCAAGGTGCTGGTCGATCAAAAGGGTGGTAACAGCCTGTTGTATTTGCCGCTGGATAAACTCATGACCATGAGTGGTGCAGGCAGTAATGCGGCATCTGCTCCTGCGACAACGGCCGACAAGCCCGCGCAAGAGCCGCAAGTGGATTCAAGCACCTCGGATCGCTCGCGTGATGCGATGCGCAACCGTGATCGCGAATATCGCTAGATTGCCCTGAAGGAAAATACATATGAGAAATATTGGAAGTTTGTTAATCGGGGTATTTGTTCTACTCGTGATCATTACCTCTTCGGCTTATACCGTTGATCAGCGCGAATATGCATTGGTATTTCGCCTGGGTGAAATCGTGTCGGTCAAGAGCGAGCCTGGCCTCTACTTTAAAATGCCTATGGTTGAGAATATTCGCTATTACGACAAGCGTATCCTGACTCTTAATTGGGAGGAGCCAGACCGCTTTATCACCAGCGAGAAGAAAAACGTATTGGTGGATTCGTTTGTAAAATGGCGTATTGTCGACCCTTCAAAATACTACGTTTCCGTGCGTGGTGATGAAGTGCAGGCCGAGCGTCGTTTGTCGCAAATGGTCAATGATGGCTTGCGTGCAGAGTTTGGTAAACGCACGATTCATGATGTGGTGTCGGGTGAGCGCTCTGAAATCATGGAGATTCTGCGTCAGCGTGCTGACAAAGAGAGTCGTCAGATGGGCATTCAGATTCTGGATGTGCGTTTGCGCCGTGTAGATTTACCCAAAGAAGTCAGTGAGTCTGTGTATCTGCGTATGGAAGCCGAGCGTAAGTCGGTGGCTAACGAGCTGCGCTCACAAGGTTCAGCTGCCGCTGAGAAAATCCGCGCCGATGCAGACAGGCAGCGCGAAGTGATTATTGCTGAAGCTTACCGCGATGCGCAAAAAGTAAAGGGTGAAGGCGATGCCAAGGCCTCTGAGGTCTATGCGCAAGCCTATGGTAAAAATCCTGAGTTTTATGCTTTTTATCGCAGCCAGGAAGCCTATAAAAACAGCTTTAAAAGTAAGTCTGACGTGATGGTGATAGACCAAAGCTCTGACTTCTTTAAATATATGCGCAGCAGCGGCAAGAAATAATGTGTTGTTTGCGCATAGTGAGCTGATGTGACCATGAACTGGTGGTGGTTGATTGGCGGCGTGTTGCTGATTGAAGGGCTAATGCCGTTGCTGTTTACCCGTGCATGGCGTCAAACCTTTGAAAAGCTCTTACAGTTGCGCGATGGTCAGATTCGTTTCGTTGGTTTTATTTCGATGGCGATTGGGCTGCTGATTGTGTGGCTGAATCGCTAACGCATTGGTTTAAGTAAAAAGGCACGCATGATTGTGTGCCTTTTTTTATGGGTTTTTTAAACATGCTCCGACCATCGCGATTGCTAAAGCCGTGCTTTAAACAGGGGTTTGCGGGTATAATGGCGCCATGCATAATTGGTTACTTCCTGAATATATTGAAGATGTATTGCCTGCCGAAGCGGCACGTCTTGAGTCTTATCGCCGACAATTGCTGGACTTGTTTCGTGTCCATGGTTACCAATATGTCATGCCGCCCATGATGGAGTACGTCGAGTCGTTGCTGACCGGCACCGGGCATGATTTGGATATTGCTACATTTAAGGTGGTTGACCAGTTAACCGGGCGCTTGATGGGCCTGCGTGCTGACACCACCCCGCAGGCAGCGCGTATTGATGCGCATATGTTAAACCATCAGGGCGTTTCGCGTCTGTGCTATGCCGGCACCGTGTTGCGCACTAAACCCGATGGCTTGGCACGCACACGCGAGCCCTTGCAGTTGGGCGCCGAGTTATACGGCCATGCGGGTATCGAAAGCGATATTGAAGTGCAGCGCCTGATGGTAAAAGCGTTGCAGCTGTTAGGCATGCCCACTTTGTTTGTTGACCTGAGTCATGCTGCCATTTTTGCCAGCTTGTCGCATATGGCGCAGCTGGGTGTACAACAAGAACAGGCTTTGCAAGCGGCTTTGCAGGCAAAAGACATCACGTTGGTTGAGCAGTTGGTGTTTAATTTACCTGAAAAATCTCGCCAGGCGTTTATGGCGCTCACACAGTTAAATGGCGGCATCGAGGTGCTGGATCAGGCGCGTGATATTTTGCCTGACTCTGATGAAACCGAACAAGCCTTGGCAGAGCTTGAGGCAGTGGCTAAAGCACTAAGTACTGACGATGTCACCGTGACCATTGATTTAAGTGAGTTGCGTGGCTATCACTATCATAGCGGCATGGTGTTTGCCGCTTATGCCAAGGGCTATGCAGGCCCGATTGCGCTGGGCGGGCGCTATGACGAAGTAGGGGCAGCGTTTGGCCGTGCGCGTCCGGCCACCGGCTTTAGCCTCGACTTACGCGGTGCATTGCAAGCCCTGGGCCCCGCAACGCTCAATAAAGGGATTCTGGCGCCAGTCGTTGCCGATGCAGAGCTGTTGTCACTGGTTGACACCTTGCGTGCTCAGGGCCAGGTTGTGGTAGAAGCATTGCCAGGGATGCCTGTGAATTATTCTGAATTGGCTTGTGACCGTACCTTGCAAAAGGTAGATGGTCACTGGCAAGTGGTGGCTGTGTAACGCAGCACCCTTTTTTGTTTTTACAAGATATTGATTGAACATGACACAATTTAAGCAAGCAAAAAACGTCGTTGTGATTGGCACCCAATGGGGCGACGAAGGTAAAGGTAAGATCGTAGACTGGTTGACGGATCATGCCCAGGGCGTGGTGCGCTTTCAGGGCGGCCATAACGCTGGGCATACGCTGGTTGTCGGTCAGGGCGCTGCACAAAAAGTGTATAAGCTCAACCTGGTGCCTTCTGGCATTGTGCGCGATGGCGTCAATTGCTATATCGGTAACGGTGTGGTGCTCGATACGACGCATTTGCTGCATGAAATTTCTACGCTGGAGCAAGGTGGTCTGGATGTTAAAAACCGCTTGAAAGTCAGTCCTGGCTGTCCATTGATTCTGTCACATCACGTGGCGGTTGATTTGGCACGCGAAGCCAAGCGTAGTGCCGAAAAGAAAATCGGCACTACTGGCAAAGGCATAGGCCCGGCCTATGAAGATAAAGTGGCTCGTCGTGCATTGCGTGTCTACGACCTGTTTCACCCGGAGCGGTTTGCTGAAAAGTTGCGTGAAGTGATGGACTATCACAACTTTGTGCTGACTAACTATCTGGGCGCAGCTGCGGTAGATTTTCAGCAGCAATACGATGCCAGCATGCAGCATGCGGTGGCGTTAAAACCAATGGTAGCGGATATTTCGGCTGCTTTATATGATGCAAACGCCCGTGGCGAACACCTGCTGTTTGAAGGCGCACAAGGCACGTTGCTCGATGTAGATCATGGCACTTATCCGTATGTGACTTCCAGTAACTGTATTGCGGGCCAGGCTTCTGCAGGCACTGGTGTTGGCGCCAATATGCTGCATTATGTGTTGGGCATTACCAAAGCTTACACTACGCGTGTGGGTGGCGGTCCGTTCCCAAGTGAGCTGGATATTGACACTGAAGGCGCACCTGGTTACCAGATGTCTACCAAAGGCCAGGAAATTGGCACGGTGACACGTCGTAAACGTCGTTGTGGCTGGTTTGATGCCGCTGCGCTGCGTCGCTCAGCACGTATCAATGGTTTAACCGGTTTGTGCATCACCAAGCTGGATGTGCTGGACGGCATTGAGTCACTGGATATTTGTACCGGTTACAAGCTGGATGGCAAGGTTGTAGATATGCTGCCAGTGGGGGCGGATGATGTCGCCCGTTGCGAGCCTATTTACGAAACCGTGCCAGGCTGGACTGAAACGACCTTTGGCGCCAAAACCTGGGATGCATTGCCAAAGAATGCACAGCATTACCTGAAACGCCTGGAAGCCGTGTGCGGTGTGCCAATTGCGATCGTGTCTACCGGCCCAGAGCGCGACGAGACCATCGTGTTGCAACATCCATTCGCCTGATTATTAAGAGCCGTTTGACATGCGTACACAACGACTCGCTTGGGCAATTACTGGTTCCGGGCACTATTTGCGTGAATCATTGGCGATTCTACAAACCTTGCAGGATGTCGATATTTACCTGAGTCGCGCTGCTGCTGAAATTATCCAGCAATATGGCTTTCAATCTGCATTGGAGGCCACCGGGCACAAGGTTTACCAGGACAAAACTGCCAGTAGCGTACCGGTTGAGCGTTTTTATGAAGGTGTGTATCACAGCTTGGTGATCTCGCCTGCAACCTCCAATACCATAGCCAAAATGGCTTATGGATTTTCTGATAGCCTGGTGACTAACTTGTTTGCACAAGCGGGTAAAACCCGTGTGCACAGCATTTTGTTTGCCTGTGATACCGCAGCAGAATTAGAGTCTGAAGCACCTAGAGACAATATGGTCAAAGTGTTTCCACGCCAGATTGACCTCGACAACGTGGCAAAGTTAAAGCAGTTTGCGGATACCACGGTGGTTGAAGACATGGCCGCTTTGCAAGATGTCATCATGCAGCGGCTGGCTACATTGCATGATCTGCATTTGCACGATGGCATACAGGTGCTAGATACACTGACAGAGTAAATCTATGACACGGCTGCTGTTTCTCACCGGAAAACTGGCAGAACACAGTCTGCGCCAAATATTGCAGTCTATTCAGGCTGACAGTAAACAGTCTCCTTTTGAATACGAAGTCAAACAAATTGGCGTCTCTGTGGCTGCTTTGATGACGCCGCCTTTGATTGCGCGGCGTCTGGCAAAAGTGGAAAATATCGATAAGGTAATTTTGCCCGGTTTATGCCAGGGTGATCTGGCGCCACTTGAGGCGCAATGGGGAGTGCCGGTGGAGCGTGGACCAAAAGACTTGAAAGATTTACCCCAATATTTTGGCCAGCAAGGTAAGGCGCCAGATTTGACGCAGCATAGCGTCACTATTTTTGCTGAAATTGTTGATGCACCTGATCTGACTATTCCGCAAATCGTTGCCAGGGCCGAGCATTTTCGGCAGCAGGGCGCAGATGTCATTGACCTCGGTTGCTTGCCAGGCAAGGCCTTTGCGCACATGACTGATACTGTACGTGCGCTTAAAGCACAAGGCTTTCAGGTCAGTGTTGACTCCATGCGCGATGACGACTTGCTGGCCGCAGGCAAAGCTGGCGCCGATTACCTGCTCAGCTTGCACGAGCACAATTTGTGGATCGCAGACGAAGTTGCATCGACGCCGATTTTGATTCCAGCCAAACCTGGTAGCTTTGCCAGTTTGCAACGTGCGATTGAGCATTGTTTGCAGCGCGGGCGGCGCTTTATTGCAGACCCGATTCTGGATCCTATCCACTTTGGCTTGACCGACTCGATTGTGCGTTATCACAAGTTGCGCAAAAAATACCCTGAGATCGCCATCATGATGGGCGTTGGCAATTTGACCGAGCTCACTGACGCAGACACCACGGGGGTCAATGCCTTATTGTTTGGCATGATCAGTGAGTTAAACATTAATGCCGTGCTGGCAACCTCGGTCAGCCCGCATGCTAGCGAAGCGGTCGCCGAGGCCGATGTTGCGCGTCGAGTCATGTACCGCGCCAGTCAAGATAAACGGTTGCCTCGCGGTTATTCGAATGGATTGCTTGGGCTGCATGACCGTAAGCCTTTCCCTTATAGTGCCGAAGAAATCATGACGATGGCCAGCCAGATTAAAGACCCAAGTTTTAGGATCATGGTGAGTGAACAAGGCGTGCATGTTTATAATCGGGATGGCATCCAGCACGACACCGATCCTTACCGTTTTTATCCAACACTCAAGGTGCAAGACGATGCCTCGCATGCGTTTTACCTGGGGGTTGAGCTGGCACGCGCGCAAATCGCCTGGCAGTTAAAAAAACGCTACGTGCAAGACGAGTTGCTGGAGTGGGGCGTGGCTTCAGTGCAGCAAAATAAAAAAGCCAAAGTGGCGCATCGCGAAGCCTCGATTCAAGAGCGTTTAGATAATGCGCGTAACAAACCTAATGACAACGCAACGCCTGATAACACCGCATCAGGCACGGAATAATGTTGATGATTTATGAAACGATAGTGACGACCTGTTCGGCTGATGGCGATGTGCATGTCGCGCCATTCGGCATTCAATGGCATGAGGGCCGGGTGCTCATCATGCCGTTTAAGCCGTCTACCACCTTGCAGAATATCTTGCAAAGTGGCTTTGCCGTATTGAACTTAACCGACGATGTGCGTGTGTTTGCGGCGGCGATTGCGAAAAAAACAGCATTTGCCACTGAGTCGGTGGCCAGTGGGTATGGCGTCAGGCTTAAAGACTGTTTGGCGCACCATGTATTAAGCTTGCAGCAGATTGAGGAAGATGACGTCCGCCCAAAGTTGTGGATGCAAGTAGTTGAGAGTGCATCGCACGCGCCGTTTATGGGATTTAACCGTGCACAGGCGGCAGTGATTGAGTTGGCGGTGCTGGTGAGTCGATTGCATATGTTGCCTGCCGAAAAAATCATCCAGGAAATGCAGTATCTGCAAATAGCCATTGATAAAACCGCCGGGTCACGCGAGCAAGAGGCCTGGCAATGGCTGGTCGATTGCGTCAATAATCACCTGGCGCAACAAAGTGGCTTACAGCAAGCGTGAGTCAGTCTATGCAAGTACTAGTCAGTGTCAATTCAGTGGCAGAAGCACAATTGGTGTTGTCTGCCGGCGTCTCATTAATTGATTTAAAAGACACTAGCCATGGCGCGCTGGCGGCATTGGCGCTGGATATTTCTAAGCCTATTGTGGATGCGGTACATGCGCATCGCCAGCAGCCAACCGCCACCGAGATTGTAATCAGTGCCACCGTGGGTGACCACTGTGCTTCTGTGGCCGAATTAACCCAGTTGATGCAAAGTCGGCTCAATATTGGGGTTGAGGTGATTAAACTCCCCGAAACGATTTGGGATCACCCAGCATACCAGCCGACGATTCAAATGTTTCTTGCACAAGGTGTGAGGCTGATTGCAGTATTTACACCAGCCAGTTTGCTGGTTACGCCAGAACGCCTGCAAAACCGTTTGCAACAGTTGCAGCAGCAGGGCTATTGGGGCGCAATGGTGGATACCACAGAAAAATCAAGTCACTTACTCGTGTGCGTGCCTATGCCGGTACTGATTGAGTTTGTACGTTTGGCAAAAGCGATGCGTTTGTTTGTGGGGGTTGCTGGTGGGCTCACACTCGCTCAGGTCGAGCCTTTAATTGCGCTGGGTGCTGATTATATGGGGTTCCGTAGTGGCTTGTGCGTCGATGGGCAACGCGCGCAAACATTGTTAACAAATAAGGTGCACACACTGGTTTCCAGAGTGTCTGAAATTTGTTGAATAATTGGTCTCAACCCTAATAAATACGCGTATGAGATGGCGCTTAGACTTGCGTCAGCAGCCACCTTTGCGTATAGTTCAATTTGTAAGTATTTTCAAAGATGTGGCAAAAAAGCCCAATAACGAAGGAGTCAACGAATGAAAAAAGGTTTTTTAGGCTTGGCAATTGCTTCTGCATTTGTGTTTGCATCGCAAGTTGCACAAGCTGAAGACATGTACCGTGGTGCTTGGTATGTTGTTCCAGGTGCAACTTACATGAACACTGACAATGATCTTGAAGCTGACAATGGCCGTGGTGCATTCTTGGCAATTGGTAAAGAGCTGAGCGAGCATTGGGACATTCAAGGCCGTTTGGGTTACAACCGTGCTGACGAAGACTTGAACCTGGGCTTGGGCGAAAGCGGTAAATATAAGCAAACAGCTTTAGGTCTTGATGCATTGTATATGTTCAGCCGTGAAAAATTCCGTCCATTCCTGCTGGCAGGTGTGGGTGCAGCGCGTAACAACGTAGATTACTCTGTGCCAGGTGTTGATATTGATGCCAAAAAAACTTCATGGATGGCAAACGTAGGTTTGGGTGCGCAATACCTGTTTAACGACAAGTTCGGTATTCAAGCTGATTTGCGTCACCAGTGGAGCCGTGCTAAGTACAATGTTAGCGGTCTTGCTAATGGTTCAGACACTGAAACTATCGGCAACACATTGTTCAACATCGGTGGTATTTTCCGCTTCGGTGCGCCAGCACCAGTCGTGGCAGAGGCAACCCCAGAGCCAACACCGGCGCCATTGGCAGCAGCTGAGCCAGCGCCGGCACCAGCGCCTGCTCCAGCACCAGCGCCTTTGTGCAAACCACAGAACGAAACAGTGACAGTAAGTGCTGAAAAACTGTTTGGTTTCGACAAAGCTAACCTGCGTGAAGAAGGTCGTAAAGTGCTGGAAGAAACAGCAGCTAAGATCAAATCTAACCCAGAAATTACTGCTGTTGTAGTGACAGGTCACACAGACCGTATTGGTTCTGATGCTTACAACCAAAAGTTGTCTGAGCGTCGTGCTAAACAAGTGGCTGATTACCTGATCGCTCAAGGTGTTGATAGCAATATCATCACTTCTGAAGGTAAAGGTAAAACTGAGCCAGTGGTTCAATGCGATGGCAAAAAAGTAAGCAAAAAACTGATTTCTTGCTTGCAACCTAACCGCCGCGTTGACATCCGCGCTGAAGGTACCAAACAAGTTGGTTGCCAATAATCAGATTTAAATCTGAATAAAAAGCCACGCGTAAGCGTGGCTTTTTTTATGCCTGTTGTTTTGAGTCAGCATTTTGCATGGCAGGCTCAGTTATAATCCAGCTATGGTTGATACACAATTCATTATTAAAGCGCGCTGGGTCATTGCCATAGACGCGAACCATACAATTCTGGAGCAGCACGCTGTGCTGGTCGATGCCGGACAAATTAAAGCCATTGTGCCCAAAGCAGAGATTCCTGCATGGGCAGCAGATTGGCCGGTGGTTGATTGCGCCCAGCATGCCTTGATTCCCGGGCTGATTAATCTGCATGCGCATAGCAGCATGAACCTGCTCAAAGGCTATGCGGACGATTATGCCTTGATGCCCTGGCTCAATGACCATATCTGGCCCGCAGAAAAGCGCTGGGTGTCTAAGTCGTTTGTGCATGATGGCAGCTTGCTTGCCTGTGCCGAAATGCTGAGCGGCGGTGTGACCACCTTCAATGATATGTATTTTTTCCCGCAGGCGACGATAGAGGCGGTCAAGCGCGCGGGCATGCGCGCACATATTGGCTTGACGGTGATGGAGTTTCCAACCAATTACGCGACTACCGCCAATGATTACATCAGGCTGGGTACTGAAGTGCGTGATCAGTATAAGTCTGACCCGCATCTTAGTTTTTCGTTTGCGCCGCATGCGCCTTATACCGTGAGCGACCACACCTTTGAGCAAATTTCAACACTGTCTGAGCAGCTAAATCTGGGTATTCATACCCATTTGCACGAAACGCAGGCCGAGATACAGCAAAGTCTGGAGCAGTTCGGTGTGCGTCCATTACAGCGTTTGCTGGCATTGGGCGTGATTGGCCCTAGCACTGTATTAGCGCACGGCGTGCATCTCGAAGCACAGGAGCTGGAGACGCTCTCAACCCAGGGCGCGCACCTCGCCCATTGCCCATCTTCAAACTTAAAACTGGCTAGCGGTATTGCGCCGGTCGCTGCCGCCTTACGGTCAGGTATTAATGTTGGTTTAGGCACTGACGGTGCTGCCAGCAATAACCGGGTTGACCTATGGCAAGAGATGCGCACGGCGGCATTATTGGCCAAAGTCGCTGATCAGAATGCCGAAGCATTGCCTGCTTATCAGGCATTAGAAATGGCAACTCTGCATGGCGCGCATGCCTTGGGCTTGCAAGACAAGATAGGTAGTATTGAAGTTGGCAAACAAGCGGATTTGGTGGCGGTAAAGCTGGATGATTTGAATAGCCTACCTTGTTTTGACCCCATCTCGCATCTGGTTTACGTGGCCGGGCGTGAGCAGGTCACACATACGTGGGTAGATGGTCAATTACGCTATCAACGGGCCGCTGACGGTCAAAGCCAGTTTGCTGGCATGGACCTGGAAGAATTACGTTCTATTGCATTGCAGTGGCAACTCAAACTGCAATCGGCTAATCCCTAATATAAAGCCCAAGCGCCGGTACAGTAAAACGGCACAGTCAAAAGGAATGATCATGGCGAATGTAGAAATCGCAGAAGTGAACAAGTTTGCCGAGTTGGCACATCAGTGGTGGGATACGCAGGGCGTGTTTAAACCATTGCATCAATTGAACCCCTTGCGTTTGGATTATATTGACAGTCGCGCGGTGCTTGCAGGTAAACAGGTGCTGGATGTTGGTTGTGGCGGGGGCATTTTGAGCGAATCCATGGCGCAGCGTGGGGCACAGGTGACAGGTATAGACCTGGCAGAAAAATCTTTGCAAGTGGCGCAATTGCATGCGTTGGAAGCCAATGTGCAACTGGATTACCGTTGCGTGGCCGTGGAAGCGTTAGCACAGGAAAAGCCGCAAGCATTTGATGTGGTGACCTGTATGGAAATGCTAGAGCATGTGCCTGACCCGGCCAGTGTAGTGCGTGCTTGTGCGGCACTGGTTAAGCCTGGCGGTCATGTGTTTTTTTCAACCTTAAACCGTAATGCCAAGGCTTATTTGATGGCGGTTGTTGGCGCGGAGTATGTGCTTAACCTGCTGCCTAAGGGCACACATGACTACAGCAAATTTATCAAGCCTTCGGAGCTGGCCGCGTGGATGCGCCAATCAGGGCTAGAGTTACAACATCAAGTCGGCGTGACTTATCATCCATTGAGCAAACAATATGCGCTGACGGCTGACACCAGTGTGAATTACATGCTGCATGCCATCAAAGAAGTCTGACAGGAATTGAAATGCAAGCAGTTTTGTTTGATTTGGACGGCACCTTAGTCGATACTGCACCCGATTTAGGTTATGCCCTGAATTTGCAGCGTGAGCGTCATGGTTTAGACTTTTTGCCCGAGGCGGTGATACGTCCTTATGCCTCGCACGGCTCACGTGGCTTGCTCGAGATCGGCTTTGGTTTACTGCCGACCGATGCTAATTTTGAAACCATGCGCACCGAATATCTGGACTTATACACGCAGGTGATGACAAGGCAGCCAGTATTGTTTGACGGCATGGCCGACACATTACAGGCGATTGAGCAACGCGGTTTGCGCTGGGGTATCGTCACTAATAAGCCGCGCCGCTTTACCTTGCCCATGGTAGAACACATGGGACTGGATCTGCGAGCCGGTGCTGTGATCAGTGGTGATGATGCGCCACAGCCTAAGCCTTCACCGCAAACCCTGCTGCTCGCTTGCGAGCAAATGGGCATAGACCCGCAAACCGTGTTGTATATTGGCGACGCTGAGCGTGATATACAAGCGGGTAATGCTGCCGGCATGAAAACACTGGCCGCCTTGTTTGGCTATGTGTCCGCCACAGACAAACCCCAGGAGTGGGGGGCTGATGGCTGCATTCAGCAGCCTCAGGATTTGCTTGCGTATTTATAATACTGATCAGCACATTACTTGCGTGTGCTGCTGAGTACGGCCATGGCCGCAATATTAATGTCTGCGACCAGAATACTTTGCAGATGCCCCTGTTCATTGAGAATTGGTAACGAGACCGTGAGGCAGAAATCCTCGGTGGCGGTTGAGAGATAAATGGTGGAAATATAAGGGGCATGCGATTCTGCCACCCGTTGGTAGTACGCTTGCTGACTGCGGTCTATGCCAGCACCACCTGCCTTGATTTTTCCATACATGTTCGGATTAATCCAGTTGGCATAACGCTGAACGCCATTTGGTTCAAGTTCGAAGATTACCTCAAAATAGGGAAACTCGGCAAAGCAGCTATCTAAATCATGCGACCCCGTTGAGCGCTGAATTTTCAATAACGATTGCAGGGCAGATAACGCCCTTTGTTGCCAATCAGAATAAAACTCTTTTTTAGGTAAGATGGTTTGTGGCGGGGTATCTTCCACCACCACGATACTGCCGATATTGGCTTTGCCAATCTTTTTAAGCATGGCTGCCCGTTCTGCTGCCACCACACTATTTTCCAGTAATCCTTGTTTACCATTCACCACCGCGATAGAAACGCTGGCCACAGGATGGTCTTTTCCATCTTCGGTCGTGAAGAATCCACGCTCAAGGTCAGACGCGTCGTACAAGTGAACCGCTAACGCCTGGAACTGGCTGATAATGTGTAATAGGATATCGGTGAGCGTTGGCGCATTGTGATCGTAAATCAGCACGAAATCATCGCCGCCAATATGGCCGACCATCACGCCGGCTTTGTCTTGAAACTCCTGACGGATGATTTCAGACAATAATCTGATCATCGCATCGCCGCGAATAAAGCCATAGCGATCGTTGTAAGCCTTAAAGTGATCCAGATCGATATAGACTAATTGCGTATTGGGGTTATTACGCAAGCTGTTGTCCAGGGTTTGTCTTAAGGTCGGCCCGGTGGTGAGATGGCTCAGCGGATGTAGGTTGCCTGTAGAGGCTTTGCGGCTAATCAGCTGGGCCATGATTTCCATCGGTTGCAGAATGCCTACATACGCACCTTCCTCATTCACGGTAATCCATATATCAGTATTGGCGCGGTCCAGATAAAACAGTCGTGCCAGCACGGAGGAGGGGATGAGGTGATTAATCACCTTAGGCAGAGGGTCGCAGCATGCGCCTAGCCCGGTCACTTTTTTTGAAAATGCCTTACCACGTCGCAATACGCCAAGTGGCGTTTTTCCATCGAGAACGACAGCGATGGCAACATCAATATGTATATTAAATAAACTCCTGGCTTCAGCAATTGAGCTGCTGACATCAATAGTCAGGCCATGGCTGATAAACTCGCCGATATGAAAGTCATCCGGCACGTGTGAACGATGAGATTCATCGCGTGCAGGCAGTTCGGTCACCTGGTCGCTCGGAACGCTTTGTGGATGGGCAAAGTAATGACCTTGTGCGTAATTCAGTCCTAAATCCTGACAATAGGTAATATCTTCGACCCGCTCCAACCCTTCAGCGATGATGGTGCAGCCTAAGCGCTGTGCCATCGAGATGATGGCCTCCAGCAACACGGTTCTGACGCGGCTACCTTGTGCTTCATGCACGATTGCGCGGTCAATTTTAATGAAATCTGCGCGCACCTCGGCCAATATACGCAGACCATTAAACCCAGATCCCATATCATCCAGCGCAATGCGTAACCCATGCATGCGAATTTCATCGCAGTAGCGCGCCAGTATTTCGGGGTTGGTTTTCTCACTTTCGACAATTTCTATCACGACATCACGTTTATCAATCTCCTGCTGCTGCAGGATTTGCAAAATAAAGTCGAGCCAGCCAGGGCTCATGATGGTCTGTGGCAGCACATTAATAAAAATAGGTTTGTCGGCAGAAATAGACTGTGACTTGCCGATTAAGGCCAGATGTTGGCAAGCAAGGTCGAGTTCATGGGTGCGCTTGACTTCGGCGGCCAGTTCAAAGGCCTCCATGCCGTTGAGCCACTTTCCTTCCGGCGTTTTGAGCCTGCACAAGGCCTCAAACCCAAACACTTTGCCGCCTTGGCCAAAATCGACAATCGGCTGGTAATGCATTTGAACGTGCGGCTCAAGCTCAGACAGCAGCCAAGGATATTTGTGACGCGCATAAAACGTATTAAAGGGCATGGTTGCCTGGAGCGCCACCATCGGGTCGATAGCGCGGTTGTCTTCAGAAACCAGTACCCAGGTGTCCTTGAGCGTATGCGCTGATTCACGGGCAATGACCTGATCCAATACCTGCAATAGTTCAGTTTCAGTGTGATAGCTTAATGATGTTTTATTGGTCCCTGAAAACCGCGGACTGTCCATATTGGCATGACTGTTGGCATCAAAGATATGCAGAAATAGTTCCATGTGAAATCACTTTGCTTTGGTGAGATTAAGTGCAGGCTGGCTTGTGGCTTAGCCTCTAATTAGAGCCAGGCGAATATTGCGCTGGTTCTGTGACAGATCGCATGACTACTATAACGACGGACGATGGGATTTATTTACGTGAAGAGCGGGCATAAAAGCCGTGAAACAATCTAATTGTTCGCATCAATTTGGTGCGGCAACCGCGGATTTGTCAGATGCTACGCTGGCTCAGCGCATACAAGAGCCGCTTGCTGGTGGGCTAAGTGACGGCTTTACGCTCTAGTAGTGCCGTCGACAGGGTGCCACTATCAACATATTCAATTTCGCCGCCCATCGGCAAGCCACGAGCGATGCGGCTCACGCGGATGCCACGCGATTTGAGCATTTGGCCGATGTAGTGGGCGGTGGCTTCCCCTTCGGAGGTGAAGTTGGTCGCCACAATCACTTCGTGAATAGCGCTATCTTGCGCGCGTTTGAGCAGGATATCGAGATGGATGTCTTTCGGGCCTATGCCATCCATCGGTGATAATTTTCCCATTAATACAAAGTACTGGCCCTGATAGCTGCGTGTGTTTTCCAGCATCATCAGGTCGGTGGGCATTTCTACCACGCATAAAATAGACTTGTCGCGACTACTGTCCTGGCACAGGCTGCACACACTGTGTTCGCTAAAATTGTTGCAGTAATCGCAATGGGCCAGTTTGTCTAATGCTTGCTGTAAGCTGGCGGCCAGCTTTTGCGCGCCTGCGCGGTCTCGCTGTAACAGATGATAGGCCATGCGCGTAGATGACTTCGGGCCTACGCCCGGCAAGCAGCGCAGGGCGCTAATCAGCTGTTCGAGTACTGCAGGATTATTCAAGCCTGGCTTTCGTACTTAGAACGGTAATTTAAAGCCAGCGGGCATCATGTTGCCCATTTTTGCGGAGCTGGTTGCTTCGGCCTTGGCTCTGGCATCTTTCAATGCAATTAAAAGCAGGTCTTCCAGTGTTTCTTTGTCGTCCATCGCGGCATCATCAATGTGCACGCGTTTGACATCGTTGCTACAGGTCATGGTGATTTTGACCATGCCATTGCTGGCGATGCCCTCGACTTCTGTGGTTGCGAGTTCGGCTTGTGCTTTCTGCATATTGGCCTGCATCATCTGGGCCTGCTTCATCATGTTGCCCATGCCACCTTTCATCATAATTTGCTCCTAAAAGTGATGTGGTTAATGTAACGGTTTAATTGAGTTGGGGACGATGGTTGCGCCCATTTCCTGCATCAGGCCTTGCACAAAGCGGTCAGCCATAATGGCATCTGTGGCCTGGTCTTGTAACTCTGCTTTTTCAACGGCTAATTGCCTGGCTGGTGTGTTTGCTTCCTGGCCAATGACGATCTCTAACTTGAGGCGGCGGCCAAAATGGCTGCTCAACGCACTATTGAGTTTTTCAAGATAATTGGCACTGGCAAGATGTTTGTGCGCTTCACCAATACGCAAAGTCATGGCGTCTGCGTCAAAGCTCACCAGTTCGCAGTTTTGTGCCAGCGCGCGCACCAGCCCCAGCTTGCTTAAATGGTTTTCTACCAGCGCACGCCAGTTACCGTCCCAGGCCTGCGATGTCGCTGCATTGGCTACCACCGGTTGCGAAAATGCTTGTTGCGGAATCTGCTCGATATCAGGCATAGCTGTGTTAACCGTCACAGGTGGCAACTCGGCGGCAGGTGCTGGTGTTGCCAAGGTTGCCGTCGTCAACGGCTCAGTCGCAGCCAATGCTGGTTTCGCTGTGATGGTTGGCGCAGGCTCACTGGCTACAGCAGCCTGGCGGCTTTGTGCCAGCGCCGCACGGGCACCGCCGCCAGCATTGCCGCGCGGAGCCCCTTCTGATGTGTTGCCACCGCCAGTCGCAGGCGCCGCAGAGGGCGTCATGGCGTCGGCTTTAAATGCCAGCAAGCGTAACAAGGTCATGGTGAACCCGGCATAAGCATCCGGCGCCAGGCCAATATCACGGTGGCCAAGAATACAAATCTGGTAGTACAGTTGCAGCATTTCTGCGCTGAGCTGTGAGGCTAAGTTTAGCAGTGTCTGGCGTTCCGGGTGGTCGTCGGCAATGGCTTGCGGGCTGTATTGCGCCACAGCCAATAAATGCAGCAAGGCGGCCAGATCATTGAGGGCGCTCTCAAAGCCTATGCTGCGAGACTCCATTTGCTGGGCAATATTGAGCAAGCTTGCGGCATCATTGGCAATCAGTGCGCGCAATAGCTCATACAAATAACTCTGGTCAATTGCGCCTAGCATGCTGCGGACGTCACTTTCGCGCACCGACTGGTTGCCATAGGCAATCGCCTGATCGGTCAATGACAGTGCATCACGCATACTGCCGCTGGCGGCACGCGCAATCAATTGCAATGCAGGCGGCTCAAAAGGCAGTTGTTCCTGGCCTAAAATATCCTGTAAATGGGCGGTGATCGTGCTGCTGGCCATTTGACGCAAGTTAAACTGCAAGCAGCGCGAGAGGATGGTGACCGGTACTTTTTGCGGATCAGTGGTCGCCAGAATAAATTTGACGTGGGCAGGCGGCTCTTCCAGCGTTTTTAGCATGGCATTAAACGCTTCTTTGGTCAGCATGTGCACTTCATCAATCATGTAGACTTTGAAGCGGCCGGAAGAGGGCGCGTAAATCGCCTGTTCCAGCAGACTGACCATGTCGGCAATGCCGCGGTTAGAGGCGGCATCCATTTCCACGTAGTCCACATAGCGGCCAATATCAATCGCGCGGCAGGCTTCGCACTCACCACACGGGGTGGCGGTAATGCCAGTGGCACAGTTGAGGGATTTGGCCAGGATGCGTGACAGCGTGGTTTTACCGACGCCACGGGTGCCGGTAAATAAATAGGCATGGTGCAGACGTTGCTGGCTCAGGGCATTGGTCAAGGCCTGAACCACATGGTCTTGTCCGACCAGACTGCCAAATGATTTTGGGCGCCATTTACGCGCCAATACTTGGTAAGACATCGCGCACTCTACTGATTAAAGGCTATTAGGCAAACCCGTACTTTAGCTTAAATTGCCAGCTCATGCTTGCTCAGTGCCAACTAAAATTGATGCGTGTGTGGGCAGGATGTCAAATCAGAGGGCAATATGGAAAGGGGCGAGCCCAACCCCCGGCACTTGCTTGATAGTTGTGGCTGCTTGCTTCCGCACCTGACCAGATTGGCTACCTTACAATGCGGGGAGGCCCGCGGTAGCTATTGTAACGCAAAAACTATTTTGCATGCCCTTCTTTTTCAAACAGCCTTTGTCATCGCCTTGTTTTCAAGCGTTGGAAATGACCAATAATCTACCTTCTTATAGTGGCATAACGGCCCGATTTTTCACTGCATAATGGGCTATGTTTTTCATTTATTGATAATAAGATTTAAGGATGTAACTTAAGACTATGGCAGCGAACGGATCCTCCATGACAGCGTCGGAAATTGCCCGCGAAACCATTAAGCAGATGGCTGTTCGCCGCGTAGAACCAACGCCGGAAAATTACACTCAAATTTACTTTGAGGTCGCTGGTAAGCCGGTGAAAGAGGATGCTGTGGGCGCGTTACGTAAAGCGCTTAAGCAATTGCCGCACGACTCAATGGAGCAAACCAACTGGATCAACCGCTGGGAGAAGTTGCTCAAGCAAGATAACTGGCAAGGGTTGGGTGAGTTGCTCACCGAGTCTATGCAACAACAACTGAGCCACTCTACCAAATGGCCAAAAGCCATTCGCACCTTGCTGCTGGCCTGGGATGACAAGCGCAGTGGCGTTGATGTTGCCAGAAAGCGCGAAACATTAGAGCGTGTGCTAATCAATTTTGGTAGCGATGAATCGTTGTCCGACAAGCTGATCGGCATGGCAAATCACTGGTTGCCGTCTGATGCCGGTGGCGACGGTATTCCTTTAACGGATAACACAGAGGCGCCTGCACCGGTTACCGCGCTGGTTGAAGCCGTAGGTGCAGAGGGTTTACCGAGTGATGTGCAGCAATTTCATGGCGCTTTTACCATTTTACAAACTTTGCTCAAACAAACGCTGCAGTTAGGATTGATTCCGCGTTTAGAGGGATACCCTGACTTGCAAACAGAAGCTGTCGCCTTGCAGGAGAGTACTGAGCGCGCTAAAAAGGTTAAAGAGTGGGAGGCACTGGCCAAGTCACTCAAGGCTTTGTTGATGCGCGTGGAAGTGATTGGTGCCAAAGAAGACGATGTGCGGGGTGACATTATTGATTTGCTGCATTTGCTGCTATCGAATATTGGTGAACTGGTGGCTGAGGATAGCTGGCTGAGTGGCCAGGTCTATGCTGTGCAATCAATCATCAGCGGCCCACTTGATCGCGCCAAACTCAAGCAAGCAGAAAAAAGCCTGAAAGAGGTGGTTTACAAGCAAGGCTTGGTTAAGCATAGCCTGGTAGAAGCCAGAAACTCTTTTAAAGCCATGATCAGTACGTTTATCGACAAGCTGAAGTATATGGGCGAGGCGAGTGAGCTCTACAGCGGCAAGATTGAAAATTATGCCCAAGAGTTATCGCAGACCGATGATCTTATTAAAATCAATGAATTAGTGAACCATTTGATGCGCGACACCTCTGTCATGCAGACCGATATTTTGCGTTCGCGTGATGATTTGCTGAGTCAGCAACGGCTGGCGACCGACACCCAGCAACGGATGGAAAAACTGCAAGAAGAGTTGCAGCAATTGAGTGAGGTGGTCCGCATAGACCAATTGACCGGTGTGCTTAATCGCCGCGGCATGGATGAGGCCTTTAGTACTGAAATCGCGCGCTATCGCCGTAATGGCGAGTTGCTCAGTGTGGCATTGCTGGATATTGATAACTTTAAAATGTTAAATGACCAGCATGGGCATGCGGCAGGGGATTCTGCGTTGAAGCATCTGGCAGGCGTCGTCAAACGCGCCGTCAGGCCGACTGATATTGTGACCAGAATGGGCGGGGAAGAGTTTGTGGTGATCTTGCCGAATACCAATCTGGAAGAAGCGGTGGTGACCATGAGCCGTTTGCAACGCGCGCTCACTAAAGAATACTTTCTTGGTAACAACCAGAAGTTGCTGATTACATTTAGCGCGGGTGTGGCCTTGTTTAAGACCGAAGACGACGTCAACTCGATTTTGGCACGGGCCGATCAGGCCATGTACTTGGCCAAGAAAAGCGGTAAAAACCGCGTCATGACTGAAGTAGACCTGCAAGCGAGCGCCTAACAGGCGGTAAGAGCCCCGCGTGAGCATACCCAGCCTGGCGCGGGCATGATATGCTGATCGGCATCTTTAGCGAGGTGCCAAGTGTCCACTCCTGCCATCCATTCTGCTGCCAGCCTTGCTGGCGCCAATTCCCCTGTTGATAGCGTCAAAGATGCCTTGCATGAAAGCGAGCGCCGGTTTTCCGCGATTGTGTCGAGTATTCCCGGGCTGGTGTTTCAAATGCATATGACGGCAGATGCACAGGTGGTGTTTACTTACCTGAGTGAAGGCTGTGAGGCGCTGCTGGGTATTCCGGCCGCAGCCTTACTCAAAGACGCACAAACGCTGTTTAATGCGATGGAAGAGCACTCTGCCAGCCAGTTTAAGCACAACCTGCAAAAGTCGGCCCGTCAGCACAAACGGCTAGATTGGGAAGGTAAAATCTGGATCGCCGAC
This sequence comes from Methylophilus sp. 5, assembly GCF_000515275.1. Lineage (NCBI taxonomy): Bacteria > Pseudomonadati > Pseudomonadota > Betaproteobacteria > Nitrosomonadales > Methylophilaceae > Methylophilus > Methylophilus sp. 5. Next base: position 2,573,774 of record NZ_KI911560.1, read on the forward strand.
TGGCAGGATATGAAGTGGGTCAATATCCGCGCAACGGTACAAGACCTGGGCCAGGGTGCCGTGCAGTGGGATGGCATCATGCTTAACATCAGCCAGAGCAAACATGAAAAACAGGAGATTGAGCAGGCCAGGCGCGATTTGCAGGCGCTAACTGCCCATTTAAATCAAGTGAAAGAGCAAGAGCGGGTGAGTATCGCGCGCGAGATTCATGATGACCTGGGCGGCAACCTGACGGCGATGAAGCTGGGGTTATCGACCATTATTCAGCAAATCGAGGGTGATTTGCCGGTGAACTTGGAGCAAGCCACCATGTTGCAGGCCATTATCAACCAAACATTTGATGCCGTGCACAGAATCTCGGGCAATCTGCGTCCGAATATTCTGGATTTAGGCCTGGTCGATGCATTGGAATGGCAAGTGAGCCAGTTTAAAAAGCAACTGGGCGTGACGGCCAAGTTTGTCACCAATTGCCATGACCTTGAATGTGATGCGGATCAGTCGATGGCGCTGTTCCGCATCTGTCAGGAGGCGCTGTCGAATATTGCTAAATATGCGCGGGCTGACCTGGTGTCGGTGGAGTTATCGTTAGTCGATCAAGCCTTGGTGATGCGTATTTCTGATAACGGCATTGGCATTGCCCCAGCCGATAAAATAAAACCCAATTCGTTTGGCCTGCGCGGAATGCAAGAGCGGGCCGCTGCATTGGGCGGCGAATGTCATATTGAAGCTTCAGCCAATGGTCCGGGCACCTGTATCCATGTGCACGCGCCATTGATGGCTGCCTCGTGACAGAATGGCGTATCCGATTTACAATCGAACGTAGACCATGCATGACATGGCAAATACCGCGCTAGCGAGTTAGAGGGATCTGGGTGGATATACAAAAAATTAAAGTCATTATCGTCGATGACCATGCTATTTTACGTTCGGGCATCAAGCAGATATTGATCGCCAGTGGCGATATTGAAGTGGTCGGTGAGGCCGAAAATGTGGCACAGGCGATTAAATGTGTCCGTGAATGTGCGGCCGATGTTATGTTGCTGGATATTTCATTGCCTGATAAAACCGGTATTGAGGCGCTGAAGCTGATTAAACGTGAAAACGCCGCGTTGAATATCCTCATGCTGTCGATGTATATGGAAGAGCAATATGCAGTGCGGTCGATACGCTCTGGCGCGTCCGGTTATTTATGCAAGCATACGGCTTCTGAAGAGTTATTAACCGCGATACACACGCTGGCCAAAGGCAAAAAATACATCACGCCTAATGTGGCAGAAATTTTGGCAGAGCAGGTGGGTAACGACCATGCAATCGCACCGCACGAAGCCTTGTCTGACCGCGAGTTTCAAGTCATGCGGCTGATTGCTTCTGGCTTATCTGTGAGTGAGATTGCCGATAAACTCGCCTTGTCAGTGAAAACCGTGAGTATGTATCGCACGCGCCTGCTGGAAAAAATGCACCTGAAACACAATGCGGATATCACGCATTATGCGATTAAAAACCAGCTGGTTTAATCAGCATTTTTTTATTTAAGTCAGGCTGAATTTTGCTATAAAAAAAGACCTCATTCGAGGTCTTTTTTATTTACTAATCAATTAACTAAGATATTTTCTTCGCGTAATTAATTAAGCCATTGGTTGAGCTATCAAAGCTGGTAATCTCATCCGGCGTATTGAGTTGCGGCAGAATCTGGCTGGCAATTTGTTTGCCGTATTCTACGCCCCATTGGTCATAGCTGTTAATGTCCCAGATAATGCCTTGCACGAATATTTTGTGCTCATACAGCGCAATCAGTTTACCCAGGGTATAAGGCGTTAACTGCTTGAATACGATAGAGGTGGTTGGGCGGTTACCTTCAAACACTTTGTGGGGTAACAGGTCTTCCAGTGCTTCACCGCTCAGGCCTTGTTTTTCCAACTCGGCACGGGCTTCTTCGCGCGTTTTACCCAGCATTAATGCCTGGGTTTGCGCCAAGAAGTTGGCCAGCAAGATTTTGTGGTGCTGGTCATCCGGGCTGCCAATTTTGTAGTGGCTGTTGGCTGGCATTAAAAAGTCAGCCGGCACGATTTGTGTGCCTTGGTGAATCAGCTGGTAAAACGCGTGTTGACCGTTGGTGCCAGCCTCACCCCAGATGACCGGGCCGGTTTTGTAGCTGACACGGCTACCATCACGGCAAATAAACTTGCCGTTACTTTCCATGTCTGCCTGTTGCAAATAAGCAGCAAAGCGCGACATGCCTTGGTCATAAGGCAGGATAGCGTGCGTATCGACATGAAAGAAGTTGTTATACCACACGCCCAGCAAGGCCATGATCACTGGCATGTTTTGCTCGAGTGGTGCGCTCTGAAAGTGCTGGTCCATGGCATGGCCACCAGCCAGCAACTGTTCAAAATTGTCCATACCGACATACAAGGCAATTGACAAACCAATCGCAGACCACAAAGAGTAGCGACCGCCTACCCAGTCCCAGAAGGCGAACATATTATTGGTATCAATACCAAACGCTTGCACGGCAGTAGCATTGGTAGACAAGGCAACAAAATGCTTGGCGACGTGCTGGTCTTGTTTGGCGGCAGTGAGGAACCAGCGACGCGCAGAGTGTGCGTTAGTCATGGTTTCTTGCGTAGTGAATGTTTTAGAGGCAACAATAAACAAGGTTGTCTCTGGGTTGCAGTTCTCCAACACACGCATCAGGTGCGCGCCATCAATATTGGAGACGAAATGTGCTTTCAGGTCTGGGCTAGCGTAAGGCTTTAATGCATCGCAGGCCATGACTGGGCCCAGGTCTGAGCCGCCAATACCAATATTCACCACGTCGGTGATGCGTTTGCCGGTAAAGCCAGTCCACTGGCCGCTGCGCACTTGCTCGGTAAAGCTGCGCATTTGTACCAGCACGGCGTTTACTTCAGGCATTACATCTTTGCCGTCGACCAACACTGGCGTGTTGCTACGGTTGCGCAGGGCGGTGTGCAATACGGCACGATTTTCAGTGATATTGATTTTTTCACCGCTAAACATGCGGCTGCGCCATTGTTCAATATTGGAGTCACGCGCCAGCTGAAACAGTTGGGCCAGGGTTTCTTTGGTAATGCGGTGCTTGGAGTAGTCGAGCAGGATGTCTTCTACTGTTAAGCTGAACTCTTCAAAGCGTTTTGGATTTTGTTTGAACAGGTCGCGCATCTGAACATCGCGCATTTCAATTTGATGCTGGTTCAGCGTGTGCCAGCTCGGGTGTGTGGTTAGTTTTGCCATGTTATGTTGTTGCTATCGTTTTCAAGTCAATTAATTTTATAGGGCGCACAATCACACGTATTGTATGTGTTTTGTGCTGCCAAAATCCTTACTGCAAGGTTACATTCTGCAACCAGTTTAACCAGCTATTGTAACTGAAGTATGACACCAGCCAGTGGTGGCAAGTTGAGGCTGATGGAGGCTGGATGCTCCATCCAAGGCACTGGGTCGCTTTGACAGCCGTGACCATTCCCAACATTGCTGCCACCATAACAGGCGGCATCACTGTTTAACACTTCCTGATAGTAACCCGATTGCGGTACGCCCAAACGATATTGATGGCGTGTTACTGGTGTAAAATTTAACACTATTATAACAAAACTATGGTCATTGCCGCGTCTGATGTAGCTCAATATTGATTGGCCTGCGTCCTCACAATCTATCCATTGAAAACCTTGTACGTCAAAGTCGTGTGCATGCAGCGCCGGGTGTTGGCGATACAGGGTGTTCAGGTCTCGGCTCAGTGACTGTATGCCTCTGTGCAGGGCATGGTCAGGCGTCGATTGTTCCAGCAGGTGCCAGTCCAGGCTTTGGTTGATGCTCCACTCGCGGCTTTGGCCAAACTCGTTACCCATAAAGTTGAGTTTTTTGCCCGGCATGGTCATTTGCATGGTTTGTAGCAGACGCAAATTAGAGAACTTTTGCCAGGTATCGCCAGGCATTTTTTCCAGCAATGATTTTTTGCCGTGCACCACTTCATCGTGCGAGAACGGCAGCACAAAATTCTCAGAGTAAGCGTACATTTGCCCGAATGTCAGGCGGTTGTGATGATATTGACGATACACCGGGTCCAGTTGCATGTAAGTCAAGATATCGTTCATCCAGCCCATGTTCCATTTCATGCTAAAGCCAAGGCCGCCAGCATAAACCGGGCGTGACACTGCGGGCCACGCGGTAGACTCTTCGGCGATGGTGAGTACGCCCGGAAACCGCTCGCCGACCATCACGTTGAGTTGCTTCAAAAACTCGATCACATCGAGGTTCTCGCGGCCACCGTAAGCGTTTGGCAGCCACTCACCGTCTTTGCGTGAGTAGTCCAGATAAAGCATGGAGGCTACCGCGTCGACACGGAAGCCATCAATATGAAACTCTTGTAGCCAGTAATAGGCGTTGCTTAACAAAAAGCAGCGCACTTCATTACGGCCATAATTGAAAATATAGGTGCCCCAGTCCATATGCTCGCCCAGCCTGGGGTCGGCATGCTCATACAGGGCGGTGCCGTCAAACCGTGCCAGCGCCCAGTCGTCCTTGGGAAAATGCCCTGGTACCCAATCAAGAATCACGCCAATATTGGCGGCATGGCAACGGTCAATCAGGTACTTTAAATCATCCGGGCTGCCGTAGCGTTGCGTGGGTGCAAAATAGCCCGTGACCTGGTAACCCCATGATTCATTGAGTGGGTGTTCGGCAATGGGTAGTAATTCAATGTGGGTATAACCCATGTCAACCACATGCGGAATCAGCGCATCTGCCATGGCGCGATAACTCAGAAAGTGGCCGTTTTGGTCGCGCTGCCAGCTGCCTAAATGCACTTCGTAGCAGTTAAAGGGCGCATGCAGCCAATCTTTTTGCTGGCGGGCTTGCTGCCATGTTTCATCTTGCCAGGTGTAATGGCTCTGGCAAATGCGGTTAGCGGTGCCTGGCCTCGCTTCAAAGGCTTTGCCATAAGGGTCGGCCTTGATCATCACATGGCCATGTTCGCGATTGCGCAGCTCAAACTTGTATAAGTCGTGCTCGGTCAGTTGCGGGATAAACAGTTCCCACACGCCGCTACTACCCAGCGCCCGCATGGCGTGTACACGGCCATCCCACTGGTTAAAGCTGCCGACGACACTGACGCGTCCGGCATTAGGCGCCCATACCGCAAACCTGACACCATCGACCCCATTGACGCGCATGGGGATAGCGCCCAGCGTGTTATATGCCTCAAATAGCCTGCCTTCTGCAAACAGGTGCAAGTCTTGTGCTGATACTGTGCTGTCGAGGCTGTAAGTGTCTATGGTTTCGTAGCTGTTTTTCGCGCCATGTAATTGTATTTTTAGCTCAAGCGGGCTGTTGATAGTTGTGGTTGACTTGTAAAGAAAAAGGCCTTGCTGATGGCTGCGTGTCATGGCTTGCCAGGCCTCATTCACCTTGAGCCACACCTGGTCGGCATTGGGCAGGAAAACCCGTGCATGCCACGGACCCTGGGCGCCATCTGCATGCACACCCAAGTATTCAAAAGGGTTGTGGTGCGTCGCGTCCAAAATACGTTGCAGGTGCAAAGTGTCGGGATGGTGGGTGACTGAAGGTTTGACTGTCATGCTAGCAATGTCCATTTGACTAGCCTCAATCCTATCAAAAAAAGTTAAGATTTACCGCATTTATCGCTGAAAATATCGTTGTCTTTACCCGAATTATCATGCAGACTGTGGGTGTCGGACCTGCGGTTACCAAGCGTTGTGTCGTCTCTACCGAAACTCACATCGCTGCGCATGACTTCGGGCTGATTTTCAGGATCAGAAAACAGGAACAGCATCATGTCTCAAGCAGCAGAGTTTATCGAACGTCGTAAAAGTAGCCGGCGGCAAGAACGTCCTTCTGACCGCTTTATCAGTAACCTGACCAAAAATACCGTTGCGATTATCCTGGCTGGTGGCCGCGGTAGTCGATTGAAAAATCTGACTGACTGGCGAGCGAAACCGGCCGTGCAGTTTGGCGGCAAGTTTCGAATTATCGATTTTCCGCTCTCTAATTGTATTAACTCCGGCATTCGCCGCATCAACGTTGCTACCCAATACAAGGCGCAGAGCCTGATTCAACACGTGCAGCGTGGCTGGGGTTTTTTGCGCGGCGAATTTAACGAGTACGTCAATATTATTCCGGCCCAGCAGCGCTTGGGTGAAGAGTGGTACAAAGGTACGGCAGATGCCGTATACCAGAACATAGACTTGTTACGCGAGAATGGTGGTGAATACATTTTAGTGCTGGCAGGTGACCATATTTATAAAATGGACTACGGCAAGATGCTGGCGACCCATGTGCGCAGCAATGCAGACATGACCATTGCCTGCATTAACGTGCCGCTAGAGGACGCTAAAGGATTTGGTGTGCTGGAGGTAGATGGCACCGACAGAGTGGTGGCCTTTGACGAAAAGCCGGCGCATCCTAAGCCTACGCCTAACGACCCTGAACTCGCGTTTGCCAGCATGGGCATTTATATTTTTAATGCCAAATTTCTGTATGAACAACTCATCAGGGATGCTTACGACCGTAAATCCAACCATGATTTCGGCCAGGATATTATCCCTTACATCATCAAGAAATACCGGGTACAGGCGCACCGTTTTACTGACAGTTGCGTGGGTGCATTGGGCAACAATTATTACTGGCGTGATGTCGGTACGATTGATGCCTATTGGGAAGCAAATATGGAACTGACCAAGGTGATCCCAGAGCTTAATCTGTATGACAGCGACTGGCCGATCTGGACTTATCAGGAACAATTGCCACCAGCAAAATTTGTGTTTAAAGATGAAGGCCGCACTGGCAAGGCGACTGACTCACTGGTGTCTGGCGGTTGCCTGATCAGTGGGTCTTGTGTCTCTAATTCGGTGTTGTTTTCAGGTGTGCATGTTGCCGATTATTCAGACCTGGACGGTGCGATTGTGTTGCCAAAAGTCAAAATCAATGAAGGCGTGGTGATGCGCAATGCGGTGATTGACCGTGGTTGCGAGATTCCGGCCGGTATGCACATTGGGGTAGATCTGGCGCGTGATAGAAAACGTTTTTATGTCTCTGAAAAGGGCATCGTGCTGGTGACGCCGGATATGCTGGGACAGGATTTATACCGTGTGAAGTAATGCCAACTTAGATGAGGTAACGATGGAAATGAGGTTGAATAATGTCCGATAAAAAGCTGCTGTTGAATTTGTATTGGCACATGCATCAACCTGATTATCGTGACTTGGTCAGCGGTGAGTATGTGTTGCCATGGACCTACCTGCATGCGCTCAAAGATTACAGCGATATGGCCTATCATCTAGAGCAAAATAGAGCGGCCAGGGTAAGCTTTAATTTCGTCCCAATTTTGGTTGAGCAATTGCAGGATTATGCTGACCAATCACGCACCGGCGAATGGCGCGATCCTTTGCTGCGCTTGCTGGCCAATCCCGATTTAGACAATATTACCGATGCTGAATGCCAGTTGATTGTAGATAGCTGCTTTAAGGCACACCACGAAAAGATGCTGAGTCCGTTTCCGCATTATCAGCGCCTGTTAAAGTTGTATGAAGAGGTGGCGCCTATCATGCAAGATGGTCAGTTTCATTACCTGTCGGCACAATATAAAGCAGATTTACTGGTCTGGTATCACTTGGCCTGGACTGGTGAAGGGTTGCGCCGCAAGCATAAAACGGTGCAGGCGCTGATGCAAAAAGGCTTGCTGTTTACGCTCAAAGACCGTCAGGCCTTGCTGGGCGTGATCAGCGAAACCTTGCAGGGCATTTTGCCGCGCTATCAGGCATTGTTGGCAAAAGGCCAGATCGAGATGTCTACCACACCTTACTACCACCCGATTTTGCCGCTGCTGATTGACTTGAAAAGCACGCGCGATGCCATGCCGGAGGCACCTTTACCACAATCGGCGAGTTACCCGGATGGCCATACGCGTGCGATTGCGCATGTGGAGGCCGCCCAGCACTATCATGAAAAAGTATTTGGCCAGAAAGCCGCTGGCATGTGGCCCGCCGAAGGGGCTGTCTCGCATGCGGCCCTTTCGCTGTTGGCAGAGCAAGGCGTGTCTTGGGCCGCCACCGGCCAGGGCGTGCTCGCTAACAGTTTGCGCAAGCTGGGCCTGACGCACGAACAGCCGCAAGACTATCTCTACCTGCCTTACAAAATCACCAACGGCCAGCAAGACATTGTCTGCTTTTTTCGGGATGACCACCTGTCTGACAAAATAGGCTTTGAATACTCCAAGCAATACGCCAGTGAAGCGGTGCATGATTTTATCCAGTCTCTGGAGCATATTCTTGCGCATAGCGGTGACGATACCCCGGTTGTGAGTGTGATTCTGGATGGTGAAAATGCCTGGGAATATTACCCTTACAACGGCTATTACTTTTTGCAGGAGTTCTATCAGGCGCTGGCAAACCATGCTGATATTAAGATGACCACTTTTAGCGATATTCTGGCCATGCAGCAGTCTAGTCAGTTGCCAGCCCCCAAGTTATTAAATGATATTTGTGCCGGTAGTTGGGTCTATGGCACGTTTAGTACCTGGATAGGCGAACCGGCAAAAAACCGTGCTTGGGATTTGCTGTGTGAAGCCAAACGGCAATATGACCAGCATGTGCATGCACTGTCTGCCACTGCAAAAGAAAAATGCCAACAACAATTGGCACTCTGCGAAGGCTCGGACTGGTTTTGGTGGTTTGGCGACTACAACAATGCGCAGAGTGTGCAAAGTTTTGATCAGCTATACCGCCGCAACTTGAGCAATCTTTATCAGTTGCTGGGCCTGACGCCACCATCGCACTTGTCTCAGCCCATCAGCCTGGGTGGCGGTGACGCTGAGAATGCCGGCACGATGCGTCGCGGACAGTCCTGACCGATTTTAATTTATCTGAATGCCAATCTCATGACACAAGCTAGACAAGCGGGTGTGTTGCTGCACATCACCTCACTGCCAGAAGGTAACCTCGGCCCGGACGCTTACCGTTTCGTTGATAAACTGGTTGAAATGGGCGTTGCCGTTTGGCAAACATTGCCGGTAAACCAGCCACATGGCGACCAATCTCCTTACCAGAGTGTATCGGCGCATGCCGGGCACGCTGGCATGATTAGCCCTCGGCAATTGCTGCAAGAGGGTTGGTGCCTGCCTGATGAGGTTGAGCTGCCATTGCCGTCGTTAATCGCCAAAATCATGTCGCGCGTGCAGTCTGGCAGCAGTTCAAGCAAAGCCGATGGCCGCGGTTTTACCTGGCCCGGTTTTGCCCGGTTTTGCCAGACACAGCATTACTGGCTAGAAGATTTTGCCTTGTTTTTGAGCTTGCGTGAGCAACACGAACAGCAAAGCTGGCAGCAATGGCCAGAGGCTTACCGGTTGCACGATGTGCTGGCCTTGCAGGCATTTACCGCCGCGCATCAAGAAAAGCTCACCCTGATTAAATTCACGCAATATGTGTTTTTTCAGCAATGGGCGCAACTTAAGGCATATGCCAATCAGCGCGGCATCAAGTTGTTTGGCGATATCCCGATTTTTGTAGCTTACGACAGTGTTGATGTCTGGGCGCACCCGGAGTGGTTCAAACTGGATGCTGAGCTCAACATGATAGTGGTAGCCGGGGTGCCGCCCGATTACTTTTCTGACACTGGCCAGCGCTGGGGCAATCCGCATTATGACTGGCAGGTCATGCAGGCTGACGGCTTTGCCTGGTGGCTGGGCCGCATCGATACGCAGGCGCAATTGTTTGATGTGCTGCGTATTGATCACTTTCGCGGTTTGCAAGCAGCGTGGGAGATCCCGTCACTTGAACCAACCGCGATGAATGGCACTTGGCAAGAAGCCCCCGGTAATGCCTTGTTGCAAGCCATTACTGAGACCTTTCCACACTTGAGTCTGGTGGCTGAAGATCTGGGGATCATCACGCCAGAGGTAGATGCCTTACGGCACGCGTTTGATTTGCCTGGGATGAAAATTTTGCAATTTGCTTTTGGTGGCGGCGAAGATAATCCTTATTTACCTGACAATATTGAACAAAATAGCGTTGCTTATACCGGCACGCATGATAACGACACGACCTTAGGCTGGTATCAAGCCGCGCCAGAGCATGTGCGTAATCATCTGCAACATTACTTAGCCCAGCATTTAAATCATGAAAGCGAAGCGCCACCTGATATGCCGATGGCATTGATAAAACTCACGTTTAATAGCATAGCGGGCCTGGCAATTGTGCCTATGCAGGATATTTTGGCCTTAGATAGCCAGGCACGTATGAACACCCCGGGCACCATCGAAGGTAACTGGGCCTGGCGCATGCAATGGGCGCAATTAACCGATGATAAACTGCAGTCTTTCAGACAATTAGTAGAAGAAAGTGATCGCGTGCATGCCTGAAGCAAGTGCTGTTTATCGTTTGGGTTTGGATGTTGGTGGGACAAATCTGCGTTTAGGAGTGTTTGCTGACTTGGCTTTGGTAGAAGAAACCCGCTTTCAGGCGAACTACTCTGCGATTTGCAAGCAATATCCGCCCGCACAAGCCTGGCAAACCATTTTGCAAGTGACGGCAGAGGCTATTCAGCCATTGCTTAAAAAATATGCAGAAATCACTGCCATCGGCATCGGATTTCCGGGATTTATTGATCCGAATACGGGTGTACTGGCACAGTCTCCCAATTTGCCCGGCTTGCGTGAGGTCAATCTTGGTCATGATCTTTCTGGCTTGCTGGGCGTGCATGTACGCGTTGAAAACGATGCGAACGCCGCCGCTTATGGTGAGTTTTGTCAGTTAGGCCAGCCAGCCGGAGGTTTGCTCTATGTGGGGCTAGGCACCGGGGTGGGCGCTGGTCTGGTGGTCAACGGCCAGGTGTGGGCCGGGCACCACGGCTACGCGTTAGAGGCAGGCCATATTATTGTGGTGCCAGATGGCCGCTTATGTGGCTGTGGCAATGAGGGCTGCGTTGAGCAATATGCATCTGCCACCGGCATCAGTCAGGCCTATGCTGCGCTGACGGGGCAAACACGCACCGCGCGTGACATTGCCCAGGCTGCGGATGATGGTGATATTGATGCGCAGGCTGTTTATGTCGATGCAGGCAGTAAACTCGCGCAAATGCTGGCCAGTGTGCTTAAAGTGGTTGATGTGGAAAATGTGCTGATTGGTGGTGGTGTGGCGGCGGCGTGGTCATTGATGTCTGCGGCATTTCATCAGCGGCTGGAGCATGACTTGATTCCTGTTTTACGCGGAAAAATCAAGCTGCACATTACCGGCTCAGGCGATGTGGCTGGCATGTTGGGTGCCGCCTTGTTAGCGGCTTAAGCCGCCTCGTGAGCATGTTGTGCCAGTGCCCATGCAACATGCTCGCGTACTAGCTCGCTGCTATCCTGTTGCCGTGCTTTTAGCGCGGCAATGACGGCCGTAGAGCTCGTGGCGTTGCCTAAGCCCACCGCGACATTGCGCAGCCATTGTGTGTAGCCTATGCGGTAAATAGCACTACCAGCCATACGCTCTTGAAATTCTGTTTCTGTCCAGGCAAAACAATCCACCAAATCATTGCTATCCAGCCCATTGCGCACGGCGAAGTCACTTTCCTGGCTATTGACTGCAAATTTGTTCCACGGGCAAATCAGCTGACAGTCGTCGCAGCCGTACACGCGGTTGCCTATCAGTGGCCGTAACTCCAGTGGAATGCTGCCTTTGTGCTCAATGGTGAGGTATGAAATACAGCGCCTGGCATCTAACTCATAAGGCGCGACAATGGCGCGGGTAGGGCAGATGTCTATGCAGGCAGAGCAACTGCCGCAGTGTGCTGTGGTGGGTGGATCTATGGGTAATGGCAGGTTGGTGTAAATCTCACCCAGAAAAAACCATGAGCCCTGCTGCCGGTTGAGCAATAAGGTGTGCTTACCACGCCAGCCGACGCCCGCTTTGGTGGCTAAAGCAACCTCAAGCACCGGGGCGCTGTCGGCAAACACCCGATATTCAAAATGACCAAATGTTTCGCTAATGCGCGTGCACAGTTGTTGTAGCTTGTTGCGCATCACCTTGTGATAATCGCGCCCCATCGCATAGCGGGCCACATATGCTTTGTCAGGGCTTTCCAGTACTTGCCAGCCATCAGCCACTTTTTCAGGCAAATAATTCAGGTTGACCGAGATCACACGTAGCGTACCGGGCACCAATTCTGCTGGTCGGCTGCGCTTGGTGCCATGTTTTGCCATATAATCCATGTCGCCATGGTATTGTTTGCTTAGCCAGTTTAAAAACTCAGGTTCGGCAGCAGATAAATCCGTGTCGGTAATGCCTATGCCGCCAAACCCCAATTCTCTCGCCCATGTTTTGATGGTTGCTGCCATTTCTGCGGCAGCCGGTTGGTCGGTCAGCGGTGTGGGGCTTGAATGTGATTGATGTGACATGACAGAAACGTATTCTACACAGATTTTAAAAGACGAAGCAGCCACCTTGCATGCCGCACAGGTGTTAGCAACACAGCTAAGACCCGGGCAGGTGATCTACCTGCATGGCGATCTCGGTGCGGGCAAGACCACGCTGGTGCGCGGTATTCTGCATGCGCTTGGGCATGTCGGCAAGGTTAAAAGCCCGACCTATACCATCGTCGAGCCATACAGTTTACCCTTGGCCTCGTGTTACCATTTTGATTTATATCGCTTTCAGGACCCGGAAGAGTGGGAAGCCGCCGGGTTTAGAGACTATTTTAATACCAGCAGCATTTGCCTGGTTGAGTGGCCAGAGTGCGCTGAGCAGGTGTTGCCGCAAGCCGATATAGAGATTAAGTTTGATATTTTGCCGCACGGACGCGTGCTACATATCACCAGTCAGCACGCGCTGGCGTTGGAAGGACTATGCCAGTAACCCGCAAGATTTTAAATGCATGGCTGTTATCAGCCTTGCTCTATATGGTCAGCAGTGTCAGCCACGCGGCCGAAGTGATTCTGGCCAACCTGCAACAGCACGGCAGCCAGGTGCAACTGGAGTTGCTGTTAGACCAGCAAATCAAATACCGCGTATTTACGCTGGATAATCCGTTCAGGGTGGTGATCGACATGGACGGGGTCGCCATCAGCCCGACTTTAAAAGCCTTACCACCACAGTTGGATGCGCAACATCCTTATTTGTCCAAAATCCGTATTGCACCGTTTACCGAGCAAACCACACGCCTGGTGTTTGATATTAAATCTGACATTAAGCCGCTGGTGACTGACATGAATGCAGGTAACTCGCAACAACGGCTAGCCATCAGCATCGCGCCAGCGACCGGCAGTGTAGAGCCTGCCATTGCAACACCAGTGTTAACGCCATCAAAGCAATTACAAGAGTTGCCACCAGCCAGTAGCGAAGGTAAACCGGCCGAACCAGCACTACCAACGGCTAAAGAACCCGCTGCCGAACCCGCAGTGGCCAGCACAAGCACTGATAAAGTAGCCGATAAGCCAATAGCTATTGATAAGCCTAAGCAAGCCAAGCCAGGCCAAAAGCTGATCACCATTGCCGTCGATGCAGGGCATGGTGGTGAAGACCCCGGTGCCAGAGGTGCAAGCGGCAGCCATGAAAAAAATATCACTCTGGCTATCGCGCGCAAACTCAAGCAACAGATTGATGCTGAAGACAATATGCAGGCGATTTTAATTCGTGATGGCGACTATTTTGTGCCACTGGGTGACCGCGTTAAAAAAGCGCGCGCGGCCAAAGCCGATTTGTTTATTTCTATCCATGCCGATTCGTTTGTGAATAGCACCGCTAAAGGGTCGTCAGTATTTGCGCTATCAGAACGCGGCGCCACCAGTGCTGGCGCACGCTACCTGGCGAAAAAGGAAAACGCGGTAGACTTGATTGGTGGCGTATCGCTGGATACACGCGATATGGATTTAGCGCGAACATTGCTCGATTTATCGCAAACCGCGACCATTCATGACAGTATTCGTATGGGTAAGGCGGTGCTGGGGCGCATTGCTAAAATTAATACTCTGCATTCGAAATATGTAGAACAAGCCGCGTTTGCGGTGTTGAAATCACCGGATATCCCGTCGATTTTGGTCGAGACTGCCTTTATTAGCAACCCGGATGAAGAGGCCAGGTTGAATGATGATGGTTATCAGGATAAGTTGGTGAATGCGATTTTGACGGGGGTGAAGTCTTACGTGGCAACGAATCCTTCGTTTGCTAAGAAATAAGTTGTAGGGATTGTTTGGAAAGGTAATTTGATTATTGATAGGGTGTTTTTCGCCCTTACGGCGAGTTACTTTTCTTTGCTTGCCGAAAGAACAAGTAACCAAAAGAAATGCACCCCAGCTTCCGCTTGTTCCCTGCGTTGCTCGTCAAAATAAGCGGTCACGAAACTCATCCTAGCGGCCTGCCTAAAACGCAGGCCACCGCGGGATTCGAACAGTCGCTCCCTTCTTCCTTATTTTGCCTGCGCTACTCGGCGCGTCAGATGGGGACCCCAAACACCATGCGAATGCCATCATTTATGGTTTTAATTGGAGCTGTCTAACTGCGGTGACACTGTTTAGATGAGATAAATCCCATCCCATCACGCTGAGTAGCGGAGACGAAGTGGGGGTAGTCGGCCATCGGCTGTTCGAGTTCCGCGGTGGCTTGCGGGGTGTGCAAGCCGCTAGGGCGAGTTTCGATGGACGCCCACTTTGTTGAGCAACGCAAGGGAGCCGTAAGGCCGTGATGGCTGGGTGTCGTCCTCTTTGGTTACTTTCTGGGGGACAAGCACCAGAAAGTGACTCGCCTAGAGGCGAAATAAATGGTTTGAGCTAATAATAAACGCACATTTAGCGATACTGGGCCAATTCCGCCTCCCGCTGTGTCTTCCCATACCCCGCCTGCACCCTCAACGTTCGGCTAATATAAGCATTCAACTTTTTCCTAGCATCATCAATCAACTCCCTGTCCGGAAAGGTCTGCGGATACTGATACGACAACCAGCTATATAAACTCAAATGCTGGCAAATCAGCTCCGCCTGCTCCAGGTATTGTGCCTGCTGCCCATTGAGCCAGTCCGGCATGCTCGGTAACGTGCGTGGTTGCTGTGTGGCGACGGCTTCTACGCATTGCACAAAATAATCCCGCGCAATTGGCACTTGTATCGCCAGTGGCGCGCACATCAGGCGGTATTTGTCGCGCATGCTGAGTTTGGGTGCCATTTCGTCTATCAGTAACGCTTGCTGGTGTTGCAGTGGTGTGACTTGCCATTGCAGGCTGGCCGAGTCAGATTGCCGTTGATATTGCGCCTGTAAGTATTCCACGCACTCTGCCAGGCGCCAGGTTGGGATTCTGTGGCTCAACGCTTCAATATCGCCACCACCAATCGCCATTGGCAATGCGAATAGCGGTGCGGTATCGTCCACTTGCAACATGGCTTGCAAGTGCCACTGTTCATCGTCCTCTAGCACGGTGACATAGCCGGTGTCATACAAACCATGGCGGCCTGCGCGGCCTGCAATCTGGCGCGTTTCGGTGGCATTGAGCGGGCGCGGGGCGATGCCGTCAAACTTATGAATGTTGGCAAAAATAACCCGGCGGATCGGCAAGTTTAAACCCATGCCAATGGCGTCTGTCGCCACCAATATCTGCGCCTCACCGCTGGCAAAGCGGGCAGATTCACCACGGCGGACTTCTGGCGACAGCGCGCCGTAAATGGTGGCGACACTTAAGCCCCATTGGCGGATGCGCGCGGCCAGCGTCAGCACATCTTTACGACTAAAGGCGATGATGGCATCGCCGGGTTGCAAGGCTTTGTGTAGTTTGGCGCCATGATAGCGGGCGCCGCAAATACTGTGGTCTTCAATCAGCAGTGGCGTCATGCGTTGCAAGTGGGTCAGGGTATACGGCTCGCCCAGTGCATCCAGTACGCGCGTGCAGCTTTTTGTGACGCTATTGGCGCCGCAGATAAATACCTGTTTGGCCGCTACGCCAACCAGCGCTGCCGTCCAGGCGCTGCCACGATCCGGGTCCATCAGCATCTGGATTTCATCAATCACGGCGACATCTACCGCCATGTCTGGCCGTAACATTTCAATGGTTGAGGCCGTATGTTTTGCGCCTGGTACTATCACGCGCTCTTCGCCAGTGACCAAGTTGCACGCTACGCCCGCTTGCATCAGCCGGTCACGTACCTCCATCGCCAGTAAGCGTAAGGGCGCCAGATAGACGCCAGATTCAGCCTGGCGCAGGGTTTCGAGTGCCTGATAAGTTTTGCCGGAATTGGTGGGGCCAACGTAAAAGTGGTGCTGGCGTTGCATTTGGCGCGCAAGGCTAAAGCGGGATAAATATTGCTGAAATTCGTTGGCGAACATGCAGTCATTCTACCAAACGGTTTAGGAAACTCGGAGTAAGTGAGCGAGCGCGCTAAAGTGCAAGGCGCACGGAACGCAGAAACCGAGATAGTATGCTTTATACAGCGAGGTTGTGAGTACCGCGCAACGAAGTAATTTACGCGCGTAGCCACTTAATGCGAGTTTCCTTTAAAATGGCGGGATGAAAATCCATTTACTACCTGACCAACTGATTTCACAAATTGCTGCCGGAGAGGTGGTTGAGCGTCCGGCCTCCGCGCTTAAAGAGTTGCTGGAAAACAGCGTGGATGCAGGCAGTACACAGATTCAAGTGGCACTGCAACAAGGTGGTATGAAGTTGCTTAAGGTGAGTGATGATGGCCACGGCATTGCCAAAGACGACCTTGAGCTCGCACTGACGCGTCACGCCACCAGTAAAATTCAAAGCCTGGAAGACCTGGAACAGGTCGGCAGTTTGGGTTTTAGAGGCGAGGCACTGGCCAGTATCGCCTCTATTTCACGCACAGTACTCACCAGTCGCCAACAAGCAGCCAGCCATGCCTGGCAAATTGCTGCCGAAGGCACGCATGGGCAAGCAGTCAGCCCGGCTGCACTAGATGCCGGCACCATTGTCGAGGTGCATGATTTGTACTTCAACACCCCGGCACGGCGCAAGTTTCTTAAAACTGAAAACACCGAGTTTGGACATTGTGAGGACGCGTTTACGCGGGTGGCCTTGTCGCGCCCGAATGTGGGATTTTTATTGCAGCATAATGGTAAAGCCATCTCGCGATTGGCCGCGAATACACCACAACAACGCATCACTGATGTCCTTGGCAGCGAGTTTGCTGCGCAAAGCGTTTGGCTGGAAGAGGATAGTGGTGGCTTGCGCCTGTGGGGCATGACAGCCTCGCCAACGTATCAACGCCATAGTCGCGATAGCCAGTATGTATTTGTGAATGGCCGTTTTGTGCGCGATAAACTCATTGCCCACGCGATTAAACAAGCCTACCAAGATGTGTTGCACGGCGATAAACACCCGGCGTTTGTGCTGTTTTTAGAGCTTGATCCTTCTTTGGTCGATGTCAATGTTCACCCGGCCAAAACTGAGGTGCGTTTTCGTGAGTCGCAAGCGGTGCATCGCTTTATTTTCCATAGCCTGCACAAAGCACTAGGTAAAACCTCGGCCGAAATTCAGGCCAGCCAGCCTGTGCAAGCGCCGTTTAACCCGTTTAGGCCCGGAAATCTGCCTGCTTTCACTATGCCGCGCGAGCAGGTCGAAATGCCACTACAAAGCCGCCCGGCATTGGGTGGCAACTATCCACCTGCTGTGAGTAATGGCGCAGCGCTAGCGCAGCAATTTTACGGCCAGCTCTATGGTGATTTAAACCCTGCGGTGACGGCTGGGAGTATGGAAGAAGGTCATTCTGCAGCAAGCATGCTGGAAGTCACGCCTGTGATGGCAAGCGCTACCGCAGCAGAAGCACCGCAGCAATATCCCCTCGGTTTCGCGCTTGGTCAATTGCACGGTATTTATATCCTCGCTCAAAACACACAGGGCATGGTAGTGGTCGATATGCACGCTGCGCACGAGCGCATTATGTACGAGCGCCTGAAAAATGCCTTGAGCGACAAAGCCATTGCCACGCAGCCATTGCTGATCCCGATTAGCTTCTACGCCGAAAAAGTAGAGGTAGCTACGCTGCAAAGTTTAAATGGCAGCGATACCTTGCAACAGCTAGGTTTTGATCTGGCGACGTTGTCACCCACCACCATTGCGATTCGTGCCGTACCGACCATGCTGCAAGACGCCGATGCCGTCGCCTTAGCGCGCGCTGTGTTGCGTGATTTGCATGAGTATGGTGTGAGCCGTGTATTGCTTGAGCGCCAAAACGAAGTGTTAGGCACCATGGCCTGCCATGCAGCCGTCCGTGCGAATAGACAACTCACCATCACGGAAATGAATGCGCTGCTGAGGGATATGGAAGCCACCGAGCGCAGCGGGCAGTGTAACCACGGCAGACCGACCTGGTTTCAGGTGAGTTTGAATGACTTGGATAAGATGTTTATGCGTGGGCAGTAAAGGGGCCTTGCGTCTTATTTAAATTGCAATCGGATATTTTTATGTTTAATCTAAAACACACAACAAACAGCCATCAATATATGGTTTGTGATTTAGGTGTGTTTGATGATGCAAAACCTATTTTTATAGGTGTAATATTAGGAAATTAGCTGTTGATTTCATTGTGATAAATAAATCCATAAATTTTATAGCCCCCAGACTAAATAAAATATTATTGTCGTTTTCGGGGTCTAATTAACGTTAGCCAATTAGAAGAGAGGATATATGGAAGCAGCGAATCATTATGGAAATATGCGCTTTGCAATGTTTACTGTATTCACCGCAATAGTTGGCGCTTTAATAGCTTTTCCATTTTCTTCTGAACATCAAACCCTTTTACAAAACTGTGGTAGTCGTTATTTGTATAGTTTGGTTAGCATTATTTTCTCTGTATTGTTCGGGCTGTCACAATACAGAATTTCACAACTAGTTATTTTTTATCAGGAAGCTGCATTTGAAAGTGATTCTCTGAAAAAACCTGACGGTCATGGATGCTGGAAAAATATAGCTAATTTAACAATGCTATCACCATACATATTTTCCGCCCTGTTTTGGTTATTATTCGCGGTTGGTATTGTTAAAAATGGCTAACCCGTCATTCAACTGGGACGCGACTACGTCGCGCCCGTTAATTCGAACGTTGGCCGTCAGTATGACCACTCTTCGATTCGCCATTTTGGTAATTGCCACTTCCCTCGCTGCAAGTGGTGTTCGAGCGCAACCTCCCGGGAACGCATCGTCGTTTCAGATTGGTACTGCTGCCATCCTGGTCCCAACACCGCAAGGGTTTGTTGAAACCTCGCGCCGCTCCAAAGAACTTTGGGATAAAGCTTTGGCGTACAGAGGTGGTGCGGCCCGAATAATCGGTCACTTTGTTACAGAAAAAGACCTGGCTGCATTTGAGAAAGGTAAGGAAGTTACGTTCAAAGAGTATCTTCTTGTCCAGACACCGCGTAGTGCCGAGTCGCTTATAGCGACTCAAGCTCAGTTCGATAAACTCCGGTCAGGGACGGTTGCCCTTCAGGCTGACTTAGCTGAAAAGATTGAGCCGCGATTGTCAACTGAGCTTGAAAGGATTTCGAAAAACGTCTCTACTGCCAAGGGCGAGGATATCAAGTTTCGTCTTGGTGAAATTATTCCCGTTTCTGTCGACCGAAACGACTCGCGAGTGTTAATTCACACCGTACTTGCTCAAGTCAGCACTTCTCAAGAAAAATCAAAAACCAACCAAAACATGATCTCGACGACCGCATATTGTTTTGTGTCTGGCAAGGTGGTTGTTCTCATTGCATATAGACATTTCTTGACCCCACAAGACATTCAATCGTCCCGTACTTTTGTGAACTCATGGGCCAACAGCGTTCTCTCCGCAAACTGACGGTCAACCCTTCGGTCAAGCGGGACCGTCTTCCAGCGTGCCGCCTCCAGACGGCCCCTTACCTCCAACGTTGGGCATCGTGAAACAAATCGAGATATTTCCATTAATTGGCATTGGTGAAATAGAGCTCGGTTCTGCGCAGGCCGAAGTTCGTCGAATACTCGGGCCATGCAGGAGTTTTAAAAAGACACCTTTAGCTACCCATCCAACAGATTCGTGGTTCGATAATAAACTTCAGGTTTATTACACTGGTCAGGAGCCTATTGTCGAATACATAGAGTTATCTAATGGCCTAGAGGCAACTCTATTTGGCCATTCTGTGTTCTCAACCAAGGCGAGCCAACTAATTTCCTTAATTGAGCAGCATGCCGCATTTGATAATACTGATCCAGAGCTGGGGTACAGTTACATATTTCGCTCACTTCAGTTGAGTTTTTGGCGTCCAGGGGTTAAGGGTTCAGAGGGAAGTTATTTTTCTACAGTGGGTGTAGGTATTCATGGCTATTTCTCTTAAACCTGCAGCTACGCCCAACCCATCATTCAAGCGGGACTGGCTAAAGCCAGCCCCTTAATTCAAACGTTAGAGGTATTGTTGCTTTTTCTTATTTTCACCAGATCAGGGTACGATGATTTGATAGCTCAAATCAAACCAAACCCAATATCTATTTGGCTAAATTATGGCGTTTTGACTCCGCTGGAAATCAATGAGCTTCGAAAATCCAGCTACAATGTTACTGAGTTTTTAAAGCCCATAAACACCAATGACAATGCTGCTTTGGAGGCCGCAATTGAAACAGTGCAAGAGCATCATATCGGGCAAAATGTTTGGGTTGAGCATATTTCCAACCTCTAACCCATCATTCAAGCGGGACTGGCTAAAGCCAGCCCCTTAATTCAAACGTTAGACGCTTACGCTATGAAAACTCGCAAACTCGTCGAAAGTATTCTTGAAAGTGCGTGCACAGACAATGTCAATTTCTACAGGCAAATGTTCGAAGAGCAAGATATTGACGCCGTGCAAGATGAAACGTGGCGAAAGTTCATACTGCTTGCCCGCTCGCTATCTAAAGAAGATAGAGAAACGCTACTTACGTTTGCTCGGCAAGTCGCCGTCGATTCAATATCCACCATTTGCGGCGGTATCGACGGCGTTACCGAGCTTGGGGGAACGTTTATGTCTTTGTCACTCATAGACATCGAAGGGCAACAGCATGCTGGTTCACTTCAGGATGAGTTGCTTTCCATTGCGAGTTAAGTCAATTCAAAGTTAAATGCATCATGAGGCCAATAAATCGTCTAACCCATCAGTCAAGCGGGACTGGCGAAAAGGATCTTTTATGAAATGTTTATTAATAACGAGGGTTGAGCCAACACTTTCGCCAGCCCCTTACTTCAAACGTTAGGCAATATGTTCGATATTTTTATTGAGAGCCAGTCAAAGATTGAAGCGCTTACCGAGTTTTATCAGGGAAAGTTAATTTTGCATCAAGAGACTGAGTATTTAGCTTGCTATGCCAAGTACTGGAAATCAATCGAATATAAGCGGCAATGGTCTAGGGCCGCAAAACATATCCTTCATCGCTCTAATAAAACCGCTGGATTTGTAACTGCTGCAAATATTAAAAGAAATCCCAAAAATATTAGTTGGTGGATAGCTTTCAAAAATGGAAATCAAATAACTTTCCGTGAGCAACTGCTATCCTATAACTCTAGAAAGCGTTGGTTAAAATGTCCCAATGCAGAGCATGCTCACAAGAGTGTTCCTAAAAGGCTTTTTCTCACCACTAATTACGTTAGTGAATGGAAAGTAAGTGTCGGAGCTATGAGAAAGTTTTTATCTAGGCGTAATTTTGCCTAACCCGTCATTCAAGCGGGACTGGCTAAAGCCAGCCGCTTAATTCAAACGTTAGAACTATATGAACGAACTATTGATAAAGCAAAATAAAGGCACCTTGAAAACATTACCTGTCATGTTTTTTTTGGTTTTTGCTTTTTTCACTATTTCAAGTTATTTAGGTTCTGGATTTTCTGCTCAAACTCAAACAATGCTAGGGTTTACAATATTTATACAGTTTTTTGCATTATGGTATTTACATATACACTCTAAACGGCAAGTTCTAATCAACAAATCAACCGAGAAAATCGAAATTACTGAGTTTTCTATTTTTGGTACTCAAAAATACAAAAACTACCCATTAGGCAACTTCAGCTCAATCCAGTCATACATCACGCATGGTAAAGGTGCAAGAAACATCGTTGAGCTTGTTACTTCAGATGGTAATCGAGGTCTGTTTTTATCCAGTTTTTTACCATGTGGTGGTAAAAAATTCTGGTCACTTGAAATTGAAACTGAAAATCCAGAAGCTGCTCTTTTGGCATCACAAGTGGCAGCATTTCTATCAATAAAAAACATAGGCTTTATTGGGCATAAGTTTGCTACAAACCAAGTAGGTATTGAAAATAATGCTAAATTTATCAGCAACATGTTCTAACCCATCCATCAAGCGGGACGCGCTAAAGCGCGCCCCTTATGTCAAACGTTAGAGCGCGCATGACTGAAGAGTTTAGAATTAGAAAATTTGCCAATAAATTTAATGCGCAAATCAAAACTTCAGCACTGGTGAGTGGTGGGGCTCTAGATGCAGTCGAAAGGTACAGAAAAAAGCACGGCGGCATATGGGTTGGAGGGGTTGTAGAGCTTACTCATAAAGGTGTATTTTTCAGCCAGCTTAGTAGGGCGGACTCGTTTACAGTCCGCCGTATTTCTTTTGTAAAGCCCAGAGTATTTTTCGTAATATGCTTTGTCTAGGTTAACTTTCAGCCACTTTAACCTGTAGCACAATCGTGCTACAGTTGTCGTTGAGATCCCGACTTTGGTGCCATCATGACTACAACGACTATTCGACTATCCGCTGAGCTCAAGGAGCGCGTTGCCGAAGCTGCAAAGCGAGCAGGTACGACGCCCCACAGTTTTATTTTGGAGGCTATTGCTGACAAGACCGCGCAAGAAGAGTTACGTGCTGGTTTTGAGGCGCAAGCTGAGGCACGTTACGCTAACTTGATGGCTTCTGGCGAATCCATTGCCTGGGACGAGATGAAAAGTTATCTCGAATTGAAGCTCTCAAACCCTGAAGCACCTTTGCCAAAAAGTCGCAAACTCGCGCCTTAATTATGTCAGCGATTGAACTTGCGCCTGAAATTGCAGAGGATTTTCAGCGTATTCTGGAGCATCTGATCGCATTTGAAGTGATCAATCCGCAGCAAAGAGTCACTGAGATTATCGAAGCCATAGGCATTCTGGCAAACAATCCGCTGATTGGTCGTCCATCTACTTCCGACCTTAGAGAGTTGGTGATTGGTAAAAGGTCTCATGGATATATTGCGCTATACAAATATGCGCCTGCGATTGATACGGTGTTTGTGTTGGCAATTAGAAGCCAACGCGAAGCGGGGTATGTGGATAGAGGTTGTTAGTTAGATAAAGCAGACTCGTTCAAGTCCGCTTTAGTTTATAACTACTGAATCACACCTAGCTGTTTAAACAAGCCATACGCATCCAGCACATCCCAGTGCTCGGCCAGCTTTCCGTTCTCTATTCTAAAAATATCCACGGCATAAATACGGTAATGCTTGCCTGTGGCAGGAATGCCTAACCAGTCACCTTGTTGGGTGCCGGAATACACGCCATAAGCCCAGACTGTGTCACCTTCGGCCACCAGTTTCTCCAGCTGATATTCCCAGTCAGGCACCGCTTTAAACCATCCAGCAAAAAACTGTTGAAATCCATTTAAACCTTGTGGCACGAGCGGGTTGTGTTGAATATAGCCTGGCTGCATGTAGTTAGGCAGTTGGCTCAGGTCTTTTTTAACAAAAACGGCTTGGGCAAAATCTGCTAGCAGTTGTTTATTTTGTTGAGTTTGGTCTTGTGCCATGGTGAGGTTTCCTTTCGTTATCAGGGTGGTGAATAGCAAAGCGGTAAGCAGGGGTTTAAATAGCTTCATTGCGTTTCCTTTTAGTGTTAAAAAATGCTTGCGTGGTAGATGTGTTGCGCATGATAATTTCTATAGTTACTTTTAGTAAGTAGGCACCTAAAAGTAACTTATGTAATTGATATTCACTGAATTGGCCTTGAATGCACAGAGAGTGGCTATGCTTGAAGAGATTGAACAACCATTGCAGATTGCACCTAGCTGGAATGCCTATCAGGCAGAGTGCCCGACGCGCTTGATGTTGAACCGGATTGCGGATAAATGGACGGTGCTGGTGTTGGGCCTGCTTGAGAATGAAACCAAACGCTTTAGTACTTTGCAGCGTGAGATCGGCGGTATTTCACAAAAAATGCTCACGCAAACATTGCGAGGATTGGAGCGTGACGGCTTGGTAGCTCGTAAAATTTACCCCTCTGTGCCACCAAAAGTGGAGTACACGATTACGCCATTGGGTAACACACTGGTAGGTTTGCTGGCTGCATTACGCGTATGGTCAGAGGCGAATATTGAACAGGTACTGCTAGCACAGCGTAATTATGATCAGCTTGCGCAAGAGGCGCTGAATCAGGAGATTAGTGGCATCAGAAGAGTTCGATTTTGAAAGTGGGACTAAACCGATAGCGCATCGTATAGATGGCCTACTCTAAAAAGCCTTGTTGATGACAAGGCTTTTTAGCATTTAAACCACGCTCAAGTCACGTACGCGACTTCTTTCCAATTAACTCATTGCAAATAATGTTAATATAAGTTAATAATAGTGGACTTTTATTGTTAATTTGGAGAGTGAAGATGAAATTGTTTAAACATTCGTATAAGCAAGGTGTGGCCGCTGCATTATTGAGTTTGGCTATGGTGGGCGGTGTTGCGACCAGCGCACAGGCGGCAACTGTGTCAGAAGGTGTCACGGTGATTCCGGGCACGTATCTGTTTGATTTTGATGCGGGCTCATTATCGGCTGGCCCTGGTGCTGATGTTTGGTGGGAGCAAATTACCGCTACTAGCCGTGTATTGATGCCTTATTCAACGGCGCAACTCGCTTATGTTGGTCAAGTAGGGGTTGCTGGTTTGAGCTTTAATGCTTTGACTGTGAGCGACCTTGAGGCACTGACTTACACTTCCACAGGTATTAGCGGTGGTGATGTGGGCAATTTGTTAACAGCTAACTCGGTATTTGCGGTTAAAACCAATGAAGGAAACTACGGCAAGGTATTAGTGACTTTTCCGTTTTTTCAGGCTTACCAAAATAACGGTTTGGGCGTTTATTGGGTGACTATGGCACCAACTATCCCTGTGCCAGAAGCAGACACTTACAGCATGTTGCTGGCAGGCTTGGGTTTGATGGCAACTGTAATTCGCCGTCGTTCAGCCTAAGAGTGTTTAGCCTGATTGGTTGATTGTTGTGAAGAGCCCCGCTTGATGCGGGGCTTTTTTATATGCTGATTATGCAAGTAGTAAAAACACGGTGGGTTTTTTATGTACATCGGGTAATGCTGCTTTTTTCCACTCGGCCACTGTTTTAGTCACAATCAGTTCATCTGGCGCTGTCATATTGCATGCCACGCAGAGTCGCGTTTGTGGTTGCAGGTTGGCAACCAGGTCTTCTAGCACGTGCTGGTTGCGGTAGGGCGTTTCAATAAACAGTTGCGTGGCTTGCTGTTTTCTTGAGTCAAACTCAATGCCTTTGATGGTTTTAACACGTTCTGCTTTTTCGCTGGGCAAATAGCCTAGAAATGTAAAGCGTTGACCATTGAGCCCGCTGGCCATTAAGCCTAGTAGCAAACTGCTGGGGCCGATTAACGGCACTACACGTATGCCTTTATGATGCGCAACAGCGGCTAATGCCGCGCCGGGGTCGGCAATGCCCGGGCAACCCGCTTCGCTCATCAAACCAACGTCCACACCTTGCTGTAAGGGCTGCAATAGTTTTGCCAACTCTTTGTTTGGCGTATCTTTAGTGAGCACCGAGAGATTTAATTCACGGATAGATACTGGATGACCACTGGCGGCGATAATCTGACGCGCGGTTTTTTCGTTTTCGACGATGAAGTGGCTCAAACTGTGCAGTCGCTGCACGACTTCTGCCGGGAGCACTTGTTGTGGCGTCGTGCCTTCAGCGAGAGGGGCAGGGATAAAGTATAAGGTACCAGTAGCCATAGTGTTCAATGTATTGTAAAAAGCGGATTATCCCACGCTGGCGGACAAAAAAAGCATTCTTTTGCAAGAATGCTTTTTGAGGGCTTGCGATGTTGCTGGCTTAATACTTCACTTGTACCCGATATTTGAGTGTTATATCAGTTTCTGCTGGCACGCTCACTTGCCAGGTGGCCTGATGCGCGCTGGTTTTTTTGTGTGGCTGAGATTCATTCAATATTTTCCAGTCGCCATTGAGTGGTTCTTGCACGGTCACCGTCACGGCTTCTTTTTTGGCGTTATGCAGGGTAATGGCATAGGCGCTTTCATAGAGTGGCGCCTGGTTGGGTTTGCTCAGGTTTTTAAAGTCGGTTTGTACGCGATCGGCCGTGACATCAAACGCGTTGCCGAGTTTGAGGCGTACGCTGTCGTTTTTAGGCGTATGGTCAATCTGATCTTCACCCACAAATTGCGCCGTACCATCGTTATCTTTTTTATAGACGCGCATGGTGCCTTTAGGCAGTGGAATCCCTAACTTGCTGCTTTCTTTGTTTTCAAACTCTACAAATACCTGCACCTTTTGCTTTTTCTCAAGGTCGCGGTATTGGCCTTGGTAGTAATAGTCGGCGCCAGTTAAGACCAACTCTTTACGCGCCGGAATATGCTGCGCAGAGAGTAGTGCGACCTGTTTGGTTTGGTTTTCGGCAATGGTGGTGGTGCGTGGCAGGGTGTATAAGTGATACTCGAGCAGGCCTTGTTCACTTGGCATGGCAGCATCGGCTACCATGGCTTCACTGCGCATCATCATGGTTTTGGGGCGGATAGTTTCGCGCACGCGGTTGACGTCACCAGCCACCAGTTGCACTTTGGCATTGGGGTAGGCGGTGCCGCTGGTGTTGTTGAGCGTAACCCAGCCTGAGAGGTCAATGGCATCTTCTTTACTGCTGAGCTCGGCGACGTAGTCGGCTTTCCATTGCAGGCCGCCAGTAAGATAGCTGAGCTCCAAATTGCTTTGTTCGGCGCCTTTGTATTGCACTTGCGTGGTCAGTGTGGGGCGATCTTTGAGTTGGCCGGGCACATTAGGGTAAACAATGCGGCCGGGGATGCCGGTCTCAATGCGGTTGCCGATTTTGAGCACCACGCCATCTTGTGCCGAAAGTACGGTGGCGGTTTCTTGCGTCTCGGCACCGGTGCTAGGGTTGGTGCGAATGACAATCACTTGCTGGCCCACGTTTTTCTCCAGCAGTTTTTGCGGAGTGAGTAGGTCAAAATCAAAGTTTTGTTCCAGCACCTGCAGGCTGCTATTTGGCTGCAAGCTGCGCAGTAAAGCGGTTTCTGGTTTGATCTGCGCACTCACGTCGCGAAACGACAGCGTAGATAAACCATTACTGAGGCTTAGTTTGCGGTTGTCTTTTACCAGTGCCAGGTCTTCGTTGTAGATTGTGACCGCCACACTGGTTTGGTCGGATTGCGGGCTGACGGTGGCGGTTTCTGCTTGCGTGATTGACGTACTGCACAGTGAAACACTACCTAAAGAAAACAGCAGCAGGGAGCTGAGTCGCATGGTGATCCTCTCGTTGTTATTAAGCGCGTAGGCTTGAGACCCACATAACGCAACAGCCGTTCAAAAAGTTAACAAGTTGGTAGGTGAGCGTTATGGTCGTGGGTGTGATAATACATCGACGCCAGCGTGTTGCAACATGCTCACCAGCGCGATGAGTGGTAAACCAATCAATGCGTTAGGATCGTCGCCGCGCATATAGTCTAGCAGGGCGATGCCCATGCCTTCAGATTTAGCGCTGCCTGCGCAGTCGTAGGGTTGCTCCAGCCGCAAATAGGTTTCAATCTGTGTAGCCGTGAGTGTTTTAAACTTAACAAAGTAAGGCGCTATGGTCGATTGCATGTGTTGGCTGCTGCTGTCGTACAAACACAGTGCGCTGTGAAAAACGACTTCTTTGCCGCTGAGCATGGTCAGCTGTTTAACGGCGTTTTCGTGGTTGCCGGGTTTGCCTATCTGCAAGCCATCCACTGTGGCAACCTGGTCGCAGCCGATAATTAGCGCATGGGGCTGGCGCTCAGCTACTTTTCGCGCCTTGCCTTTAGCCAGCCGCAATGAGGTCTGCTCTGGGGGCTCGTTGGGCAAGGGGGTTTCATCAATCTCTGGTGAAATACACTCAAAAGGCACATGCAGTTTTTGCAGCACTTCGCGCCGATAACGGGAGGAGGAGGCAAGGATAAGTGGTTTGTTCATGGCTAAAAGCAAAAATCCCTGAAGTCACTCAGGGATTTTTGTTGGTTTGGCTTATTCCGGTTGAATTTCAATCAGTGTTTCATCCGGGGTGACGCTGTCACCTTTGGCCACATGAATGGCCACCACGGTGCCAGACTTGCTGGCTTGAATTTCGTTTTCCATCTTCATGGCTTCAATGACCAGCACGCCATCGCCTGCATTGACCTTGTCACCCACGTTTACTTTAACAGTGACAATGGTGCCCGGCATTGCTGTGGTGACGCAACCCGGATGGTGAGGCCGTGGGCGGCCACTGGCAGCCACGGTGGCTTTTTTCTTGCCGCCCGCAGAGCTGTTGGCACCGCCACTGACTTCCATCTCGTTGAGGGTTTCTACAAACACTTCTTCTGAGATGCCATCAACCTTTACGTAGTAAGGTTTGCGCTCTTCACCGGCGTGGCCACTACCTGTCAGTTTGATATGGTAAGTTTCACCGTGCAGCGTGATATTAAACTCGTTAGGCGCATAGCGTGCAGCGGCCGTTTGTTGGGTCACCGCGTCTTTGCTCAGTAATGGCTCAGGGTTCAATGAACCAGCATTGCGCTCTTGCAAGAAGGTTTGGCCAATATCCGGGAACATGGCGTAAGTGAGTACGTCTTGTTCGTTATTGGCAAAACGCTCGGCTTCAGATTGCAATCTGACCATTTCTGGCTGTAACAAATCAGCCGGGCGGCAGGTAATGACTTCCGCATCGCCTACAGCCTGCTTACGCACGTCTGCATTGACTGCCGCTGGCGCTTTACCATATTGACCCAACAGGTAGTTTTTCACTTCGTTGGTGATGGACTTGTAACGGCCACCGGTCAATACATTCAATACGGCCTGGGTGCCAACGATTTGTGAGGTAGGCGTGACCAGCGGAGGATAACCTAAGTCTTGGCGCACGCGCGGAATCTCGGCCAGCACTTCATCCATACGGTTAAGTGCACCTTGTTCTTTCAACTGGTTAGACAGGTTGGAAATCATGCCGCCTGGTACCTGGTTGATCAATACGCGTGTATCCACACCAGTAAATTCGCTCTCAAACTGCCAGTATTTTTTACGCACTTCTTTAAAGTAGGCGGTGATTTCTTGCAGCTTGCCTAAATCCAGACCAGTGTCGTACTCAGTGCCTTTTAAGGCTGCCACCAGGCTTTCTGTCGTTGGGTGGCTCGCACCTTCGGAGAATGAGGAGTTGCAGGTGTCGATAATGTCGACGCCGTTTTCAACGCTTTTGAGCATGACCATACTGGCCAAGCCAGAGGTTGCGTGGCTATGCATATGAATTGGCAAGCTCACTGCAGATTTTAATGCCTTGACCAGCTCACCGGCCATGGTTGGCGTGAGCAGGCCGGCCATATCTTTAACGCCAATGCTATCGCAACCGAGGGCTTCTAGCTCTTTTGCCATGTTGACGAAGTAAGCCACGTCATGCACCGGGCTGGTGGTGAAAGACAAAGTACCAATGGCATGCTTTTTAACTGACTTTACTGCGTCAATGGCTGTTTTCAGGTTGCGGATATCGTTCATCGCATCAAAAATGCGGAACACATCGACGCCAGCGTCTGCAGCTTGCTTAACGAAAGCATGCACTACGTCGTCTGAATAATGACGGTAGCCCAGCAGGTTTTGGCCGCGCAACAGCATGTTAATTGGCGTATTAGGCAAGGCCTTGCGCAAGCTGCGCAGACGCTCCCATGGGTCTTCTTTTAAAAAGCGCACGCAGGCGTCAAAGGTGGCACCGCCCCAGGCTTCCAGTGACCAGAAACCAATTTCATCCAGTTTGCTGGCAATTGGCAGCATATCTTCGGTACGCATGCGCGTCGCGATCAGGGATTGGTGACCATCTCTTAAAACGAGTTCGGTGACATGTATTTTGCTCATAATCTTGTCGATCTAAATTAATATCTGCAATACGGTTAATCAAATGCCTTCGTGGGCTGCAATTGCGGCAGCGATCGCTGCGGCCATTAACTCTTTAGGTAGTCCGACATCATATTCTGTCAGCTCCGGGTGTTGCTCTACAAAGCTGGTGTTGAAGTCAGCGGCCCTAAAATCAGGGTGTAGCATGATTTGCTGGTAGTAAGGAATCGTTGTTTTGACGCCATAAACCACCATATCGTTGAGTGCGCGGCGACCACGTTCAATCACGCCTTCCCAGTCCAGTGCCCAAACGGTGAGTTTGGCACACATAGAGTCATAGTAGGGCGGAATCACATAGCCACTGTAAATGGCCGCGTCCATACGCACGCCAGGGCCACCCGGTGCATAGTAGCGGGTAATTTTACCAAAGCTCGGCAGAAAATCTTTTTGTGGATCTTCAGCGTTAATGCGGTACTCCATGGCAAAGCCACGGAAGGCAATTTCGCTTTGCTTGTACTGTAATGGCAAACCAGCTGCAACCCGGATCTGCTGTTGAACAATATCAACGCCGGTAATGGTTTCGGTCACGGTATGCTCCACCTGTAAGCGGGTGTTCATTTCCATGAAGTAAAAATTGTTGTCAGAATCGAGCAAAAACTCCACAGTGCCGGCGTTTTCATAACCAACGGCTTTGGCCGCTTTGACGCCCAGGCTGCCAATATAGTCACGCTGCGCTTGTGACAGTTGTGGCGACGGCGCGATTTCAATCAGCTTCTGGTTGCGGCGCTGGATAGAACAGTCGCGCTCAAACAGATGGATGACATTGCCGTGTGCGTCAGCCAATATCTGTACTTCGATATGGCGCGGATGTACTACGCACTTTTCCAAAAAGACTTCTGGCTTGCCAAATGCTTTGCTGGCTTCTGAAATCACGCGGTCATAGTTGCTTAACAGCTCTTTCTCGCTATCGCAACGGCGAATGCCACGGCCACCGCCACCGTTAGTGGCTTTTAGCATGACCGGGTAGCCAATTTTACCAGCCAGTACCACGGCGGCTTCGAGGGATTCCAGGTTGCCATCACTGCCAGGCACACAAGGGATACCGGCATTGATCATGGCGTTACGTGCCTGAATCTTGTCCCCCATCTGGCGAATGACGTCGGCTTCAGGGCCAATAAATTTAATACCACGACGGGCGCACACTTCGGCCAGTTCAGGATTCTCAGACAGGAAACCATAGCCAGGATGCAGCGCATCGCAGCCCGCAGCCACGGCGATGTTCACGATATTATGCGCATTCAGGTAGCCTGCTACCGGGTCTGAGCCAATGTTATAGGCTTCGTCAGCCTTTTTGACATGCAAGGCATGACGGTCAGCATCCGCGTAAATGGCCACCGATTTGATGCCCATTTCCGAACAGGCGCGCACAATGCGTACCGCAATTTCACCGCGATTCGCGACTAAAATTTTCTTAAACACACATTACCCTTAAAGCAAGAAAAAAGGACAGAGTCTTTTAGTAACTCAACCGTTTATTAATTAGCAACTACTTGTATTTAAAACGCTTTGAGTAGAGTTGGTTGTGGTTTTGCAGTCATGAGGCCGTCTGAACGGATGGCCGATTATGCAAACCGGCACCATGAGCGCGCGCATGAAAAGAGCGCCGCGTGATGCGACATCATTATAACAACAAACCGTGGTCTTAAAAAGTAGGACGTCATTTAGGCAAGCGCTTCGCGCGCGCCGGGTCGTCAAGATTGGCCGAGTTTGCTATAGTGTGAGGCTTGTTTATATATTAGAGTTTTAGTTGGTTATGACGCGATTTGATGAGCTGGCCCAGCAGCAAAAAAAGACTGAAGGTGAGTTGACGTTATCGTCGTTGCCGCGCTTGCAAGAGGCATTGCATGCGCTGGGTGTGACCGATGCTGCGGCGCTGGCTGCATTACGTGTACGTTATCAATTGCAAGGGTTGCCGCCACGCTTTTTTAGTGAGACTGCTTTGCCTATGTTGGCGTTAAATGTGCAATCAGCGTTGCCGTTGGTGTGCCAGCGCTGCTTTGCGCCGTTGCCGCAAGCGCTTGATTTGCAGTTTGAGTTCGCGTTGAGTAATGAGCCGCCCGAGGCGTTGCTAGAGGATGAACATGTCGATTGGCTGGAAGAGGGCAGCGAAACGACGGTTGAGTCGCTGGTTGAAGATGAGTTGCTGATGGCATTGCCGATTGCGGTGATGCATGAGCAGGCGTGTGTTAGCTTGCAGCAGACGGCCGGTGAAAAGCCTAACCCATTTGCGGCGCTCAAGCAGCTTAAGCTGGATAAGTGAAGGCTTGATGATGGCTAAATGCATTGCCAATATTGTAAAAAAGCAAATGAAAAGCGATATTTGCAGGATTTATTTGCAGTTGTCTCTGGAATATTTTATAATTGCGGATTAGGTAGCATTTTAGTTTATTTATAACTGCCCTTTAACTTCATTGTCTGAGGTGTGGCGGTTTGATTTTGGAGTATTTAAATGGCAGTTCAGCAAAACAAAAAGACACCGTCCAAGCGTGGTATGCACCGCTCCCACGACTTTTTGACTAACCCACCTTTGGCAATTGAGCCAACGACTGGTGAAGTGCATTTGCGTCATCACGTGAGCCCAAACGGTTTTTACCGTGGCCGTAAAGTGATGCCAGCTAAAGGCGAATAATCGCTGCATTAAAGCGTCAAGCTTTAAAACACGCCGCGCAGTAAAATGCGCGGCGTTTGTGTATCTGGCGCAAGCCTGTACTTTTCCGGCACTTTGCTTGAATAGCTGCGTTTTGATGACGGGTGTAGTGTACGGAAAGTAAATTTGGGAAATGACATGACAACTAGTCAACACGCGCACTCACAAGAAGTAGTGATTGCCATTGATGCCATGGGAGGAGATCACGGTCCACATGTGACTGTGCCTGCGGCAGTGCGTATTTTAAAAGAAAATCCTAATCTCAATATTATTTTGGTCGGCTTGCAAGAGGCCGTTGAGGCTGAACTGAAAGCCTTGCATGTCACGCCCAACCCGCGTTTGCGCGTACATCACGCGAGTGAGGTAGTGTTGATGGATGAGTCGCCACAAAGCGCAATGAAGAATAAAAAAGATTCTTCTATGCGCGTGGCGATCAATATGGTGAAAACCGGTGAGGCGCAGGCTTGTGTGAGTGCTGGTAATACCGGTGCTTTAATGGCGACGGCGCGTTTTGTCCTAAAAACGTTGCCAGGTATTGACCGTCCTGCCATTGCTTCTACCTTGCCTTCTGAAAATGGCAGCACATTTATGCTAGACCTTGGCGCCAATGCCGACTGTACGCCAGAGCACCTCTACCAGTTTGCCATTATGGGCGCGATGGTGGTGAGCTGTATCAGCAATAAACCTAATCCAACCGTTGGCCTGCTCAATATCGGCTCTGAAGATATCAAGGGTAATGAGGTTGCTAAACAGGCTGCCGAGTTGCTGCGTGGCAGCCATTTGAATTTTTACGGTAACGTCGAAGGCGATGATATTTTCAAAGGCACCACCGATGTCGTTGTGTGTGATGGCTTTGTCGGTAATGTCGCGCTAAAAACCACAGAAGGCCTGGCGCATATGATGGGCAAGTTCCTGACTCAGGAATTTAAGCGTAACTGGCTCACCAAATTGATGGCGCTGGGTGCTTTTCCGGTATTAAAGGCGTTTAAAAAACGCCTGGATCCACGTCGCTATAATGGCGCCAGCTTTTTAGGCTTGCGCGGCATTGTGGTGAAAAGCCATGGCGGGGCGGATAGCGTCGGCTTTTACCATGCCATTCATGTGGCCATGGAAGAGGCGCAGAGCGGCGTTTTAAAGCGCATTCAGGCGCAGCTTGAGATCGAGCATCTGACGACTTCCGAGCAGTCTTGAACTGCATGCGGCTAGGTAATTTGACCCAATTAAGGCATAATCGTACGAATGATTAACGCGCGAATCGCAGGCACTGGCAGCTATCTGCCACCCACTATTTTAACCAACGCCGATCTGGAAAAGATGGTCGATACCACCGATGAGTGGATCTTTGCCCGAACCGGTATCAAGCAGCGGCATCGCGTTACGGATGAACGTACCAGTGATCTGGCCACGCATGCTGCGCGCAATGCCATTGAGGCTGCGGGTATTCAGGCGCAGGAGATTGACCTCATTATTGTGGCGACCACCACACCGGACAAGATTTTCCCGAGTGTGGCGACCATGGTACAGCGCAAACTAGGCATCAGCGGCTGTCCTGCATTTGACGTGCAAGCGGTTTGTAGCGGCTTTGTCTATGCCTTGACCACTGCGCATCAATTTATCAAGTCTGGTCAATATCGCAACGTGCTGGTGATTGGTGCGGATACCTTTACCCGTATCACCGACTATACCGATCGCAGCAACTGCATTTTGTGGGGCGATGGCGCGGGCGCTGTGATTTTGCAGGCGAGTGAACAGCCTGGGGTCCTCTCAACCCATATTCATGCGGATGGCAATTACGAAACCTATTTGCATGTGCCTCGCAAAGAAGATGGCCCGGATACCGTGGTCATGGAAGGCAATGCCGTGTTCAAAATGGCGGTCAATACGCTAGACCAGATTGTGGACGAAACCTTGACGGCTAACCAGATGCAAAAGTCTGACATTGACTGGCTGGTGCCGCATCAGGCCAATATCCGCATTTTGCAAGCAACGGCCAAAAAGCTGGACTTGCCTATGGAAAAAGTGGTGATTACGGTTGACCGGCATGGCAATACCTCCGCAGCATCTATCCCGCTGGCGCTTGACACTGCAGTGCGCGATGGTCGTATCCAGCGCGGGCATTTGTTGCTGATGGAGGCATTTGGCGGCGGTTTTACCTGGGGTTCTGCGCTGGTCAGATATTAAACAGTAAATAATGCCGGTGAAATTGTGTTGTGCAGGCATCGCGTGAGTGATTGCCTGCATATTGTTTTAGTCAATACGTGATAAAAAATTATGTCTAAATTTGCTTTTTTCTTTCCAGGCCAAGGCTCGCAGTCGGTTGGCATGATGCAAGGGCTAGCAGCCCACGCCATCGTTAAACAAACTTTTGATGAAGCCTCGGCTGTGTTGGGTGTCGATTTCTGGAAAATGGCGACTGAAGCCAACGATGAAATTAACCTGACCGAAAATACACAGCCCATCATGCTCACTGCCGGGGTTGCCACCTGGCGTGTGTATCAGGCACTGGGCGGCCAGTTGCCAACCGCGATGGCCGGTCATAGCCTGGGTGAATATACGGCCTTGGTCGCTGCCAATGCGATTTCATTTGCAGATGCATTGCCGCTGGTTAAATTTCGTGCCCAGGTCATGCAGCAAGCGGTGCCTGAAGGGCAGGGGGCGATGGCTGCCATTTTGGGTCTGGATGATGACACGGTGCGTGCGGTATGCACTGAGGCGGCGCAAGGTCAGGTAGTGCAGGCGGTTAATTACAACTCGCCAGGCCAGGTGGTGATTGCTGGTGATAAAGCTGCTGTAGAGCGCGGTATGGAGCTGGCCAAAGCCAAGGGCGCTAAACGTGCCTTGCCATTGCCTGTGAGCGTACCGTCGCACTGTGAGCTGATGAAGCCTGCGGCAGATAAGCTGCGTGAATATCTGCAAAACGTCACTGTGCAAGCGCCTGTGGTGCCAGTGTTACATAACGCCGATGTTGCGGCTTATAGCGATGCAGATAATATTAAAGACGCCTTGGTGCGCCAGTTATATAGCCCGGTGCGCTGGGTTGAGACGGTGCAGCATTTAGCGGCAGCAGAGGTGTTTAGCGCTGCCGAGTGCGGGCCAGGCAAGGTGCTGGCTGGGTTAGCCAAGCGCATCGTTGCTGAGATGACCTGTGTTGCACTGGTGAGTGATGAATCTGTGCAAGCATTTGTTGCGCAATAAGGGGGATTAAATATGTTGGATCAACAAGTGGTATTAGTGACAGGCGCCAGCCGCGGGATTGGTGCAGCGATTGCACAAACCCTGGGTAAGCAGGGCGCGATTGTGGTTGGGACGGCCACCTCTGCCAGCGGTGCAGAAGCGATTACAGCCCATCTGAAAGCTGCTGGTGTGAATGGCGTTGGTTTGGCGCTGGATGTCACGCAGCCAGAGCAAATTGAAGCAGTGTTAAAGCAAATTGCCGAGCAATATGGTGATGTTTCCATTCTGGTAAATAACGCCGGTATTACCAAAGACACCTTGCTGATGCGCATGAAGGACGAAGACTGGGATGCTGTGTTGAACACCAATCTGAAGTCTGTTTTTCGCATGAGCCAGGCCGTGCTGCGCCCGATGATGAAAGCACGTCAGGGTCGCATTATTAATATTTCCAGCGTGGTTGGTCACATGGGTAACGCAGGCCAGGTCAACTATGCTGCGGCCAAGGCAGGCATGACAGGCTTTACCAAGTCGATGGCGCAAGAGGTTGGTAGCCGTGGTATCACGGTCAACTGTGTCGCGCCGGGATTTATTGAAACCGACATGACTGCCGAACTGCCAGAAGAGATTAAAGCCAAAATGCTGGAGCGCATTGCGGTGGGCCGTTTGGGCCAGGTGGATGAAATTGCGGCCACGGTGGCCTTTCTGGCGTCACCTGCGGCTGCCTACATTACGGGTGAAACCATCCATGTCAATGGCGGCATGTATTGCGCTTAATACATAGTTTCTTTGGTATTCTGGGCAAGTTTTGCTAGAATACCGGTTTACTGAACACGACACTTATCAACAAAGGGGTATTTTAGATGTCCGACATCGAACAACGCGTAAAGAAAATCGTTTGTGAACAATTAGGTGCAAACGAAGCTGACGTTAAAAACACATCATCTTTCGTAGATGATCTGGGTGCAGATTCTCTGGACACCGTAGAATTGGTGATGGCTTTGGAAGAAGAATTCGATTGCGAAATTCCTGACGACGAAGCAGAAAAAATCACAACAGTGCAGCAAGCGATTGACTACGTCAACGCAAACCTCAAGTAATTCATTGACTTCATTCTTCAATCAGCCCTCGCAAGAGGGCTGATTTTCTATTATGACGAAACGCAGAGTAGTAGTAACAGGCTTGGGCGTGGTGTCTCCAGTAGGCATTGGTACCCAAACCGCTTGGGGCAATCTGGTTGCTGGTCAATCAGGCATTACCCGCATTACCAAATTTGACCCCACACCGTTCGCCTCGCAAATTGCAGGTGAAGTGAAAGGCTTTAACGCTGAAGAGTTTATTCCAGCCAAAGATGCCCGCCGTATGGATACTTTTATCCAATATGGTCTGGCAGCGGGGCTGGAGGCTTTTCGCGATTGCGGCCTTGAAGTGACTGATGCCAATGCCGAGCGTATTGGTGTCACCATCGGGTCAGGCATTGGTGGCTTGGGTTTGATTGAGTCCACTAACGACAGTTATGATGAAGGTGGCCCGCGCAAAATCTCGCCATTCTTTATTCCAGGCACCATTATCAATATGATTTCTGGCAACCTGTCGATCATGCTGGGCTTAAAAGGTCCAAATATCGCCGTGGTCACCGCTTGTACCACAGGCACACATAGCATAGGCGAAGCCGCGCGCATGATTGAGTACGGTGATGCTGACGTGATGGTGGCTGGTGGCGCTGAAGCGGCCATTACCGAGCTCAGTGTTGGCGGCTTTGCCTCTGCGAGAGCCTTGTCTAATCGCAATGACGACCCGGCAACGGCTAGCCGTCCCTGGGACAAAGACCGTGATGGCTTTGTGATTGGTGAGGGAGCAGGGGTGATGGTGCTCGAAGAGTATGAGCATGCTAAAGCCCGTGGTGCCAGAATTTACGCCGAAGTGGCTGGTTACGGTTTAAGTGCCGATGCCTATCACATGACCGCGCCAAATATGGATGGTCCACGCCGGTCTATGGTGAATGCCCTCAAAAATGCAGGTGTGAACCCTGACCAGGTGCAGTTTATGAACGCACACGGTACATCGACACCGTTGGGTGATGCGAATGAAACCAATGCGATCAAAGCGACTTTCGGTGATCATGCTTATAAACTGGTGGTGAACTCCACCAAGTCTATGACTGGTCATTTATTGGGTGGCGCTGGTGGCTTGGAGTCAGTATTCACGGTGTTATCTATTTATAATCAGATTTCACCGCCAACCATTAACTTGTTTAATCAGGATCCTGAATGCGATCTGGATTACTGTGCCAATACCGCACGTGACCTGCAGATTGAATATGCCCTGAAAAACAACTTTGGCTTTGGTGGCACAAACGGCAGCTTGCTGTTTAAGCGCGTTTAAATAGCCATATAGCCTAATAAAAAAGCCAGCATATGCTGGCTTTTTTATTGCTTGTTTAATTGCTTACTTCAATACAGCCAGGGCCGCCGCATAGTTAGGTTCGTCGGCAATTTCGCCAACCAATTCGCTATGCAATACCTGGTTATTTTCATCCAGAACAACGACTGCGCGTGCAGTCAGGCCAGCCAGGCTGCTGTCGGTGATCAACACGCCATAGTCAGTCGCAAATTTAGTGGTATCGCGGAAAGTAGACAAGGTGACAACGTTTTCCAGGCCTTCTGCACCGCAGAAGCGGCTTTGCGCAAATGGCAAGTCAGCTGAGACACACAGCACGACAGTATTGTTCACGCTGCTGGCTTCTTTGTTGAACGTGCGCACAGAGGTAGCGCAGGTTGGTGTATCAATGCTAGGAAAAATGTTGAGTACTTTGCGTTTGCCAGCGTAGGCATCCAGACCAACCAGGTTACGTTTGGCATCTGCCAGTTGAAACGCTGGGGCGGTCTCGCCTGCTGCTAAAAATTTACCGCCAACGGCGACCGGGTTACCTTTAAGCGTGACGCTTGCCATAATCTTCTCCAAAAAAGGTGTTGATGAGTGTTAAACGGACACTTTAACGTGTCAGCCCATGTCAATCAACCACATAAAAAGTAAGGGAATCAGTTTTACAGTACGGCGAGTGCTGCGTCGTAGTCTGGTTCGCTGGTTAATTCTTTCACCAGTTCTACATGCAAAACCTGGTCATTTTCATCGGCGACGATGAGTACACGCGCAGGCAAGCCTGCCAGTTTGCTGGTCATCATCAGCACACCGTAGTTTTTGAGCATATCGCGGCCACGCATGGTCGATAAATGAATGCTGGCAGACAGGTTTTCTGCGTCTAGAAAGCGCGTCATGGTGAACGGTAAGTCAGGAGAAATATGCACAATAACCGTGTTCTCCAAATTGGCGCCCAAGCGGTCTAGTATGCGTACGCTGTTGGCGCTGGTGGCGGTGTCTATGCCAGGAAAAAAATGCAGAACTTTTCGCTGACCACTAAACGTTTCTAATGACACGTCTTCCAGCGCATGATTGACCAGTTGAAAAAAAGGTAAGGTTTGACCTAAGCGGGGTAATTCATCTTCAACCAG
This sequence comes from Methylophilus sp. 5, assembly GCF_000515275.1. Classification (NCBI taxonomy): domain Bacteria; kingdom Pseudomonadati; phylum Pseudomonadota; class Betaproteobacteria; order Nitrosomonadales; family Methylophilaceae; genus Methylophilus; species Methylophilus sp. 5. Next base: position 2,613,212 of record NZ_KI911560.1, read on the forward strand.
TATCGGGTCATTCAGCAAAGCGGTGGCATTAGGCATGATCAGTCATTTATTCACGAAAACGCCTGACATCATAGAGCATTATGTCTAGGGCATTCAATTTTTATTGCACGGCCTGGGTGAGGCAGGTCGGTGCGCTAGCCAGGATTTTAACGCTGTCAACCAGATTATTTGCACCCGTCATGGGTACAAAAAACCGCGTTGGCGGTTAAAATAAAGCCATGGAAGCGCCCGAAATTCCCACCCTACAACCTGCATTTATTCATCTGCGCTGTCACAGTGAGTATTCCATTGTGGATGGCACAGTGCGCATTGACGACTATGTAAAAGCCGCCAAGAACGATGCGATGCCAGCGATCGCGCTGACCGACCTTGCGAACCTGTTTGGCGCAGTCAAGTTCTACAAAGCCGCACGCGGCAAAGGCTTAAAGCCACTCCTGGGCTGTGATGTCTGGATTGAAAACGCGACGCAGCGTGATCAGCCGCACCGCTTGTTGTTGCTGGTGCAGAGTCAGCAAGGCTATCGCAATTTGTGCGAGCTATTATCAAGCGCTTATTTGCATAATCAGTACCGTGAGCGGGCAGAAATCAAGGCTGAATGGTTACTTGAAAAAAACGACGGCTTGCTGGTGCTGTCTGGCTTTGCAGCAGGCGATGTTGGCCTGGCTTTGCAGGCTGGCAACCAGGCGCTGGCCTTGCAATATGCACAACAGTGGGCGCAGGTGTTTAGCGGCCGCTATTACCTTGAAGTGCAGCGCGTTCACGAGGCTGGCAGTAGCGAAGCCTATGCACAGGAGCAACTGATTCAGCACACGGTGCTCATCGCACAGCAGCTCGATCTACCCGTGGTGGCGACGCACCCGGTGCAGTTTCAAACCGCAGACGACTACATGGCGCATGAGGCGCGCACCTGTATTGCTGAAGGCTATGTGCTGGCGGATAAACGCCGCCCACGCAAGTTTGTTGCGACACAGTATGTGAAAACCCAGGCCGAGATGCAGGCCTTGTTTGCTGATATGCCGCTGGCATTGCAAAACTCGGTAGAAATCGCTAAACGCTGCAACCTGACGCTGACACTAGGCAAAAACTATTTGCCGGACTTTCCGACGCCGAACGGTGAAAGCCTGGATGTTTACTTAGTAGAACAGTCAAAACTTGGGCTGGAGCATAGACTAGCCTATTTATATCCGGATGAAAAAAAGCGCGAAATCAAGCGCCAGGAATATGAAGAGCGCTTGCAATTCGAGTGCGGCATCATTGTGCAGATGGGTTTCCCGGGCTACTTTCTGATTGTGGCTGACTTTATTAACTGGGCCAAAAATAATGGCGTGCCAGTGGGGCCGGGCCGGGGTTCTGGTGCGGGTTCGCTAGTTGCGTACAGCCTGGGCATTACTGATCTGGACCCGCTCAAATACAACCTGCTGTTTGAGCGTTTCTTAAACCCTGAGCGGGTTTCCATGCCCGACTTCGACATTGACTTCTGCATGGACGGACGCGATCGAGTCATCGATTACGTCAAGCACAAATATGGCCTGGCATCGGTGTCACAAATCGCCACCTTCGGCACCATGGCGGCCAAAGCGGTCATCCGCGATGTTGGCCGCGTGCTCGATTTACCTTTTAACTTTGTCGATGGCATTGCCAAACTGATTCCGCTGGAGCTCGGCATTACGCTCGAGTCGGCGCTGGAAAAAGAGCCGCAATTACAGGAGCGTCGAGAAAAAGAAGAAGAGGTCGCAGAATTACTTTCTTTAGCGCTGCGGCTTGAAGGCCTGGTGCGTAACATCGGTATGCACGCGGGTGGCGTGCTGATTGCTCCGGGTAAGATTTCTGATTTTTCGCCAGTGTATTGCCAGCCGAATGGCGACAGTTTGGTCAGCCAGTATGATAAAGACGACGTAGAAGCCGTTGGCCTGGTCAAGTTCGACTTTTTGGGCTTGCGTACTCTGACCATTCTCAATATGGCGCTCGATAACGCTAATGCCCAGCGCGCGCAAGACGAGCTGCCGCCATTGAGTTTTGAGACGATTCCACTGGACGACAAACGCAGTTACCACCTGCTTAAAACCGCCAATACCACCGCCGTTTTTCAGCTAGAGTCGCGCGGCATGAAGGACATGCTCAAGCAAGCCAAGCCTGACTTGTTTGAAGATATTATTGCGCTGGTTGCGTTATATCGCCCAGGCCCGATGGATCTTATTCCTGACTTTTGCCGCCGTAAGCATGGTACGCAACGGGTAGAGTATCCGCATGCGTCCACCGAGTCTATCCTCAAGGAAACCTACGGTATTGCCGTGTATCAAGAGCAGGTGATGCAGATCGCGCAGGTGGTGGCGGGCTTTAGCCTGGGCGGCGCCGACTTGCTACGGCGCGCCATGGGTAAGAAAAAACCAGAAGAAATGGTGCAGCAGCGCGAAATCTTTAACGAAGGTGCGCAAAAAAACGGCTTAACCCTGCAACAGTCTAATGACTTGTTTGACTTGCTGGAAAAGTTTGCCGGCTATGGTTTTAACAAGTCGCACGCCGCCGCTTATGCGCTGGTTGCCTATCACACGGCTTATCTTAAAGCGCATTACCCGGCCGCATTTTTGGCAGCAACCATGTCGGCAGACATGAACAATACCGATAACGTGCATACGTTTTTTGATGATTGTGGCGCCAACCAGATTGAGGTGTTGCCGCCCGATGTGAATACCAGCGTGTATCAGTTTAAGCCGTTGAGTGCGCAGCAGGTGTTGTATGGATTAGGCGCCATTAAAGGCACCGGTCTGGCGGCGATTGAGTTGATGATGGCTTCTCGGCAGGCGCAAGGTCCATTTAAGGATATTTTTGATTTTTGTCAGCGGCTGGATTTACGCAAAGTCAATCGCCGCGTGATTGAGTCACTGATTCGCGCCGGCGCGTTCGATAAGCTGGAGCCAAATCGCGCTGCCTTGCTGGCTGGGCTAGATACCGCCATTAGTGTTGCCGAGCAAAGCGCGGCACATGCCGGGCAAGATTGCCTGTTTGGCGGCGTGGTTGATACCCGGCATGCATTGCCTGGCATTGCGCCGTGGAGCCCGGAGCAGGCGTTAATAGAAGAAAAAGTGGCGCTGGGCTTTTATTTAAGTGGCCACCCATATTTGAGCTACAAACCACAATTGGGGCCGTTTATTAAAGGCAACCTGAGTGAGCTTGCGCCGCAAGAGCAGCCCAGGCTGTTGGCAGGTGTGGTGATGGGGGTGCGCGTGCGCATGACCCAGCGCGGGAAGATGGCGATTGTGACGCTGGATGATGCTGTTGGCCGGGTAGATGTTGTGGTTGGCTCAGAGTTACTTATGCAGCATGCGCAGTGGATTAAAGAGGACCAATTGCTGGTGGTAGAAGGGCGCATCAGCAATGATGAGTTCTCTGGCGGTATTCGTGTCAGCGCCAGAAAACTGTATGACCTCGCTGCTGTGCGTAACCGTTTTGCACAAATGTTAATGCTGAGTTGTAATGGCAGCTCTGATGTGCAGCGGCTGATGAATGTGCTGACGCCTTACCGCTACGCGGGCGAGGAGCAAAAGCGTTGCCCGATCAAAGTCGACTACCATAACCAGTCGGCGCAAGTGAGCCTGATGTTGGGGGATGCCTGGCAAGTCGTCCTGCATGATGACCTGTTGCAGAATTTACAGGGCTGGTTGTCAAAAGAAAACGTCAAAATCCTTTATAATGCCTGAACTTTTTTTCTAAGAATTCATATTGGAATTCATTATGAGTGCAAAACGTCTAACGCCTAGTAAACTGACTTATCTTGACTTTGAGCAGCCGATTGCTGCCCTGGAAAAACGGATTGAAGCCTTGCAGGTTTCGCATGATGAGCATGACTCGCTGGATATTTCCAAAGAGCTGGACTTGCTGCAAAAGAAAAACACCAAGTTGCTGCAAGATACTTATCAAAATTTAAGCGCCTGGCAGATCTCGCAGGTGGCACGCCACCCGCAACGGCCTTACACCATTGATTACATCAGTGCCTTGTTTACTGACTTTCAAGAGTTGCATGGTGACCGTGCGTTTGCCGATGACCCTGCCATTGTCGGCGGCATCGCCCGTTTTAAAGGCATCCCGGTGATGGTCATGGGCCATCAAAAAGGCCGTGATATTAAAGAGCGCCAATACCGTAATTTTGGCATGCCGCGCCCAGAGGGGTATCGTAAAGCCTTGCGTTTGTTCCGCCTGGCAGAAAAATTTCACCTGCCTATCATCACTTTTATTGATACACCGGGCGCTTATCCTGGTATTGGTGCCGAAGAGCGTGGCCAATCCGAAGCGATTGCGCGCAATTTGTATGTGATGGCTGAGCTTAAAACGCCGATTATCGGTGTGGTGATCGGCGAGGGTGGTTCTGGCGGCGCGCTGGCATTGGGCGTGGTTGACCATTTGAACATGCTGCAATACTCAACTTATTCAGTCATCTCGCCAGAAGGCTGTGCCTCTATTTTGTGGAAGAGTGCCAGCAGAGCGCCTGACGCCGCAGAAACATTAGGTATTACCGCTGATCGCCTGAAATCACTAGGTTTGGTAGATAACATTATTAGCGAACCATTAGGTGGTGCGCACCGTAACTACGAAGAAGTGATGGAGCGCATTGGTCTGGCCATTGGCCAGCAGCTCAAAACATTGCAAGCCAAAAAAGTGCCACAACTGCTTGAGTCGCGTTACCAACGCCTGATGGGTTACGGTAAATTTAAATCCAGCAGTGAAAAATAACATGTCCTTGCTATCTCAGTTAGAAAATGTCATCGGGACCTTTCTGGCTGGGGTCGATACACCACACGCTACGCCACCAAATTTGCTGCTTGCACTCAGTGGTGGTGTTGATTCCATCGTGCTGCTGCACACCTTGTCACAGTTGAGCAAGTCGTTATCGTTTAGCTTGTCTGCCATGCATGTGCATCATGGATTAAGCCCTAATGCTGACGCCTGGCTAAACCTGTGCCAACAGGTGTGCATTGATCAAGACATCCCTTTTTATAGTGAAAAAGTGCATGTTAACTTGCAAAGTGGCTTGGGGGTTGAGGCCACGGCACGTGATGCGCGCTATCAGGCGTTAGCGCGTGTGCGTCAGCAAATAGCGGCGGTGGCCATCGTCACAGCGCATCATATGCAAGATCAGGCAGAAACCTTGTTGTTGCAGCTGATGCGAGGCGCCGGGGTAAAAGGCCTCAGTGCCATGAGTGAGTGGGATGCCGAGCGCGCGTTGCTGCGGCCGCTGTTAAGCGCCTCTAAAGCCGAATTGCTGCAATATGCCGCTGAGCAGCGGCTTAAATGGGTAGAAGACGAAAGTAATGCCGATGTAAGCTATGACCGCAACTTTATGCGGCAAAAGGCGATGCCTGTGTTGCGAGAGCGTTATGCGCAACTTGATCAAGCCTTGTTGCGTAGTGCTAGCCACTTGGCTGATGCGCAAATATTGTTGGACACACTGGCACAACAGGACTTGTTGCAATGCGACGTGCGGGAGGAGTGGCTGGGGCAGTCGATAGACATCCCGCATCTAAACGCGCTGGGCGACGTACGCGCCAAAAATCTATTGCGGTTCTGGTTTGAGCAGCGCCAATTGCGCATGCCTAATACTGAGCAGCTGCAGGATTACTGGAAACAGCTATCCTCGGTCAAGCCACATCGTTATTTGCATTTGCCATTACAAGGCCAGGCGGCCAATCACCAGGCCTATTTGCATCATTATCAGCAGCGCTTATATTGTGTTGCCAAACCCGCCGCACTGCCGCAAACCCCGCTCATCTGGCAGGGGCATCAGACGCAAATCTGGGGCGACTGGCAGGTGCAGTTTAAAGTCAGCAAGGGCCGCGGTATCGCACTGGCCAGGCTAGGCATTTCACCGGCCGCCATTACGCTCAATAAAAGATACGGGCAGCCGATTCCATTGGCTGAGGGCATTCAATTGCTGGTTGCCCCCCGCACTGGCGGCGAAGCCTTGCAGCCAGATGCCAAACGCCCAAGACGCGAATTAAAAGTGATTTTTCAAATGCTGGCGATCCCTCCCTGGCAGCGCGCTTTTTATCCTGTGGTGCAAGTAAGCACCAGTCAACCGACCACCTCACAAACGCTAGTCGCTTTAGCTGCACTTGCAGTCGATGAAGCCTGGCGCCCTGGCCGTAATGCTTACGGCCTCGAAGTTTTTCTCCAGCCCCTCTAATTGATAATTTGGTTGTAATAAACCAATTAAAACCATAAAATTGGCTGTAATAAACCAATTTTATGGTTTATATCCACCATAAAAATCTTATTTAATTGATTTCAATGGTCTTTTTATTAATGGCATAAACGGAACAGTTTTTGCTGTTAAGAAGTACTTTTAAATCAAAAGATATTCAATAAAAGTATTCTCGGGAAAAAGGATCATTCGTTATGAATAAAAAAACCATCAAGCCGTTACTGCTTGCTATCGTCTCTGCTTATGCAGCGCAGGCGATGATAGTCAATGCTGAGGCCGTGAAACTGGAAAAAGTTGAGGTCGTGGGCACGACACCATTGCCTGGTGTGGGCTTGCCACTAGAAAAGGTGCCTGCGAATGTGCAGTCAGCCAAAGGTAAAGACATGGTGAATCAGCACAGCAGTACGATTGCTGATTTTATGAATAACAATATGGTGGGGGTGAGTGTGAATGAGACACAGAACAATCCATTTCAACCAGATGTGTTATTTCGTGGTTTTACAGCGTCGCCTTTATTAGGAACACCGCAAGGCTTGTCTGTTTTTGTTGACGGCGTGCGTGTCAATGAGGCTTTTGGGGACGTGGTTAACTGGGACTTGATTCCGGTGAATGCGATTGCAAACATGAGTTTGATTCCAGGCTCTAATCCGGTTTATGGCTTGAACACGCTGGGTGGCGCTTTGTCGGTGACGACCAAAAACGGGCGTACGCACAAGGGCGGAGCCGTTGAGTCGAGTTTTGGTTCGTGGGGACGCAAGAATACTGCTGCCGAGTTTGGCGGCGTATCAGACGATAATTCAGTAGATTATTTTATTTCTGGCAATTATTTTGATGAAGACGGCTGGCGTGATTATTCACCAAGCACAGTAAAACAGTTGTTTGGTAAGGTGGGTTGGCAAAATGAAACCACGCGTCTTGAATTAAGTTATACCGGTGCTGATAACAATATGATCGGTAACGGGTTAGTTCAAAAAGAATTGATTCAGGACTTTGGCCGCAGCAGTATCAATACGCGCCCAGACCAAACCAAGAACAGCATGAATTTCTTGAATTTGACCGGTAGCCACTGGTTTAATGACGATGTGCAGTTGACCGGTAATGTTTATTTCCGTCAATCCAACCGCAAAACCTTGAACGGTGATGTGAATGATGATTTTAACGGTTCAGGGGCACTTGATTTGGATGCGAACGGTGAAGTTGACAGCACCGAGTTGGCCACAGCGCTGGCCGCCTGTCAGGCAGGCACTAACTCTGAAGAGACCTGTTCCGGCGCATTAAACCGCAGTAATACACGTCAAAGAGGCCATGGCTTTAATACCCAGTTAACCTTCAGCCAGCCATTATTTGAAAAGAAAAACCAGTTTATTGTTGGCGGCGGTTATGACTTTTCAAAAATAAAATTCTCGCAGTCTACCGAGTTCGGTTTGATTAATGCGTCACGTGGGGTGGATGCCCTGGGCGAGTTGAGTGATGAAGCTGCCGTGAAATTAAATGGCAGAACCACCAGCTGGGGCGCATTTGTGACTGATACTTTGTCATTGACTGACCAATGGCATTTAACCATGTCTGGCCGCTATAACCACATCAAGGTTGAAAACCGTGATCGTTTAACACCTGATGTCACTGACCCTGAGTCTTTGTCTGGCGATCACAGCTTTAACCGACTCAACCCTGCGGTTGGCTTGAACTTCACACCGACGCAAGCGTTGACAATGTATGGTAGCTATAACGAAGGTATGCGCGCACCGACCTCGATGGAGTTGGGTTGTGCTAACCCGGCAGTGCCGTGCAAGCTGCCTAACGCCATGGCAGGTGACCCTCCATTGAAAAAAGTGGTGGCTAAAACCTTTGAAGTGGGTGCTCGTGGCCAGCTGACCGATAACATCCGCTGGTCTACTGCGGTGTATCGTACTGAAAACCATGATGACATTCAGTTTATTGCGACTAACGCGACTAACGGCATGGGGTATTTCGATAACGTTGGTAAAACACGCCGTGTGGGCCTGGATGCCGGTTTGAACGGTGTGACTGGTGATTTGTCATGGAATGTTGGCTATAGCTTTGTGCGTGCCACTTATCAAACACCGTTTGAAATCACCAATGAAGTCAACTCATCTTCTGATGGCACTGCGATTCAGCTCAGCAAGGGTGATCGACTGCCAAACTTGCCTGAGCATGCCTTGAAATTGCGTCTGCAATATCAGGTGACATCACAATGGACGGTGGGCAGCAATATCAACACTTACTCAGATGTGTATGTGCGTGGTAACGAAAACAATAGTCATCGCGCCAATGATGGCGATGATGAGCACGTACAGGACTCTGGCAAGGTGGGTGGATTCACCATTGTTAACCTCGATACGCGTTATCGTTTTGGTAGCAGTGGCTGGCAGTTTTTTGCTAAAGCCATCAACATTTTTGACAAAGAGTACGCCACGGGTGGTTTGCTGGGTGAAAACTGGATTGAGGGCGGTCAGTTCTCAGGTAATGAAGAGCCTTCCAAATTGCTGATGGTAGGCGCCCCGCGTGCTGGCTGGCTGGGCTTCCGCTACGAGTTTGGCGCCAAGCCTTCGTTAGCAAGCTATGACCGTGACTAATAAACAATAATAAGGACGACGCGTGCTCTCTCAAATTTCATCATCGACGGATAAATCTGTTTTTTTACCGTTTAAGAAAAAAATCCTGCTGGTAGAGGATGAAGTCCTGTTTGCCAAAGCGGTGGTTAAACGGCTACAAAAAGCAGGCTTTGAGTGCGAGCACGCAGAATCTCTGCATGATGCCAGATTGCTGGTAAAACAGTTTGAACCGGATATGGCGCTGCTGGATATGCGCCTGCCCGATGGCAATGGTCTGGATTTGTTATCAGACTTTGTGGCCAAAAATATCAATACCATCGTCATGACGGCCTTTGGCGATGTGACCGATGCCGTGAATGCCATCAAAATGGGTGCGATTGATTACTTGAAAAAGCCGATTGATCTTGAAGAGTTACTGCTCATTATTCAAAAAAATGAGAAAACAACCGACTTGCAGACCAGCCTTGATTACTCCAGGCAGCGCGATACGATTGTGAACGAGTCTGTGCAGCTGATTGGTGAAAGTGCTGCCATGCAAAGTGTGCGCCAGCAAATTACGCGTATTGCGCAATTGAGCGCATTGAGTGACGCTGTACAGCCAACGGTGCTCATCACCGGTGAAACCGGCACCGGTAAAGATGTAGTCGCGCGTTACCTGCACGCCAGTTGTGCCAATCATGACAAGCCGTTTGTGCATGTTGATTGTGCTTCGTTGCCTGCTGAGTTGATTGAAAGTGAATTGTTTGGCCATGAGAAGGGCGCGTTTACCAACGCAGTAGCCTCTCGTCCCGGCTTGATTGAGTCAGCCGAAGATGGCACTTTATTTTTGGATGAAATTGGCGAGTTACCGCTGGGCTTACAGGCGAAATTGCTGAATGTGCTGGAGCGCAGAATGGTGCGCCGATTGGGCTCGACCAAAGAGCGCCCGGTGCAGGCACGTATTATTGCGGCGACTAATCGTGATTTGTATCATATGTCCAGCGAAGGGCGTTTTCGCTCAGACTTGTACTACCGTTTAAATGTGATCACCATGCAGATGCCGCCGCTGCGTGACCGTGGCCAGGATGTATTGCTGCTGGCAAACTACTTCAGGCAGATGACAGAAAAGCGTTATGCATTGCCGCATCATGAGTTTAGTGCCATGGCACTGATGGCGATACAAAACTATCACTGGCCTGGCAATGTGCGTGAAATGCGCCACCAGATTAGCCGAGCTGTTTTAATGTGCACGCAGGCGATGATTTCAGAGCACGATTTGGGGCTGCCACAAATGGCAGCTGTGAATGCAAACCCGTCTATACAGGGTGAAGCGCAGGTGACGCTGGATGATGCAGAAAAAGCCATGCTGTTGAATGCCCTGGAGCAGGCGCGGCATAATGTGTCTAAAGCTGCCAGGCTGCTGGGGATTACCAGAATGACCATGCGCTACCGCATGGACAAGCATGGCATCTCGGTCTAAACGCGCTAACGCCTTGATTCAGCACTAAAAGTGAATGCTGGTGGCCTGTTGGTGAGGGCTATTGACAACCCTGTAGATTGGGCATAACGTCATCAAACATTTCTATAATATTTGATGAGGAGCGGGGTATGTTAGTCAGTCGATTATGTAGTGCAATGTTACTCGTATTGGCAGTCAGTCATCAGGCGCAAGCGGCAACCTATAATGTCAGCGCTTATGACAACAGTATTGCGCAAGGTGTGGCCAGTGGTTTGGATACAATCACATTAAATGCAGGCGATGTATTTAATATCTCAGTCAGTGTTGATGATTTGTGGAGCGCAGGAGCGTTACCGAGGTTCTCGACTGCCGATGGCCTCAACGGCGATTTGTATGCCACTGCCACCGATGATTCCGGTCAGGCGGTCGGCAACTTGATTGGTATTAATTATGGCCCGGTCACCATGGATGGCTTTACTGCTAACTTTGGCCAACTGGTTGGTCGCATAGGTAGTACTTATATTGCCTTAGGCACCAGTTATAGCGGGGTTGCGGCTGAGAGTGGTGTGCTTAAGTTATATTACTGGGACTCGAACTTTGGTGATAACGCTGGCCAGATTGCGGTGAATGTGACCACGGTGCCTGAGCCAGGAAATGCCGCCATGTTGTTTGCTGGCTTGGCTGCAATTGGTCTGTTGGCAAAACGTGAATCGCGTTAATGGCATCACTCGTAGCTAAAAAACCTCGCAAATGCGAGGTTTTTTTGTGTCTTTTGCCACCCTATACAGCTTAGCCTCATATGACATAAATCAAGCGCGATCAGCTATCAGCCAAATCGCGCATGGTATCATTGCGTTTTTACAGTGGAGCTAAAAATGATTGGTACCCCGTTGAGCGCAAATGCGACCAAGGTCATGTTGTTAGGCAGTGGTGAGCTTGGTAAAGAGGTGATTATTGCCTTGCAGCGTCTGGGGGTGGAAGTCATTGCCGTTGATCGTTATGCGCATGCGCCTGGTCATCAGGTGGCGCATCATGCCTACGCGATTGATATGACCGATGCCACGGCATTAAAAGCCTTGGTGAATCAGGTAAAACCGCATTACATCGTGCCAGAAATTGAGGCCTTGAATACGCAGGCCCTGGCCGAGATTGAAGCGACCGGCGTGACGGTGGTGCCAACGGTGCGTGCAGTGCAATTGACCATGAACCGTGAAGGGATCCGTCGCCTGGCGGCTGAAGAATTAGGCTTGCCTACCTCGCCCTATGCGTTTGCCCGCTCAGAGGGCGAGCTACAGGCCGCGATTGATGCTGGCATTGGTTACCCGTGCTTTATCAAACCCACCATGTCGTCTTCAGGCAAGGGGCAGTCGCGCATTACCCAAGCGTCTGAGGTTAAAACCGCCTGGGAGTATGCCGCCAGTGGCGGTCGCGTTAATCAGGGCGTGGTCATCGTCGAGGGCCAGATAGATTTTGATTATGAAATCACCTTGCTGACCGTGCGTGCTAAAAATGCATCCGGCCAGATAGAAACATACTTCTGTGCGCCAATTGGCCATGTGCAGAAGCACGGTGATTATGTCGAGAGCTGGCAGCCACAAGCCATGCATCCACAAGCATTAATCAATGCACAACATGTGGCCAAACAGGTGACTGACGCCTTGGGCGGCCAAGGTCTGTTTGGCGTCGAGCTATTTGTCAAAGGTGAGCAGGTCTGGTTCTCAGAAGTGAGCCCGCGCCCACATGATACCGGCATGGTCACCATGTGTACGCAGCGCCTGAATGAGTTTGAGCTACATGCACGCGCTATTCTTGGCTTGCCGGTCGATGTTGCGCAACGAGAGGCTGGTGCCAGCGCGGTCATTTATGGTGGCGCCGATGCACAGGCGCTTGAGTATCATGGCCTGGAGGCTGCGATGTCTGTGCCTAATAGCGAAATCCGCTTGTTTGGCAAACCGGAGTCGTTTGTACGTCGCCGCATGGGCGTGGCTCTTGCCACGGCAGGCGATACAGAATCAGCGCGTACACTTGCCAAGCAGGCAGCAGCGCTGGTGACGCCAAAAGCAGCAGGCTAACTTAAATATTATGGCATTAGAGATACAAGAGCCTAACACGGCTAAGCAGTCCTTATTTGAGTGGCTGGGTGGGGCGGAAAAAGGGGCAGAGACGATCCGTAACCTGGTTGAGACCTTTTACGACACGATGGATACGGATCCTAAAGCCACCAGTTTACGTGCCATTCATCAGCCGGATTTAACCGAGGCCAGAGAAAAACTATTTATGTTTTTAATGGGCTGGACTGGCGGGCCACAATTGTATATTGAGCGTTACGGTCATCCGCGTTTGCGGGCACGGCATATGCCATTTCCGATTGACGAGTCAGCGCGTGACCAATGGATGTATTGCATGATTAAAGCCATGCATACGCTACAGTTTGAAGAGTCTTTAATGAAGCATATTGCCAATCAGCTCTATGGCGTGGCTGACTTTATGCGTAATCGTGAAGGTTAATCTTTATTATTGCGTTGATTCGCACCATGAAAAAAGCCCCGATAAACGGGGCTTTTTTACGACTGAACGCTGACAGCTTCTATGACATCAGCCTGAGCAAGGTCTTTGCCTTCGGTTTTTTGTCGTGGCTTGCCGGCGCCGCGCTTTGCCTGATTACGCGATTGCGGTAAAGCTTTAAAACCAAAGCCGCCTAAGAGGGCAGCAACGACTTTACGCTTGGCGCTAGAAGGCTTGGCTAACACCTCTTTGGGCGCTGCGGCTGTCGTCGTTGGCTGATACGGTTGCTGGAACCAGCCATCGTCTGCGCTTTTGGTTTTAGACGTAGAAGCACGCGCTGGTCGACTGCTGGTCGTGCTAACAGTGGCCTTTTCTTTGGGCACCTGCTTTTTAATCAGCTTCTCAATCTCGTCGAAGTATTTCGTTTCATCTTCGTCGATCAGTGAAATTGCGATGCCTTTAGCCCCAGCGCGGCCAGTACGGCCAATCCGGTGCACATAATCTTCTGGTGCAGTCGAAATCTCATAGTTAATCACCAACGGCAAGTCCGAGATATCCAGACCGCGTGCAGCCACATCTGTGGCAACCAGTGCGTGTATGGTGCCCGCTTTAAACGCATCGAGTGCTTCAATACGCTCTTTTTGGGATTTATCACCATGAATCGCACTACATGGAATCTGATCACGCTCCAGCGCCCGCGCCAGTTTACTGGCCGAGAGTTTGGTTTTTGTGAACACAATCACTTGCTGGTTGGCATATTGCTTGAGCAACTGCACCAAAAAGCGTTGCTTTTGATCGCTATTCACCAGGTAAGCCTTTTGTTCCACATTGTCGTTGGTCGCATTGCTACGCGCGACTTCGATCAAGGTTGGATTGTTTAAAAAGGCATCCGCCAGTTTTTTGATCTCGTCAGAAAACGTTGCTGAAAACATCAGGTTTTGACGCTGTTTTGGCAACAGTGCCAGAATACGTTTCAAGTCAGGCATAAAGCCCATGTCCAGCATGCGGTCCGCTTCGTCCAGTACCAAAAACTGCACTTGGCTCAAAGACAAGGTTTTTTGCTCGACATGATCCAGCAAACGTCCTGGTGTTGCCACCAGGATTTCCACGCCGTTTTTCAGGACAGGCGTTTGTGTTTTGATGTCGACGCCGCCGTATACCACCAGGCTACGCAAGGCAGTGTGCTTGGCGTAGGTCTTGATGTTGTCGTATACCTGGATTGCCAGTTCACGCGTTGGTGCCAGCACCAGCGCCCGGATCGGGTGCTTGGCTGGCGAGGTGCTGGTGCTGGACAGTGGCAGCAGGGTATGCAAAATCGGCAAAGAAAACGCCGCTGTTTTGCCTGTCCCCGTTTGCGCACCGGCCATCAAATCCATACGCTGTAAAGCCAGTGGAATGGCTTGCGCTTGAATAGGTGTTGGCGTGGTGTAGCCAGACTCCTCAATCGCTTTTAACAGCGGCTCGGCCAGGCCGAGCGCACGAAAGTCTACTGTAGTTTGCTCAGACATAGGCGAGTCTTAGGCAAATGAGCGAGGGCGTTTGATTCCACCCGCAGCGTCGCCAAATGACTTACCTGCCGGACGTGGTTTGTTGTTACCACGGCTGGCGTTTGGATTGCCAAAACGCTCTTGGTTGTTGCCTGCCGGGCGTGGACGGCGTTGACCGAATTCGTCAGCCAATGCGCGTGCAAACTGGAAGTCGGTGTCTTTGTTGTAACTCTTGCTGTTACCGTTGACTTCTTTGTCCTGCTTTTGCTCCATCACGCGTGGTGCACGTGGCTTGTTCGCTTGTGCATCGCCACGGTTATTGTCGCGATTGCCTTCACGAGCAACACGCTCACCAAATGATTTGTTCTGGCCTGGGCGTTCATCACGACGGAAGCCGCCTTTGCCTTGTGGCTTGCCGTTGCTATTGCGTTTGCCGCCACGTTTGCCGTCACCACCATCATCCATGCGCACTGCGCGTTTTGGCTCAAAGCCTGCAATCACTTCAGCTTGCAGTTTGTGGCCGGTATATTGCTCAATTTTGCGCAGCAGGTGACGGTCAGCGTTAGAAGCAAATGAAATCGCCACGCCGGTGTTGTTTGCACGGCCAGTACGGCCAATACGGTGCACATAGTCTTCTGCAAATTTTGGCAGGTCGTAGTTAATCACGTGCGAAATGCCTTGCACGTCGATACCACGCGCCGCCACGTCTGTTGCGACCAATACTTTAACGTCACCATGGCGCAGTTTGGTCAAGGTGCGGTTACGTGCACCTTGTGTCATGTCACCATGCAATGCTGCTGTGCTATGGCCAGCGGCATACAAATCTTCAGCCAGTAAGTCAGCATGACGCTTGGTGCTGGTGAAAATAATGGTTTGGTTTACGTCTGGTGCAATCAGCAAATGTTCCAGCAGTTTGTTTTTGTGGTTCATGTCATCCACAAAATGCAAACGTTGCTCAATATTAGCGTGTCTTTCTTTTTGGCCGGCGACCTGGATAGTCAGCGGATTGCGCAAAAAGCGTTTACCAATGTCCATAATGCCGTCCAGCGTTGCTGAGAACAGCAAGGTCTGGCGTTCAGCTGGCAAGGCGTCGCAGATGCGTTCAACATCTGGCATAAAGCCCATGTCCAGCATACGGTCCGCTTCGTCCAGCACCAGCATTTGCAAGCGGCTCAAGTCAATACGACCGCGTTCCAGATGGTCAATAAAACGGCCAGGCGTTGCGACCAGAATATCCAGTGGCTGTGACAGCAATTTGTTTTGTAATGGGTAAGGCATGCCGCCAACAATGCTGATGCAGCGTGCGCGCAAAAATTTACCGTATTTACGAGCAGCATCATTTACCTGGGCGGCCAGTTCGCGGGTTGGTGTCAGCACCAAAATACGTGGGCCACGGCTGCGAACTGGATGTTGTGTTGCCAGCAGGTTTAATGCTGGCAGTGTAAAGGCGGCTGTTTTACCAGTGCCGGTTTGGGCAGAAGCCATGATGTCACGGCCTTGCAAAGCATCAGGAATAGATTGCGCCTGAATAGCTGTTGGGTTTTCATAGCCTGCGTCGGTCAATGCGCGCAAAATGGAGGGGTCGAGATTTAAATCTGCAAAAGACAAGGAATGTCCCTTTCATCAAACAATTAAAAAGGGCGCTAGTAAAGCAAAAAGCAAAGCTCGTCATATGGCACAACACACGAATACATGTGGTGCAATAATCACTAAGCCAAAGCAACTTTAAGGAATGTATGCTTTTACCGGCGCTTGGGCATGGCCACTAACCGATAAAAGAAGATGGTGTCATCAAGACTTCATCTAAAGATGATAACCTCAAAATTTCGCGAGTTATCGACAGGTCAGGGCAATGAATTTAAAACGAAATGGCTAGTAAAGAAACCAGCAGCGTTTTAAGTTGCCTGCAGTATAGCCATTTTATTTTAAAAGTCAAACATTTAGTTGATTTGTGATAAAATCGCGCCCTTTCCAAACAGATGGCAGTTCACATGGCACGCAACCTCAGAAATATCGCAATCATTGCACACGTTGACCACGGTAAAACAACCATGGTCGATAAGCTACTTCAACAGTCAGGCACTTTTGCCTCACATCAGGCGATGACTGAGCGCGTGATGGATAGCAACGATCTGGAAAAAGAGCGTGGCATTACTATTTTAGCTAAAAATACCGCCTTAACTTATGAAGGCACGCACATTAACATCGTCGACACACCGGGCCATGCTGACTTTGGTGGTGAGGTTGAGCGTGTGTTGGGTATGGTCGATGGCGTATTGTTGTTAGTCGATGCCGTTGATGGCCCGATGCCACAAACGCGCTTTGTGACCAAAAAAGCGTTGGCTTTAGGTTTGAAGCCAATTGTGGTCATTAATAAGGTTGACCGCCCAAGTGCTCGCCCTGATTGGGTGATTAACCATACGTTTGACTTGTTCGCAAACCTGGGCGCGACCGATGAGCAATTAGACTTTCCAGTCGTGTATGCCTCAGCTTTAAATGGTTTTGCAACCTTAGATATGAGCGCACCTTCAGATAACATGCGTGCATTGTTTGAGACGATTTTAAGCCATGTTGAGCCGCCTAAAGGCGATAGCGAAGCACCGTTGCAATTGCAAATATCCGCTTTGGATTACTCTACTTATACCGGCCGCTTAGGCGTTGGCCGCGTCACCAATGGCCGTATCAAACCAGGCCAGGTCGTGGCAGTCATGCGCGAAGATGAGCAAGTGGCACAAGGCCGTATTAATCAGGTGCTGGGTTTTAAAGGCCTGGAGCGCGTGCCGGTTGACGAAGCCGAAGCAGGTGACATTGTTATTATTTCCGGAATTGAAGAAATTGGTATCGGCTTCACCATTTGTGACCGTGAAAAACCGGTTGGTTTGCCGCACTTGGGTGTGGATGAACCAACCCTGACCATGGACTTTATGGTCAACACTTCACCATTGGCGGGCACTGAAGGTAAGTTTATTACTTCACGCCAAATCCGTGATCGTTTAACTAAAGAGTTGTTGGTTAACGTGGCTCTGCGTGTAGAAGACACTGAAGATACTGATGTATTCCGTGTATCTGGCCGTGGTGAGTTGCACCTGACTATTCTGTTGGAAAACATGCGTCGTGAAGGCTTTGAGATTGCCGTAGGTAAACCACGTGTAGTATTCAGAGAAATTAATGGTGAAAAATGTGAGCCATACGAAATCCTGACGGTAGATCTGGAAGACGAAAACCAGGGTGCTGTGATGGAAGAGTTGGGTCGTCGCCGTGGCGAAATGAGCAATATGGAGTCTGACGGTAATGGCCGTACCCGCCTGGAGTATCGTATTCCAGCACGAGGCCTGATTGGTTTTCAAGGTGAGTTTTTAACCTTGACTCGTGGTACTGGTTTGATGGCACATATTTTTGATGAATATGCACCCGTTAAAGCTGATATGCCTGGCCGTCGTAACGGTGTGCTGATTTCAGCCGAGCAAGGCGAAGCGGTTGCTTATGCTTTGTGGAAACTTCAAGACCGCGGCAAAATGTTCTCAAGCCCGGGTGACCGATTGTACGAAGGTATGATTATCGGTATTCATAGTCGTGATAATGACCTGGTTGTTAACCCGATTAAAGGCAAGCAATTGACCAACGTGCGTGCTTCCGGCACCGATGAAGCGGTACGTTTGGTTCCACCTATCTCAATCAGCCTGGAAAGTGCCGTGGAATTTATTGACGACGACGAGTTGGTCGAAATCACACCAAAAACCATTCGCTTGCGCAAACGCTACTTGTTGGAGCACGAGCGTAAACGTGCCGGCAAATAGTTTTTGACCAATGTATAAAAAAGCCAGCTTTAAGCTGGCTTTTTTATTGTGCATTATGTGATTGATTACAATGCATATATTGCTGTTAATTATTCTCTTATTCTGTTTTTAATAATTCACACATGTGTTAATTATTGATACAATTGACAATAGTTGATTAATTATAATAATTAAAGTTAACTTGTGCTGTTTTAAGCTTGTTAAATAAAAACCAGCTTTGGTTAACGCCGTGAATGCTTTATTTTTAACATTAATGAGGAGTAGTAACATGGCAATGCAAGACATGAATTTAATGGAAGTTGACTTGGTTTCTGGCGGTTTTGCTGCCGGAATTGGTTTTGCTGGTTCGCCAGAAGAAACAATTGCGGCTGGTAATGTGTTAATTGCTACAGTCGGTGGCATTGTGGGTGTGACCTCTGTGCTGGGTCAGGTATTAAATGGCCCGTCAGGCCCAGCAGTGGTCTCTGCTCTGTCAGGCGTATTGTCTGGTGGTGTTTTTGGTTTGCTGTTTGGCCGCAGTCTTTAATCAAGACTCGCAACATCACTAAAAACAGCCTCGTCAGAGGCTGTTTTTTTATGGACATCATCGCTCATAAGGGCGTTTGATTGTTACGCGGCTTTGCTATTTGCAAATTAACTGCGATACACTTGTCACTCAGCAAATATTAGATCGCGTCTATGACTGAGTTACTCGCGCAGTATCGTGTTAACCCCAAAAAATTCTCCTTAAAACAGATCAAGCCGGATGATAAGTCAGCCCGGACTGGCGATAAAGAGACTGATGCCAGCTTGCTGGCTGAGTTAACGCATCAAATTAACCTCAGGCAGGATATTCTGCATGCGCAGGGCGAGCACAAGGTTTTACTCATGCTGCAGGGCATGGATGCCAGCGGCAAAGACGGCACGGTGAAGCATGTGTTTAGTGCCTGTGATCCTTTGGGTATTCGTCTGGCTAGCTTTAAGGCGCCTAGTGCCGATGAGCTAGCGCACGACTACTTGTGGCGCGTGCACAATCAGGTGCCAACCAAAGGCGAATTGGTGATTTTTAACCGCAGCCATTATGAAGACGTGCTGATTGTGAAAGTGCATGATTGGATAGACGACGCGGAATGTAAGCGTCGCTATCAGCAAATCAATGATTTTGAGCGCATGCTCAGCGAAACCGGCACCACTATCATTAAGTGCTTCTTGCATATCTCCAAAGAGGAGCAAAAAGAACGGTTGCAAGAACGCCTGGACGACCCTAGCAAGCACTGGAAATTTAATCCCAAAGATTTGGACGAACGTGCCTTGTGGGATCGCTATATGGATGCTTATGAGGTTGCGCTGAAAGAGACATCGACTAAGTATGCGCCTTGGTACGTGATTCCGGCTGATTCTAAAACCAACCGTAATTTGCTGGTTTCCCGCATTTTGCTCGAGACTTTAAACCAGATGCCGCTCACTTATCCTGAAAAACCCAAAGCGTGGGATCAGCTTACGATTAAAGATTAGTCATCGGGCAGCCAAACTTTAATGATTTTACGCTGTGAATTGATAGCCGGTTTACAGTTTAATAATGCTTGATTTTAACTCCCTACCCAAAATGAGCTTACGCTTTCGACTCAACTTGCTGGTGACCATGCTGTCGCTGGCCTTTCTGGTGGCCGCTGCCGTGGTGTTGGTGCGCGATACCAAAGACAGTATCCGTGAGCGGGTAGAGGCTGCCACGCGTGTCACGGTGCAATTGCTGGATACTGTGATTGTCAGCTCGGCGATGAACCCTAGCCTGGGTCCGACCCATTATGTGCTGCAAGACTTTTTGCGCTCGCTGGGCTATGTGCGCAGTAGTCGCATCGAGCTCTATGATTATGCCAACAACCCCTTGTATATTTCCCCCGGATCCACCTTTAAGTCCGAGATTAATCCGCCGCAGTGGTTTGTGAGGCTGGTGGCACCCAAGGTTGAAACCGTCACGCGCCGGGTGCGCTATGGCGTATTAATTATCACCTCTAATGCTGAAGGCTCTATCCGTGAAGCCTGGTCAGGTTTTTTACAGCTAATGGTTATGGGTATAGGCTTTTTTGTCTTGCTCAACTTGCTGGTGTATGGCTTGCTGAGCCATGCTTTGCGCCCAGTCAGGCATATATTGCATGCCATTAATCGCATAGAGCAGGGCGACTTAACCACGCGGCTGGAGCGTTTTTCGGTGCCCGAGTTTGACAAAATTGGCCTCAGTTTAAACCAGATGGCTTTGTCACTGGATGCCGAGCGCGAGCTGGAAAAAAACCGCCAATTGACGCAGCTGATTCAACAGCATATTGAAGACGAGCGCCGCAGTTTGGCGCGTGAGTTGCATGATGAGTTGGGGCAATATGTCACTGCGATTAAAACGTTTGCGGTGGCTATCGTCAACAAAACCAAGCAAAGCACGCCGGACATTGCTGCCAATGCGCAAACCATTGTGGCTGCTGCCAATCATATCTACGATGGCATGCATAACATTATTCGCCAGTTGCGCCCGGCGGCGATGGACAATATGGGGCTGGTAGAAACGCTGCGTGATATGGTGTCCGGCTATCAGACGCAGCATCCTGAGTTAAATATTCAATTGCATGTCTCAGGCGAGTTTCTGCCTATGGGCGAAAATGTGAATATTAATCTTTACCGCATCGTGCAAGAGGCGGTGAATAACGCGATTAAGCATGCGCATGCGCAATGTATCAACGTGCATATGCTGACAGATGCCGCAGGTTTGCGGCTGATGGTTTGTGACGATGGCGTCGGCATGCAACTGGATGCCGTTGACCAGACCCAGCATTTTGGCCTGCTTGGTATGCGCGAGCGCGTGCAGGCCTTACATGGACAGTTTAAAGTAGTGTCGCAGCCGGAGGTTGGCCGTGGAACCACATTGGACATTCGATTGCCTATACAATCAGCATAAAACAAGGGAGAAACAAGCGTGATTAGTGTGATGCTGGTAGATGACCATGCAGTGGTCAGGATGGGCTTTAAAATGCTGCTCGAGTCAGACCAGGAAATTAAAGTGATTGCTGAGGCTGAGAGTGGTGAAGCCGCGATTAAAGCCTATGTTGAGCACCACCCGCAAGTGGTGGTGATGGACATTACCATGCCAGGCATAGGCGGCATGGAGGCGATAGAACGTATTTTGGCCAAAGATAACCATGCGCGCATCCTGGTGTTGTCTGCGCATGAAGATTCAGTGCACCCCAAACGCGTACTCAATGCAGGGGCCATGGGCTATGTCACCAAACGTAGCGCGGCAGAAGAGCTGATTAAAGCCATCCGTAGTGTTGCGATGGGTAAGAAATATATTGAAGCGAGTGTGGCCCAGCAAATGGCCATTCAGCAATTGTCTGGTGAGCAAAACCCGGTAGATGTATTGAGTGAGCGTGAGTTTGAGGTATTTATGTCACTGGCTCGGGGCAAATCTACCAACGAGATTGCAGAAACCTTGTTTTTGAGTCCGCGCACAGTCGGCACGCATTTGTACAATATCAAGCAAAAACTCAACGCACAAAACTCGGCAGAAATTGCCTTGATTGCTATGCGATGTGGCTTGCTGGAGCCTTAAGCCGCACCAATGAAATAAAAAAGCCATTCTTTTAAAGAATGGCTTTTTTATTTCATCTTTATTTCAAGCAGTATGCTATCGTGAATTTCGAGCGCTTAAGATACCAAAAGCGACAATCAGCAACATGCCCGTAATTTCGTGTGCGCTTAAGGTTTCGCCCCAAATAATCACGCCAATCAAGGTAGCAAAAACGACCGTGCTGTAAGCCAGGCTAGCGACTGTGAGGGTGTTGCCAGTGCGGTAGGCGCGCGTCAGTGCGAGCTGGCTAAAGGTAGCTGATAAACCGAGCCCGCATAACAGGGGTAAGTCTTGCCAGCGTAATGCGGTCATGTGGTCGATGAGCATCCAGCAACCGCTGGCGATAGTGCAGAGCAATGTAAAGTAGAACACGGTTCGCCAGTCTGGTTCACCCTCCAGGCCCAGCTGTTTGACGTGCACATAGGCAAAGGCTGCACCGATGCCTGACAATAAGCCTATGCCACCAGCCAGTAGTTGATTGCTCTGAAAAGCTGGCTGCAATAACAGGCAGACACCGGCAAACCCGCCTATCACACATGCATTTAGCCACTGCCGTTGACGGCGACTGAGTGGTAACTCTGCGCGCAATAGCCAGGGCGAGAGCAGGGCTAAAAACATGGGCGAGGTGTAGTTGAGCGTGATGGCCGTGGCCAAAGGTAAGTGCGCAATGGCATAAAAAAACAGCAGCAGGGCAGTGAAGCCAACACCCGCACGACGCATCTGCATGGCAAACAATGGTGTTTTTATGGGCTTACCTTGCCAGCAGACGATGGCGGCAATCATCAAAAAGCCAAACGCAGAGCGATAAAACACCAGCTCGCTGGCGCTAAAGCGTGCAGCGCCAGCTTTAACAAAGGCGCCCATGATGGCAAAGCCCAGGCCGGCCAGCAGCATCCAGTAGCTGCCTAGTTGCCAGTGTTTGGGATTCCAGCTGAAAGCGTTGCGATGTTTGAACAAGGTGGCGCTAACGCTGAAAATGTTCGGGCAGATGCGGCTCCATCTGGCTGCGATACCAGCGATGGAAGTGTTCCAGGCCGGTCTCCATTGGATGCTGGTAAGGGCCGCGCTCATCCTTGCCTAGCATGAACAGGCCTTTGCGGCCGTCTTGCATACGCTGGCAAATTTCTTTGTCCTCTACGGCGGTTTCAAAGTATGCCGCTTGCTGGGCTTGAATATAGGCCCGCTCAAACAAGGCAATGTCTTCCGGGTAGTAAAACTCGACTACGTTTTGGCAAGACTCAACCCCGGTTGGAATCAGGTGCGAAACCACCAGCACGTTGGGATACCATTCGATCATTAAAAACGGGTAAAGCACGAACCAGATAGCGCCATATTTAGGTGCAGTGCCTTGCTGGTAATTGGTGACGGCTTGTTGCCACTGCTTGTACACCGGTGACAAACTATAATCAGGTAGCGGTTTGTAGCCGACCGTTTGCACGCTGTAATGCTCGCCAAACTCCCAGTTTAATTCGCCACAATCCACAAACTGGTTTAAGCCAGGGTGGAAAGGGCCAACATGGTAGTCTTCGAGATAAACCTCGATAAAGGTTTTCCAGTTGAAATCGTAATGGTCGACAATGGCTGAGTCGAAGTGATAGCCAGTAAAGTCAAAGTCCTGTTTGCATCCCAGCTGTTTGAGCACCTGGCCAATGTGCAGGCCTTTTTGTTTGGCTGCGGTGTCGCTGGCTTTGAACAGCAGGCCTTGCCATGTGTTGAGCGCTTGCTGTTCCAGGTGCAGGCACGGGTTTTGTTCAAAGTGCGGTGCGCCCAGTAACTGGCCATTTAAATCGTAAGTCCAGCGATGCAACGGGCAAACAATGTGCTGCGTATTGCCTTGGCCATTGAGCATGACTGCTTGGCGGTGGCGGCAGATGTTGCTGATGAGTTGCGGCTGACCTTGCTGGTTGACCAGGGCCATGGCGTTGTGGAGCCAGTCCAGTGCGCGATAGTCACCTGGGTTAGGCACCATGCAAGCATGCCCTAGGTATTGGGGTAGCAGGGTGAACAAATGCGCCTGCTCCAGTGCATACATCTCTGGATGGAGATACCAGTCAACAGGTAATTGTGCGAAGCGAGTCTGGCTTTGTTCTTTATTTAAAGCGGTGACAGAACCCATATGACCAACTGATTAATCACTTGCAAAAAAGGTGAATTGTGCCCGAAAAGGGGGGTGTTGAAAAGCCAAAACAGCCAAAAATGCCTGCCTTAACAGCAGCAATTGTTTGATTTTAATCAATAAAACATCCTGCCTCCAGGCTTGGGTGCAAGCAATACACACGCTTGAATGTGCAAAGGACGCTTAACTAACTCGAGTAAATTCAGTTATAATGTTGAAGGTTTCTATGTATAACTATACGTAAACGATTATTGCAATTTTTAGGAGCAATCGCATGGCAAATTTATTAGATCAGTTGAAAGCAATCACAACCATCGTGGCTGACACTGGTGACGTTGAAGCAATCAAAAGTGTTAAACCTGTGGATGCAACCACAAACCCGTCTCTGGTATTGAAGGCTAGCCAAATTCCAGAATACGCACCGTTGATTGAAACTGCCATTGCTTATGCAAAAGCACAAGGTGGTTCTAAAGAGCAACAAATTGAAAACGCAGCTGACAAACTGGCTGTGTTGATTGGCGCTGAAATCACTAAAGAGGTTCCAGGCCGTATTTCTACAGAAGTAGATGCGCGTTTGTCTTTCAATATCGACGCGATGGTCGCTAAAGGCCGTAAACTGATCAGCCTGTACCAAGAGTCTGGCATCAGCAAAGACCGCGTTCTGATTAAACTGGCTTCTACCTGGGAAGGTATCAAAGCAGGCGAGATTCTGGAAAAAGAAGGCGTTCAGTGTAACCTGACGTTGTTGTTCGGTTTCGG
The DNA here is from genome assembly GCF_000515275.1 of Methylophilus sp. 5. Lineage (NCBI taxonomy): Bacteria > Pseudomonadati > Pseudomonadota > Betaproteobacteria > Nitrosomonadales > Methylophilaceae > Methylophilus > Methylophilus sp. 5. Next base: position 2,637,678 of record NZ_KI911560.1, read on the forward strand.
TCAGGCACGTGCATGTGCTGAAGCTGGCGTGTTCCTGATTTCCCCATTCGTTGGCCGTATCCTTGACTGGTACAAAGCTAAAAACCCAGGCACTGAGTACACACAAGAAACAGACCCAGGTGTGGTTTCTGTACGTGCTATTTACCAATATTACAAAGAGCACGGTTACAAAACTGTTGTGATGGGTGCTTCTTTCCGTAACACTGGCGAGCTGATTGCATTGGCTGGTTGTGACCGTTTGACCGTGTCACCAAACCTGTTGCAAGACCTGGCTGCGACTGAAGGTACATTGGTTCAAGTGTTGAAAGATGGCGGTAAAACTAAAGACGTGCCTGCTAAATTGACAGAAGAGCAGTTCCGTTTTGAACTTAATCAAGATCCAATGGCCACAGAAAAATTGGCTGAAGGTATCCGTGGTTTCGTAGCTGACCAAAATAAACTGGAAGCTGCATTAGCCGCAAAACTGTAATATCGCGGTGCGATAATTCAAACGGGCAGAAACCTGCCCGTTTGACTTTTAAGTCAGGCATAAATCGGCCTGCAACATTGACTTATTTTGGCTGCCAGCTTACTATAAGCGACCAGCTTGAATTGGTAGTACGCTAGCAATAGCATTTAAATTTTTAATTTTTGGAGAAAAACATGGCATTAACTCAAATGGCATTAGACTCATTGGATTTCGACGCAACTATCGCTTTGGCAGAAAAAGTTGCTCCACACGTTGACATTCTGGAAATCGGTACACCATGCATCAAGCACAACGGTATCAAATTGCTGGAAACTTTGCGCGCTAAGTTCCCAAACAACAAGATCCTGGTTGACCTGAAAACTATGGATGCAGGTGAGTACGAGTCTGAGCCATTCTACAAAGCCGGTGCTGACATCTGCGTAGTTTTGGGCGTATCCGACATCGGTACAATCAAAGGCGTAATCAAAGCTGCTAACAAATACGGCAAAAAAGCTCAAGTTGACCTGATCAGCGTTGAAGACAAAGTTGCTAAAACAAAAGAAGTTGCTGCTGCTGGTGCTCACATCATCGGTATCCACACTGGTTTGGACCAACAAGCTGCTGGCCAAACTCCTTTTGCTGACCTGGCTGCTGTTGCTGGTTTGAACCTGGGCGTTGAAATCTCTGTTGCTGGTGGTGTTAAAGCCGCTACTGCAGGTCAAGTACGTGACGCTGGCGCGACTATCATCGTTGCTGGTGCTGCTATCTACGGCGCTGCTGACCCAGCTGCTGCTGCTGCAGAAATCACTGCTATCGCTCACGCTTAATTCATTTAAGCATCAATAAGTAATTATTGATCAGCGAGACAAAAAACCCGACCCAGCAATGTGTCGGGTTTTTTATTAAACATTTTGAATACAGGACAAAACATGGATCATCAACAATTTATTCTGGACAACTTAAAGCGTATTTTAGACGTGACTGATAAGTCAAAAGCGGCTGAATTGCTGAAGCTGGTTGCAGAAGCGGGTTCAACATTTATTGGTGGCGCAGGTCGTTCACTGTTGGTGTCACGTTTCTTTGCAATGCGTTTGGTACATTCTGGCTATAGCGTTTACATGATCGGCGAAGTAGTTACGCCAGCCATCAAAAAAGGTGACTTGCTGATTCTGGTTTCAGGTTCAGGCGGCACAGCCACCTTGTTACCATTTGTGAAAAAAGCCAAAGAAGTCGGCGCCAAACTGGTAGTAATCTCGATGAAGAAAACTTCAGCCATGGCGGATGTGGCTGACCTGGTGGTTCAAGTTGGTCAAGACGACAGCTTCCCATTGGTTCAAGGCATGCCTATGGGCGGTCAATTTGAATTGTCTACCCTGGTGTTCCTGGAAGGCGCAATTTCTGAATTGATTCACGCCAAAGGCCTGACTGAAGAAGGTATGCGCGCATTGCACGCGAACCTGGAATAAGTTTCTACGGAGACGTTCCTGTTAAAAACCGGCCTGTTGGCCGGTTTTTTATTGCCTGACTGTCATCAGGTCTTCGGTGCTGATTTTTTTCTGATGCAGGGCGCTGGCGATTAATACCCCTTGGGCACCTGCTTGTGCCAGCATGGTTATATCAGCCATATTTCTCACACCACCTGCGGCATACAGCGGTTGTGTTGGATATTGCTGCTTGAGTGAGGTGATTTTTTCAAGGTCTGGCCCTTGATTGGCGCCGACCTTGGGCAGGCTCATCAGAATCGTTGGTTGGCTCCAGTGTGTGTTGCTGGTCAACAGCTCTGCCGGGCCATGAAATCCATCCTGAAAAAAGTCGAGTGATAAAATACTGCGCGCAGTCAGTTTGCGCATGGATTGATAGGTCTGAAGGTCTGCTAGCGTTTCACTGGCGAGAATAGGGGTCACACCAGCGTCTAACCATGGTTTGAGTGTCTCTGCGCTGTTTAGTCCTGCATCTACCCACCATGTAAGGGCTGGAAAGCTCGCCATGGCTTGTTTGATCAACGAGAGATGATTGGGCATTTCATGTTGGCCGGTGATTGCATTTAAATCGGCAATATACAGGCAGTCAAACGCATAAACTTGTAAAATAGCAGCCACCACATCGAGCAGGGCATGGCTATCTGTTAGCTGCGATTGAATCGCGCTGTAGTGTTGACGTTGCCCTTGTATGGCCTGCACTACCTGGCCATGCATCAAGTCGATGACGGGAATAATATGCACAATAAATCTCGCTTGAAAATCTGGGTCTGTGAATATGTCAGCGCTGGTGGCTTGGCCTCAGAGCCGCTGCCTGCCAGCTTGTTACAAGAGGGCTTGCTGATGCGTAATGCGCTGCTGGCCGACTTATCTGCGCTGGGCGTTGATTGTATCACTAGCCATGATTATCGCGTTGCTGCGCCCCTGCATGCTGAGAGCCAGCCTTTGCAGGCCGGGGATGATGCTTATGCCCTTTGGCACCAACAATTAGCCGCTAGTGATATTGATGCCTGCTGGGTGATTGCGCCCGAGACCGGTGGCCTGTTAGCGCAGATGCAGCAACTGGTGCAAAGCGCGGGCAAGGTTTGGATAGGCTGCACGGCAGCAGCGATACAACAGACGAGTGCGAAATCTGTGATGGCAGATATTTGCCAACAAGCAGGCATTGCCGTCTTGCCGCATGTATTTTTAGCCCAGGCTGATCCATCAATAGCCTTTGTTTCAGCCGACTGCGGCTGGGTGGTCAAGCCTGACGATGGGGCTGGTTGTGAGTTTACCTATTACTTTAAAAGTGTTATTCAAGTATTTGAATTTAAAAATAAATTAATTATAAAAGATGCACTGTTGTTATCCCGCTTGTTGTTGCAACCTTATGTGCCCGGGGCCGCTTTAAGCATGTCTGTAGTCGCGACGCATGATCAGGTGCAAGTGCTGGCCGGACATCAGCAAAAAATAGCGATCGACGAAGGGCATTTTCACTTTCATGGCGCGGGTGTGAATGAAGCTGCTATGTATTTACCAGCCATGCAACAACTGGCTGAGCAGATTCATCGTGCCATGCCTGGCCTGGTCGGCTACTGGGGCGCTGACATGATACTGACGCAAGACAATCAATTAATGCTGGTTGAGGTGAATCCCCGGTTAACCACGCCTTATATCGGCTTATCGCAATTACTCACAGAAAATCCTGCTGAAATGATCCTGGATACCATTTTGAACAATCATTTGAATTCTGTTCGTGCGCAGTCATCATGCGCAGTGACATTAACTACTGCATCTAGCCAGGAGTCTTTGCCACGATGAAACGGGCTGTGATCGGTTGGGATATTGGCGGCGCGCATGTGAAAGCGGTGATGCTGGATGCGCAAGGTGACATTGTGTGTGTGTTACAGCAGGCATGTGCGTTATGGAAAGGCCTGCCATTGCTTGAAGAGGCGATCAAGCATGTATTGCATCGCTGGCAAATAACGCCCGAAGATTGCGATCATGCAGTCACCATGACTGGCGAGCTGGTCGATTTGTTTGATAATCGCTGGCAGGGCGTAAGGGCGATTGCAGAGACCGTACAGGCCTATTTGCCACAGGCCGCGTTTTACTGGGCCTCAGCGACAGACGGCGCAGGTTTTACTGCCAAGGTTATCGGTCACGAGCCGCAGATTGCCTCCATGAACTGGCACGCGTCAGCGCAATGCCTGGCTACCAGCGTTGCGGCTTTACCCGCTTTGGTCATTGATATTGGTAGCACTACCAGTGACATCACACTCTGTGACCAACAGCAGGTGTTCGCCTCAGGCTGGTCTGATGCCGAAAGAATGGCAAGCCAGGGCTTGTTGTATACCGGTGTGGTGCGCACGCCATTGATGGCACTGGGGCCGTTGATTGCTTGGACAGCACCTGGGCAAACGCAACCTGTGCTGCGCCATATTGCTGCAGAGTATTTTGCAACGACCGCAGATGTTTATCGCTTGCTTGGCGAGTTACCAGTCAGTTATGACCTGGCTGAGACGGCAGATGGTCAAGGGCGCTCTATGGTTGACAGTATGCGGCGCCTGGCGCGTATGGTGGGGCATGATGTTGAAGATAAAGCAGATGACGTCTGGCAGTCGTTGGCGCTTGCGTTTAAAGCCGCGCAACTCGATAGCTTGCAAAAGGCCGTACAGTCTATCATTGTGCAGGCACCAAAGCCGCCTGTGACATTGATTGGTTTAGGCGCGGGCAGTTTTCTGGTCGCAGCGTTGGCGCAGCGCCTGGCGTTGGCTTATCAACCTGCCACGGCATTTATGCCAGCAGGCGATTTACAATTAAAACAAGATGCAGAGGTCTGTTTTCCGGCCTATGCGGTTGCGAGGTTATGGCAAGCATGGCATTAACGCAGTTTGATTTACCTTATGCCGAAGGCATGCATTGGCTACAGCAAGTCAAGCATCTGGCCTGGCCAATGTTGCTCGAGAGCGGGCGGGTACAGACTCCGCACACGCAGGCAAAAAACGGGGTAGATGAAGAGACCAGTTTGGGCGCCCGTTTCGATATCGTGGTTGCCGCGCCTGTGGCTAAAATCATCCACCGCCAACCGATCACCGAAGTGCATGCCAATCAAGTGGTCAAACAGACAGAGCAAGACCCTTTTCAGGTGATTCAGCAATGGTTGTCGCCACATGTGGTTGAACGGGTGACGGATATTCCGTTTGCAGGCGGCGCACTGGGATATTTTGCCTACGATCTTGGCCGTAGTATCGAAATCTTGCCAGCGCTGGCTGCTGCGGACATGCCATTGCCTGACATGCTGGTTGGTATTTACGATTGGGCGATTATTGTCGATCATCATCTCGGTAACAGCAAGCTGGTATCGCATTGCCGTTTTATTGACCAGCAGGCGCTGACCACGCTACATCAGCAACTATTGCAAGTGCCAATTGAGCGCCAAATTACATATCAGACACCTGCGTTTAAAGTGACCGGCGAGATTGAGCCAAATATGGATCAAGCGGCTTATGCTCAGGCGTTTCAGCAAGTCAAAGACTATATCAGCGCGGGCGATTGCTACCAGATTAATCTTGCGCAACGGTTTGCAGTGAGCGTGGCTGGTGATGCCAGCCAGGCCTACGACCACTTCCGCCAATTGAGTCGTGCGCCATTTATGGCTTACCTGCAGGTTGAGGATAATGCCGGGGCACCATTGACGGTCTTGTCGATGTCGCCAGAGCGGTTTTTGCAGGTGATTGATCGCAAGGTCGAAACCCGGCCAATTAAAGGCACCCGGCCACGGCATGCCGACGCAACTGCCGACGCGCAAGCAGCTGAGGAGTTGGTGCATAGCATTAAAGATAGGGCAGAGAACCTGATGATTGTCGATTTGCTGCGTAACGACATTGGTAAGGTCTGTGAAGTCGGGTCAGTCAAGGTGGATGCCTTGTTCAAATTACAACGATTTACCAATGTGCACCATCTGGTGAGTATTGTGCGTGGCTTGCTGGCCCCTAAGTTTCATGCGCTGGATTTATTACGCGGCTGCTTTCCTGGCGGGTCGATTACCGGTGCGCCCAAATTGCGCGCGATGGAGATTATCGAAGCGCTGGAACCACACCGGCGTGGCATTTACTGTGGCAGCATTGGCTATATTGGCTTTGATGGTAGTATGGATACCAATATCGCAATAAGAACCGCCGTGATATGCAATGACCGTATGACTTTTTTTGCCGGCGGTGGTGTGGTGGCAGATTCGGATTGCGCCAAAGAGTATCAAGAAACATTTGATAAAGCTTCGCAATTTTTCAAGTTGGTTGCACACTTTAAAACTAAAAACTAATACTCGGGGCATAGATATGTGGGTGATCAAGCTAGGGGGCAGCGTGACACACTACAGCAGCCTGGTGCAGTGGCTGCGGCTGGTTGTTCGCTGGGGGGATGGCAAAGTCATTATTGTGCCCGGTGGTGGCTTGTATGCTGACGCTGTGCGGGATTTTCAGCATATGCGCGCGGCTTTGCCTGACGGCCATATTCATGATCAGCAAGCGCATGCATTGGCTATTTATGCCATGGACCAAATGGCGCGCAGCCTGGTTGCTATGGTGCCTGAGCTGGCACTGGTTAGAAACCCGCTTGAGATTGCAGAAAGCGGCTGGCAGCATCGCGGCCTGGTATGGCTGCCGAGTGAAATGGCGTTAAACACCACGTTTGCCAATGAGCATGTGTTGCCAGAAAGCTGGGATGTCACTTCTGACAGCCTGGCCGCCTGGTTAGCGTGGCAGCTCGAAGCGGACCATTTACTGCTGGTTAAGTCAGATCACTGGCTACTAGAAACTCACGCTGGCCTGGCGCTAGCAACGCTTCAATCTATGGGTATTGTAGACCAGGGGTTGTCAGGCTTGCTTGTGCAGGCCACATTTCAAACATGGGTCGTGCATCAGAGCGAGCATGCGCTGTTTCAGCAGGGGTTTAAAACGGCGGCGTTAACGCACCACTTATTACAAAATGACTAAATAGCACAGCGGCTGAGTGTTAATCAGTCACGTCACTTTTTTCAAAATGGCCAAAATGCAGCATGATGGTTGGCAAAATCAGCAAGTTGAGGATGGTCGAGGAGATGAGGCCGCCGACAATGATGGTCGCCATCGGCCCCTCAATTTCACGCCCCGGTTCACCACTGCCTATTGCTAGCGGCAACAGTCCTAATGCTGTAACCAATGCCGTCATCAACACAGAAGGCAGGCGCTCAGAAGCGCCGCGAATGCAGGTTTCAAGGTTCCATTGATAGCCTTCTTTATCCACCAGATGCTGAAAGTGCGACACCATCATGATCGAGTTGCGCAGGGTGATGCCAAATAACGTGACAAAGCCAACCAATGTGCCGACAGAAATCCAGCCACCGGTAAAAAAAGTGGCAACCACGCCGCCTATCAAGGCAAACGGCAGGTTGGCGAAGGTGAGCATGAGGTTACGCAAACGGCCAAAGGCAATATACAGCATGAGAAAAATCGCTACACCTGCCACCAGTGAATGAATAATCAAATCTTGGCGCGATTGTGCATTGGCTTCTGCCTCACCCGAAAACTCCAGGTAGTTGCCGCTGTTTAATTGCAGTTTTTTGTGCAAAGTGCTGCGTATGTCTTCAAGCAACAAGGCCTGATCACGCCCGACAATGTTGGCAGTAATGGTTTGAATGCGCTTGGCACCCGAGTGCAAAATCTTGGAGCGCCCACCTTCTTGTGCCACATAGGCCACATCTGACAGCTTGAGCATTTGGCCTTCGGGGTTAAAAATCGGGATATTGCGCATGTCTGCAATATCATCGCGCGAGGCATCGTTAAGCAACACGCTGACGCCGATGGAGCGATTGCCCATAAACACGTGATTCACAGGCACGCCCTCATAGCAAGCTTTCACCGTGTCCAGCACATCAACCGGCTGTAGCCCCCATAGCGCCAGTTTTTCCTGCTTGAGTCGGATCACAATTTCAGGTGTTTCTGGCGGCGATTGCACCATGACATCGCGGACACCGCGTATCGTGCCCAACAGATTGGCCACTTTTTGTGCATCTCTGTCCAAGGCGTCCAGGTCCTGGCCAAAAATATTGATCACCAGGCCAGCGGCGTAGCCAGAGATGGTTTCTTCAATGCGCTCGGTTAAAAACGTATTAATAGCAAAGTTGGCACCAACAAAGCCTAGTTCGACTTTACCATCACCATCGTCATCCTCTGTTTCACCAGCCAGTTCTTCACGAATATCATGAAAAATACGTTCTTGTTCTTTGCCAGACACCGTGCCAATTTCGACCTCAAATTCACTGTAATGGGTGCCAAAGGTATCTGCTGCATTGGGCGCACGGCCCACCCATTGCGCCACACTTTTAACCCCCGGAATCTCTAGCAGCACCTTGGTGACTTGATTGCCTAGTTTCAATGACTGTACTTCTGAGGTGCCAGGCACCGTGGTCATGTGCAAAATGTAATGGCCTTCGCGCAGGGCTGGAATAAACTGGCTTCTAAACAACGGCAAAATGGCCAGGCCCAGTGCAATACAGACAAAACTGGTGATTAATATGAGTTGATAACGATGTTCAATCTGGTGCAGTAGTTTGACGTAACGCTGTTTTAACCAGCGCAACACGGGCGAGTCTTCATTTGTGAGCGGTGCTTTTGCCAGCAAGGCATAGCACAGCGCTGGCGTGAGTGTGAGGGCAACCACCAGTGAAGCCAGAATGGCCGCAATATAGGCGTAACCCAATGGAGCAAATAATTTACCAGCCACGCCAGACAAGGTCAGTAGCGGTAAAAACACCAGTGCCACAATAATGGTGGCATAGACCACTGAGCTACGGACCTCCATCGAGGCTTGAAATACCACTTGTGCTGCAGGCAGCGGGTGCGCTAACAGCCGGTTTTCGCGCAGGCGGCGGAAAATATTTTCCGTATCAATAATGGCATCATCGACTACTTCGCCCAGCGCGATGGCCAGACCGCCCAGCACCATGATATTGAGCCCGACGCCATATTGATACAGCACGACAATGGCGGTGAGGAGTGACAGCGGAATTGCTGTTGCCGAGATCACCGCGGTGCGGACATTAAACAAAAAGGCGAACAACACCAATATGACTAAAAATGAGCCGATTAAAATATCGGTACGCAAGCTATGAATCGCTGTTTCAATAAAGTTGGCCGGGCGAAACAAACCTTCATGCAGCGTCACTTTTTGCGCGGTCAGGCTGGGTTTGATGTCTGACAGCTTACGTTCCAGCAACTTGGTCAGCGCATAAACATTGGCACCGAGCTGGCCTTGCACCGACAGGTAAACCGCCGGGTGGCCATTGATGGCCGCAGCGCTAATAGAGGGCGCTGCGCCTTCAGCCACCTCAGCGACGTCGCTGATCCGAATGGTGCGGCCCAGTTTGCGTAATAAGGTGATATTGGCCAGCTGTTGCGGGGTAGTGGTTTGCCCCTGGCTATTTAAAATAATGCGCTGGTTGTCATTTTGAATATAGCCTGCGCCCCGTACGCCGGTGGCGCGGCTGGCCGCATTTACCACATCTTGCACGTTTAACTGGTACAACATGAGTTTGCGTGGATCCACTTTAATCTGGAACTGACGCACTTCGCCGCCATACACGTTGATGTCTGCCACACCGGGAATCGCCATCAGATGCGGCGTTAAGTGCCAGTCCACCAGTGTACGCAATTGCATCAGCGATAGTTTGTCCGACGTCACGCCTATGCCCATCACCGTACTGGCCGAGGAGGTGAGTGGGGTGATGTTGGGCACGATGCCAGGCGGCAACTGGCTGCCCAGCATATTCAGGTGCTCAGCCACAATTTGCCGGTTACGGTAAATGTCTGATTTATCCTGAAAAATGACCGTCACAATAGACAAGCCAGGAATCGACTGCGAGCGCAGACTTTTAATGCCTATGGCACCAGAAATTACATTCTCAATCGGCTGCGTGACCAGCTTTTCAACCAGGCTGGCGGAGAGTCCAGCAGATTCAGTTTGTATCACCACTTGCGTCGGTGCAAACTCCGGGAAAACGTTTAAATCACTCTGGGTTAAGCTATAACTGCCATACACAATCACCAGCAGGGCAAGGCCTATCATCACCCCATAAAAACGAATAGCAAACCTGACCAGCGCCGACATCATGCTTGACGCTCTCTTTTGCTAATCAGCGGGTGCAGATTAATCTTCATTTTCGTTTTTAATCTGAAACTTGAATTCTTCTGACAGCAACAACTGCGCGCCACGCGTGACCACCTCGGTGCCGGGGGCAATGCTGTTATCAAACCAGCCGTTATCCAGCTCAATGTCAGATGCCACTGGTTTGCGCAAAAAGGTATCTGGCTTGGTTTTAACGTAAATCCAGGCCATGCCGCCATGCCAGGCAATGGCCTGGTTAGGCACAATCACGCCTTTCAGGGTAGCAGAAGAGGATTGCGCAGGCACTACATTGACGCGCATCCCCACGCGTAAATAATCGGCAGGCGCACTGTAAAAGTAAGTTTTACCGATATTGCTGATGTCGGTTTGAATCGATTGCGACACGTAATCGGCCTGAATCGGCGTCACTTCATCCTGAATCGGCGAAATATACAGGCTGGAATTACCCTCCGGCGCTTTAAATTTCAATGGAAAGCTGACTTGTACCAGCACTTTTTTTTGCATCAGCAATTCATGCAACGGGCCGGAAGAGGGGTGCTGTGTTACCAGCATGGCCAGCGGCTGCCCCCATTGCGCAATAATGGTGTCAGTGAGCGCTTTGAGCTGGGCTTGAGTGGCTTTAATCTGCGTCTGGTCACTAATCAGCAGTGCTTGCGCCTCTTGTACGGCTTTGTCAGAAACGTTTTTATCGTCTTCGTTGAGTTGTTTGTAACGCTGATATTGCAGTTGGTGGTTCGGTAGGACACTCTCAGCCAGCGCCAACTGTGACTTTAACTGCTGGTATTGACTATTGTAGTCGACCAGCGTTTGTATCGAAATCACTGAACCCAGTACTTTGATATTGCCGTGGTAATCATAAGGTTGCAGCGGCTGTACGCTGATGCCGCTATTTTTTTGTGTGGCCAGGTTGAGTTGCACCACCTGCAAGCCATGTTGTTCTGTGACGCGCACCGGGCCTTCAATTTCTTCTTCGCTATCCTCTTGAATTGACTCATATTCATCGCGACCAACAAACACAATGGTCCAAATCAGGATCACAATTAAAACAATCTGAGCTCCGATAATCCAGAGTGCTTTTTTATTCATTTTGCTGGCGCCTCTTGTGTCTGGTTGGCAAATGCCGTCGCCCGTTGTGAGAGGGCGATTGGTTTTTGCATCACATTTTCAATGTCTTGCAGGGCACGCATCACATTGGCCTGCTGCGTAATCAGGCGTTGCTGTGCACTATAAAACTGGATTTCTGTTTGCAGGTATTCAGTTTTGTCTATGAGCCCCTGGTGCCACTGGTTCTCCAGCTGTGCTTTACGGCGTGTTTGTTGTTCATATTCGCGTGTGAGTGTGATCAGCAAGTTGGCCGAATCACGGTATTTAATATACGCCTGTTCAGAAAGCTGGATCACCTGATGCTGCAATGCATAAAAGCGCACGGCTTCATTCTGCCGTACTTGCTCGGCATGTGCCCACAGGTCTGAAGACTTGTTGAGCAGGTTTAACATGGTGCCTATGCCTAAAGACCAGATTTTGTCGCCATATTCATAAATCATGCCTGGGTTCAGTGATAAGTCCGGGTAACGTTTGGCCATCTCAAGCCTGAGCTGCGATTCGGCTTTGGCGTATTGTGCCAGCCCGCGCTGAATATCCATGCGGTTGGTTAAGGCCGTATTCTGGATCGTCGGCGCATCGGCGTAAGCTTGCGATTGCGCAAAGCGGGCCTTGAGTATTTGCGACAACTGTAGCGGGGCGATGTTGAGCGGCAGGTTATGCTGTTCGGTCAAGCCGGCATCATGCAAAATTTTTAGCTCGGTTTGCTTGATTTGCAATGTCAGCTGCTGCAATTGCCATGCAGACTGATCATGCTGTAATCGAATAGGCAGTACATCCGATTTACCCGCCACGCCATAATCGAGCCGTTTCTGGTAGGCCGCGAGCAAGGTCTGCTGGGAGGTTTGTAGTCTGGTCAGGCTTGCCTGCATGGCTTGTTGCTCTGCCAGCAGAATTAAATCGAGGCTCAGTTGTTGCCGCAAGGTCCAGGCTGTTTCCGAGATCAATATCTTGGCAATGTCGGCCTGGTATTGCGCGATGTTGATATTAATTTGTCGCTTGTTGGCCGTGATGACCGGAATGTCAACCTGCAAACCGTAAGACCATGGATTGATGTCACCATTGGCACGATTACTGTGCGATAACTGACCATTTAGGCCTACTTGCGGCCGCAGGCCCGCGCTGGTGATGCCAGCCAAGGCCACTGCATAGTCAGACTTGGCGACCTTAAGGGCAGGGTGAAAGTAGAGCGCCGACAGTGTCAGGCTATCTAAGTCCCACGCGCTAATCGGCCACTGTGTTGGCGGCGATTGCGTGTGCACAAAACTTTTAAAGCCATCTGCGGCAGGCGTCGCCTGCAAAATGGTGTCAATATTTTGTTGTTGCGCAATAGGCTTGGCCTGAAAGGCGAGGCCACACGCCGTTAACAGCAGCGGAGAAAGGTAAGCGAGCAGACGCATAGCGTTGGCAGGCGTGGTGCAAACGCACCGGCACCCAGCGAAAATTTATTCGACGATGGTCGCGTGGACCGCATCCAGCGCGTCTTGCAATAGTTCTTCTGGCAGCTGGTTGATGGTGGTTGCCAACAAGTCGGCAGCTTCGACCGTACGAATTGGCAGGTCAGTGGTATTGAGTTCTGCGATTAAACCGGCAGCCACACCAGTAATTTGCAGCAAAATTTCGCGCTCTCGCATTAAAAGCTCAAGCTCGGCTCTAAGCATGTTTTCTTCGGCTGAATGCATATCCTGTCCCATGAACAACTTATCGTTGATATTTAATCCAGCATCTTGCAGTTGAACGCCAGGCTTGTCAATGTGAACGCTACAAGTTTGTGGGCGAGGCTAAAAATGGGCTATAATAGCGAATTGCTGGTTTTGGCTGGCAATATGCGAAAGTGGCGGAATTGGTAGACGCACTGGATTTAGGTTCCAGCGCCGCGAGGCGTGAGAGTTCGAGTCTCTCCTTTCGCACCACCTGCATTTTATTGATAGGTTTTATATAAAAATAAATAGTCAGGTGATGTATGAATGAAATAACAGGCTTCCGTTGCAGGAGGCCTTTATTGTTTTTAGCGTTGGATGACTGGCAGCCAGGCGGCTAGCAGAAAGAAATTGCACATGAATATCGTACAAACACCAAATGCACCCGCTGCGATTGGCCCTTATGCGCAAGGCGTTGTGGTTGGTAATATACTGTATACCTCAGGCCAGATTGCATTGCGCCCGGATGGTAGTCTGAATGATGGCGACATTGTTGCGCAAACCCGTCAGGTACTGGCGAACCTGCAAGCGATTATTGAAGCAGCAGGCGGCAACTTGCAGCAAGTGGTGAAAACCACGGTTTTTCTTAAAAATCTGGACGACTTTGCCGCGATGAACCAGATTTACGCTGAAGCGTTTGTTGCGCATACGCCTGCGCGCTCTACGGTACAAGTGGCCAAGCTGCCGCGCGATGTGCTGGTAGAAATTGAAGCGATTGTTGCTTTAAGCTAAATGTATAAAGCAGGTGCTTGAAGTCTGGCTTTGTGGCGCCATATTGATTTTAAACGCAGGCTTTTTTGTGGGCTTGTGTCTATTCGTTGAAGCTAAGTGATCGGCTTGTTGCATGCGCATGGGCTTGAAGTTTATTTCAATTCAGAGTTGTGTTATATTTTTAGGCTCTTTTTTCATAATTTGATCGTATTCAAAAGCCTTTAGAGTGTGGTCAGGTTGTGTTTAAACATTTATTGAGACGCACAAGCATGCGTCTACTTACATAACCCATCGTTATTAAAACGATTTTTACAGGAAGTTCAGCATGGCAGCAGTATCTGTTGAAACAGTCAGCAACTTGGAACGTCGTATGACTATCAAAGTCCCTTTGGCTCCGCTGGAAGGGCAAATCAGACAACGTTTACAGCAAATTTCTCGCACAGCCAAATTTTCTGGTTTCCGTCCGGGTAAAGCGCCTATTGGCCTGGTTAATCAGCACTATGGTGACCAGGTGCGTGACGAGGTTTACTCCAAAGCGGTTGAAACCAGCTTTGGTGATGCCGTTGAGCAAAACAAACTGCGCGTTGCTGGCTTTCCTAATATTGAGCATCTGCCATTTAAAGATGCTGCCGAAGAATTTGAATACATTGCTACTTTTGAGATTTTTCCTGAAGTGGCAGTGGGTGATTTGAGTAAAGTTAAAATCGAACGTCCAGCACTGGAATTGTCCGATGCTGACGTTGAAAAGACACTGGATGTATTGGTAAAACAGCGCGTGAGTTACGAGCCTGTGAAGCGCGCATCTAAAAAAGCAGATCGTATCAACATCACCTTGACGGCGTCTATTGATGGCCAACAAGTTGAAAGCACCGGCGACCGTGGCATTGACCTGGTGATTGGCGAGCCTGGCCGTGTGAGCGAGTTTGATGATGCCTTGCTTGGCGGTAAAGCTGGTAGCGAGAAAACATTCGATATTACTTATCCAGCAGACCATAACCCAGCGCAATTGGCTGGTAAAACAGTGACTTATGACGTGAAGTTCGTGTCTGTGTCACAACCTGTTTACCCGGAAATTGATGCCGAATTTGCTAAAAACCTGGGTGTGGAAGACGGTAACCTCGACACCATGAAGTCTGAAATCAAGCAAAGTCTGGTGCAAGAAGTCGACAAACGTATCAAAGCGCGTGTGAAAGAGTCTGTGTTTCAGGCGCTGGTTGATGAAACCAGTTTTGAATTGCCAAAAGCAATTGTGTCAGCTGAAACTAATCGCCTGATGCAAGCTGCCGCACAAAACCTGCGTCAGCGTGGTGTAGACCCAACGCAAGTACCGATGGAACCTGCTGTGTTCGAAACACAGGCACAACGCAACGCCAAATTGCGCATGGTATTGACTGAACTGGTCAACACAAACGAGTTGCATGCCACGGCAGACCAAGTGCGTGCCATGGTAGACAGTTTTGCACAAAGCTTTGAAAGACCAGACGAACTGGTGAGCTGGTATTATGCCGATGTGAAACGTCTGGATGAGCCTGCAGCATTGGCAACAGAAGAAAACGTGGTGGCTTGGGTGCTGGATAAGGCCAAAGTCACTAACAAAAAAATTAAATTTGATGAATTGATGATGGCAGGTGCTTAAACCATGAATTATATGAACGCGAACGAGGGCATGATGCAAGAAAGAATGGAGCCGCAAGGTCTTGGGTATATTCCCATGGTCATTGAGCAAAGTGGCAGGGGTGAGCGTTCATATGACATCTATTCACGCTTACTGAAAGAGCGCGTCATTTTTCTGGTTGGGCCTGTCAATGACATGACCGCTAACCTGGTAGTGGCGCAGCTGTTATTTCTGGAAGCTGAAAACCCAGACAAAGATATTTCCTTGTACATTAACTCTCCAGGTGGCTCTGTGACTGCCGGGATGTCGATTTATGACACCATGCAGTTTATCAAGCCAGATGTCAGTACCTTATGTATTGGCCAGGCAGCCAGCATGGGCGCATTTCTGTTGACCGCAGGTGCGAAGGGTAAGCGTTTCTGCCTGCCCAACTCACGCGTGATGATTCACCAGCCACTGGGTGGATTCCAGGGCCAGGCCTCTGATATCGCGATTCATGCCAAGGAAATTTTGTATCTGAAAGACAAGTTAAATGGCATCATGGCACATCACACGGGTCAGAATATCGACACCATTGCCAACGATACCGATCGTGACAATTTTATGAGTGCTGACGCTGCCAAGGCTTATGGCCTGGTAGACCAGGTGATTGCCGCACGTAGCGCTGTTTAATCAGCGAGCAACCAGCAGGGGAAGAGCATGGCAAACAAATCTGATAGCGAAAAGCTTTTATATTGCTCGTTTTGTGGCAAAAGCCAGCACGAAGTCAAAAAACTGATTGCTGGTCCATCTGTGTTTATTTGCGATGAGTGCGTTGACTTGTGCAACGACATTATTCGTGAAGAGATCCAGAGCCTGAACGAAATCAAGTCCGCAGATAAAAAACTGCCGACACCACAGGAAATCTGCCTGATTCTGGATCAATACGTCATTGGCCAGGTGCAAGCGAAGAAGAACCTGGCAGTGGCGGTTTACAACCATTACAAGCGCCTGGGTTACAACCCGCTGTCTGACGGTAGCCAGACAGGTAAAGACGATATTGAAGTGCAAAAAAGCAATATTTTGCTGATTGGCCCAACCGGCTCCGGTAAAACTTTGCTGGCCCAAACATTGGCGCGCTTGCTGGATGTGCCATTTGTCATGGCCGATGCCACGACATTGACTGAAGCGGGTTATGTTGGTGAAGACGTTGAAAACATCATGCAGAAATTACTGCAAAAATGCGATTACGACGTTGAAAAAGCACAACGCGGTATTGTTTACATTGATGAAGTGGACAAGATTTCACGTAAATCTGACAATCCATCTATTACCCGCGACGTTTCTGGCGAGGGCGTGCAACAAGCCTTGCTGAAACTGATCGAAGGTACGATTGCCTCTGTGCCGCCACAAGGCGGCCGCAAACACCCTAATCAGGAGTTTGTACAACTGGACACGACTAACATCCTGTTCATTTGCGGTGGTGCATTTGATGGCTTGGAAAAAGTCATTCGTCATCGCTCAGAAAAAGGCGGCATTGGTTTTGGCGCTGAAGTAAAGAGCAAGGAAGATATTCGTGCGGTAGGTGAGGTATTGCGTGAAGTTGAGCCGGAAGATTTGATCAAGTTTGGCTTGATTCCTGAGTTTATTGGTCGTCTACCAGTGGTAGCAACCTTAGAGTCTCTGGATGAAGCCGCCTTGATGACGATTCTGGTTGAGCCAAAAAATGCTTTAACCAAGCAATATATGAAGTTGTTCAAGATGGAAGGTGTAGAACTTGAGTTTGAAAATTCTGCACTGCTGTTGATCGCTAAAAAAGCACTTGAGCGTAAAACGGGTGCGCGTGGTTTGCGTTCTATTATGGAGCACTCGTTGCTCGACCTCATGTACGAATTACCATCACTCAAAGGCTTGTCTAAAGTCATTGTCGATGCTGGCGTGATTGAACACACTTCCGAACCAATTCTGATTTATCAGGATGCGCAAAAACGCGTTGAAAACGCACACTAAATCACACTTGCAATAGCCGTCCGGCTATTGCAAGATAGCATCTACAACATTAGATGCCTGCTCTCTTGAATTCTCAAAGAATGTTCCCATCTAAATGCAAAGGACTGGCTCCTTTGACACTTTTTGAAAGACGCTATGACAGAACACACTTTGCTTGACTCCGAGATCCCCGAAGAATCCGCTTTAATCCCGTTATTGCCATTGCGCGATGTCGTCGTCTACCCACATCTGGTTATTCCGTTGTTTGTTGGTCGCACCAAGTCGGTCAAAGCGTTAGAGCGCGCCTCTGAAGGCGATAAAAAGATTTTGCTGGTTGCCCAAAAGTCGGCCAACAAGGACGATCCGGTTGCAGAAGACCTGTATGAGATCGGCACGCTGGCAACGGTGTTGCAAATGCTGAAGTTGCCTGATGGCACCGTTAAAGTACTGGTTGAAGGCCTGCATCGCGTCCGTGTGTCTGATTTTGTAGAGACCGATGACTGCTTTATGGCTTTGGGTGAAGAGGTTGAGCAAACTGATCAGGACGACAAAGAGGCTGAGGCCTTGATGCGCACTGTAATGACCCAATTTGACCAATACGTCAAACTGAACAAAAAAATTCCACCAGAAATTTTGACCTCATTAGCAACGATTAATGAGCCAGGTCGCTTGGCAGATACCATTTCTGCCCATCTGACGCTTAAGCTGGAAGAAAAACAAAAAGTGCTGGAAATGCTCAGTGTGATTGAGCGTTTAGAGCATTTGCTGTTCCTGATGGAGTCTGAAATTGACATCCTGCAGGTAGAAAAACGTATCCGTGGCCGTGTGAAACGCCAGATGGAGAAAAGCCAGCGCGAGTACTACCTGAATGAGCAAGTGAAAGCCATCCAGAAAGAACTGGGCGAGCAAGATGAAAATGCCGAGATGGAAGAGCTGGAGCAGCGCATCAAAAATGCCGCCATGCCTAAAGAGGCGCTGGCCAAAGTCACTGCTGAGCTGAAAAAACTCAAATTGATGTCGCCAATGTCGGCCGAAGCATCGGTTGTGCGTAACTACATTGATACCTTGCTCAATTTGCCCTGGAAAAAGAAAACCAAAATCAGCAAAGACCTGCAAGCCGCAGAAGCGATTCTGGATGCCGACCATTATGGCCTGGACAAAGTGAAAGAGCGGATTGTCGAGTATCTGGCTGTGCAGCAGCGTGTGGGTAAGCTGAAGGCGCCGATTTTATGCCTGGTAGGCCCGCCAGGGGTGGGTAAAACCTCCCTGGGGCAAAGTATCGCTAAAGCGGTGAACCGCAAGTTTGTGCGCATGGCCTTGGGCGGTGTGCGTGACGAAGCCGAGATTCGCGGCCATCGTCGCACCTACATTGGCTCTATGCCTGGTAAAGTGCTGCAAAGCATGACCAAGGTTGGTGTAAAAAACCCGTTATTCTTGCTCGATGAGGTCGACAAGATGGGGCAGGACATGCGTGGTGATCCGTCTTCTGCCTTATTGGAGGTGCTGGACCCGGAGCAAAACCACACCTTTGCCGATCACTATGTCGAAGTCGACTATGATCTGAGCGATGTGATGTTTGTGGCGACCGCAAATAGTATGAACATCCCCGAACCATTACTGGATCGTATGGAAATCATTCGTTTGTCTGGCTACACAGAAGATGAGAAGATTAACATTGCGCAGCGCTACCTGTTGCCTAAGCAATTAAAAGCGCATGCACTCAAGGCAACAGAAATTGCCGTGGCTGAAAGCGTTTTGCGCGATATTGTGCGGTATTACACGCGTGAAGCCGGTGTACGTCGCCTTGAGCAAGAAATCGCTAAAATTTGCCGTAAAGCGGTGAAAGAGCAATTGTTGGCCACGGGCAAGAGTAAAACAGTTAAAAAAATCAATATCACCAGCAAGAACATTGAGCAATACCTGGGCGTGAAACGCTACGATTTTGGCGTTGCAGCCAAAGACAACCAGGTAGGGCAGGTGACTGGCCTGGCCTGGACCTCTGTGGGCGGCGAATTGCTGACGATTGAAGCCGTGACGTTGCCTGGTAAAGGCAAGACCATTACCACCGGTAAGCTGGGTGACGTGATGCAGGAGTCGGTGACGGCTGCCATGAGCGTTGTCCGTAGCCGGTCAGAAGGCTTGGGCATTCCAACTGACTTCTATGAGAAGAAAGACATCCATATTCACTTGCCAGAAGGGGCGACGCCCAAAGATGGCCCAAGTGCTGGTATTGGCCTGACTACTGCGATTGTGTCTGTACTCACTGGGATTCCGGCGCGCGCAGATGTTGCGATGACGGGTGAAATTACCTTGCGCGGTGAAGTATTGCCGATTGGCGGATTGAAAGAAAAACTGTTGGCTGCTCACCGTGGTGGTATTAAAACAGTGCTAATTCCTTCAGCCAATGAAAAAGATTTGGTGGATATTCCGGCCAATATTAAAAAAGACCTCGAGATTCATTGCGTCAAATGGATAGATCAGGTGCTGGATTTGGCCCTTGAAAGTGCTCCTAAGCCGTTGACAGCAGATGCGCCAGCGGTGGAGATTGTGGCTTCTGGTGATGCAAATCCAGAGCAAGCTGTCACGCATTAGTAAAATTGATGCGAATTATTGTCAAAAGGCCGGATTAGCGCTTGACAGCTCGTTTTGCGGCTTGATATAAAGACGGTACAGGATGTACCTGTCTTTTTAACTAGTAATAGGGGAAACACGTGAATAAATCAGAATTGATAGATCATATTGCAAGTGCAGCTGGCATTTCTAAAGCGGCAGCGGCTCGTGCTCTGGATGCAACAACTGAAGCTATTTCCGGCGCATTAAAAAAAGGTGATCTGGTAACCTTGATTGGTTTTGGTACATTCTATGTAGGTGAGCGTTCTGCCCGTTCTGGCCGTAACCCTCGTACCGGTGCAACAATTAACATCAAAGCTGCTAAATCTCCTAAATTTAGGGCTGGTAAAGGTCTTAAAGATGCTGTAAACTAGCATTCTTTGGTTGAGCAGCTAAGTTGCTCTACCAGTAGTAGCACCACACAGTGGTTGTTACGGGTGCTTAGCTCAGTTGGTAGAGCGTCGCCCTTACAAGGCGAATGTCAGCGGTTCGACCCCGTTAGCACCCACCAAACAATTTAAATTAAGAGTGCGAAGTATGCGCTCTTAATTTTTTGAGTGACACTGTACTTAAGAAGTTACTTTAACAAGTGAAGCTAAGTACAAGTTAATAATTAAAAAATAGTTGTTGATTTTATAATAAACAGTGTTATAATTTCAGCTTAACGATTACCGGGAGCGGTAGTTCAGTTGGTTAGAATACCGGCCTGTCACGCCGGGGGTCGCGGGTTCGAGTCCCGTCCGCTCCGCCAAATTAAAGCCCTGATTTATCAGGGCTTTTTTCTTTTCTGCCTAATCAATTCAATATCTTTAAACATCGTTATATTCCAAATTTGGAATGAGATGACTTCATCTGGTTTGGCTTTATTAAATTTCGTTTATGGTAAATCTGACTGATCATGCATTCAGTGATGTGTACCGTATCCTAGTGAATGCATTCATCAACGCAGGGCTGATAAATTCCTATCGTGCCACATTGCTTTCACCTCACCTGTAAAGTCATCCTCAACGTGTGATCACAGGGCTTGAATCCGTCTATATTGGCGGGTTTATGGTATAGTTTGCTGTTGCAAAAATCAGGTAATGGAAACTATAAAATGTTGGAAGCATTAAGAAAACACACACAAGGATGGATGGCAAAAATCATTCTGGCGCTGATTGTGGTGCCGTTTGCGTTGTTTGGTATCGACTCCTATTTAAATCAGGCTGGTGGCCAAGTGGCCGTGGCTAAAGTCGATGGTCAAAAAATCTCGCTGCAAGAGTATTCAAATGCGGTAGAGAATGCGCGTAACTATTTGCAGTCACAAGGACAAAAAGTCGATGCAGCCATGCTGGAAAGCCCGGCATTCAAGCAGTCGGTGCTGGACGGCATTATTACCCGCCGCCTGGTCGAGGCCGCTGTTCAGGATTACCGCTTTAGAATTAGTGATGAGCAATTGAGCCAGCACATATTGGGTATGCCTGAGTTTCAGAGTAATGGTAAGTTTTCTGAAGAAACTTATAATCAGCTGCTGACGCAAAATAAGCTGACTCCAGCCAAGTTTGAACAAAGCGTGCGCAAGGACCTGGCTGTACAACAAGTACGGGATGGCTTGACTAACCTCGTGTTCATGCCGAAAAAAGTGGCCGAGCAATCACTGATGTCAGAGTTTGAGCAACGTGACGTTACCGTTGCTGATGTCAAAGTATCTGACTTTATGGGTCAGGTAAACGTGACACCAGAGCAGGTACAAGCCTATTACAACCAGCACAAAACCAAATTCATCGCGCCTGCCAAGGTAAAGCTGCAGTTTGCTTTGCTAACCGCCGCGGGCTTGATGGGCCAAGTGAATGTGACTGACGAAGAGGTGAAGCAGTTCTATGACGAAAATGCTGCCAAGCTACAAGGTGATGAGCAGCGTCAAGCTAGCCATATTCTGATCGGCTTTAGCAGCACGGCAACGCCTGCTGACAAAGCTGCTGCCAAAGAAAAAGCAGAAGCTATTCTTAAACAAGTTAAAGCCAACCCAAAGAACTTTGAGAAACTGGCGATTGAAAACTCGCAAGACACAGGTTCTGCCGGTAAAGGTGGCGACTTGGGTAGTTTTGGCCGTGGTGCCATGGTAAAGCCATTTGAAGAAGCTGCTTTCTCAATGAAAGTGGGCGATATCAGTGAGCTGGTTGAATCCGAGTTTGGTTATCACATCATTAAACTGACTGGCGTAACCGGTGAGTCTTCAGACTTTAATTCTGTAAAACTCAAACTTAAAGCCGAATTGCTGTTTCAAAAAGCACAAGCCAAATATGCAGAGCTGGCAGACGACTTTGGTAACACTGTTTACGAGCAATCAGGCAGCTTGGATCCTGTGGCCAAGAAGTTTAATGTGCAAGTTCAAACTTCTCCTGCCATGAGCAAAGAAGAAGTTTCCAAGTTCTTTAAGAGTGATCGTTTTGCGACGTTGCTATTTTCTGACGAAGTCCTGAAAGAAAAGCGCAATACAGAGGCTGTTGAAGTGTCCCCAAACAACCTGGTTGCTGGTCGTGTGGTTGAATACGCGCCAGAAGCGCCACGTAGTTTTGATGAAGTAAAAGGTGGCATTGAAGCCGTGTTAAAAGCCGAAGCAGCGGGCAAACTGGCACAGCAAAAAGGTGAAGCGCTGCTGGCAGACCTTAAAGCAGGCAAAGCAACCGACACTGACTGGATCACCCCAGTGACGATTGATCGCAGAAATGCACAAGGTTTAAGCGATGGCGTGATGCGTAACGTATTTAAAGTTAACACACACGCCTTACCAGCCTACTATGGTTTTAACGAGGTAAATAAGGGCTACACCGTGATTAAAGTGATTGCGGTAAGTCAGAAGCTCAAAGACCAGCCGGACGTCGCTGACAGAGCCTTTAAAGCCTATCAGGCAGCCTTGGGTGATGAAATGTCGCATGCCTATGTCGGCTCACTTAAAGCTAAAAAAGATATTCAGTTCAACGCAAAAGTATTGTTATCCAAAAATAACGAATAATTGAGCTGGCTGAAACAAAGAAAGGAGGGCATTGCCCTCCTTTTTTTATTGGTGTGTTTGCTGTTTTCTAAATGGTACGAACTATAAAGTCAATCAAAGTAGCCCCTTGAGGCGAAAGCAGCCAGGCAAGTGCCAGACAGTTAAGAATGATCGTCGCCCAAAAGGTGATTTGAAAAGAAAGCTTTTTTGATTTGTGGCGAAATAGTCTTTGCGCCAGTATCGCGCCCGGCCAGCCGCCAACCAATGCGAGTAGATGTAGTGTTTTCTCTGGTGTGCGCCTTTGGTGACGCATGGCAGCTGATTTATCTAGCTTGTAAACGATGAATGCCATAGCGCTTGCCACCCAATATACCCAAAAAACCAGTTCAGGCAGTTGGCCAGCCAGCATGGATATCGTCATGCAAGCAAGAAAAGCAATTGCAAAAACCAGTAGCAGCATGTCGTTATTTGATCGCGCAGGTCGTTCAATCTGTTGAGGCCTTGCTGGATTTGTATTGCGCATCTTTTTATGGATATTTTTATGATTGGCCACAATCGCTCGCTTTAAGTTATAACGCTTAAGTAGGTATGGTGCACTTTAGTCTGTTTTGCCTGATCGGTCGCTGCGGCGCTTATGCTGGCTCATGACAAACTACTTCAATGTTATGGTCATCATCATCTAGGATAAATGCAGCATAATAGTGGGGATGGTAATGTGCACGCACACCAGGTGCACCATTATCTCGCCCACCTGCGGCCAGGGCCGTGACGTAAAATCTATCTACTTGCGCACGTGAGTTTACCCGAAAGGCAATATGCACTGGCGGCTGATTGGGCGTACCGCTACCTAGCCAAAATTCGGGTTTAGGCGGCTCGCCAAACCCAGCAAAGTCTTTACCTCCTGACATCGACGCCGGCACTTCTGCTAATAGTTTGAAGCCAAGTGGCGCAAGTGCATGTGTGTAAAAAGCCTTACTTTTTTCAATATTACTTACTGTTAAGCCTATATGGTCTATCATGAAGGCCTCCTGTTGCAGGGAGCTGAAGCACACCTGAATGATTATTAAATATGGTTTTATAAATGATTTTTTAAATTTTTTTATGAATTAAAACAATGATTTTTTTAATTTTTATTGCACCTATTTTTTATAAATACGGTTGGTCGCGCCTAGGATTTGAGAGTCTATCAGCTATAAAAAAACGCCTGTCTTTACAGAGCAGGCGTTTTTGTTTGCAGCGGTAGACTTAGTCGATTTGACCCGCAGCGGTGATATTCATGCCGCCATCTACGTAGGTAATTTCACCAGTGACACCAGAAGCTAAATCGCTGGATAAGAAGGCGGCGACGTTGCCGACTTCTTCAATAGTGACGTTGCGGCGCAGGGCGGCGTGTTTTTCGTTAAAGCCGATCATTTTGTCGAAGTCAGCAATGCCGGAAGCGGCTAAAGTCTTGATTGGGCCGGCAGAGATTGCGTTGACGCGGATGCCGCGTGGGCCCAAGCTTTGTGCCAGGTAGCGGACGTTGGCCTCCAGGCTGGCTTTGGCAACGCCCATGACGTTGTAGTTAGGCATGGTGCGCTCTGCGCCAAGATAGCTTAGTGTCAGCAGGCTGCCGTTGCGGCCTTGCATCATTGGGTAGGCGGCTTTAGCCATGGCAGAGAAGCTGTAGGAGCTAATGTCGTGCGCGATGTGGAAGTATTCGCGGCTGATATTGTCCAGGTAGTCACCATCAAGGGCGACTTTTGGTACGAAGGCAATAGAGTGCACCAAGCCATCTAGGCCATCCCAGACTTTGGCCAGTTCTACGAACAAGTTGTCAATTTGAGCATCTTCGGCCACGTCACAGGGTAAGACGATATCAGATTCAAAGTCAGCAGCCAGGTCGCGTACACGTTTTTCGTGTTTGTCGACTTGATAGGTAAAGGCTAGTTCGGCCCCTTGACGTTTCATCGCGGCTGCAATGCCATAAGCGATTGAACGGTTGCTTAGCAAACCGGCAATCAGAATTTTTTTTCCAGCAAGAAATGCCATGCGTGTTCCTGTTTGGTAGGTAGTTAGTTAATCGGCTAGCGTGTGGTGTTAGAACGTGGGTCAAACACGTCACGCAGACCTTCGCCGAGCAGATTATACCCTAACACGGTAATTAATATGGCAAGTCCGGGGTAGAGCGAGAGCCACCAGGCAAACTGGATATACTCTTTGCCGTCGGTGAGGATGTTGCCCCAGGAGGCTTGTGGCGGCTGCACGCCCAGGCCGAGAAAGCTCAAGCCGGATTCGAGCAGCACGGCACTGGCGATGCCCAGCACGACGCTGACTAATACCGGTGTTAAGCTATTGGGCAGGCAGTGTTTAAAAATGACGCGCCAGTCAGGTGCACCCAATGCGGTGGAGGCCGCGACAAATTCACGTTGGGTCAGGCTTAAAAACTCGGCCCTGACTAAACGGGTGACGCTCATCCAGGAGGTGAGACCGATCACGATCATGACATTGGTGATAGAGGGGCTCAAAAAAGCAATCACGGCGAGGATGAGGAAAAAGCTGGGGATAGACAGCATGATGTCGACCAGGCGCATGATGACAGTGTCTACCCAGCCACGGTAATAACCGGCCAGCGCGCCTAAAATCACGCCAATCATGGTGGAAATGCCGACGGCGACCAGGCCAACCAATAAGGACACGCGGCCACCAAACAACATGCGGCTCCAGACATCGCGACCCAGGCCATCGGTGCCCATCCAGTGTTCGGCTGAGGGGCCAATCAGGATTTGTTTGACTTGCACGGCGTCGGGGTCGTAAGGCGCGATCCACGGCGCGAGCAGTGCCAGCAATAAAATGATGCCGATTAAACAGAGCCCGGTGACTGCCAGAGGATTTTGCAGGATTCTTTGCATAGTGTGTTGTCTGCTTAACGTTGTGGCATGATGCCTCTGCGCAGGCGCGGATCTGCCCAGGCGTAAGCGAGGTCTGCCAGCAGGTTGCCCATTAAAGTGAGCGCTGAGCCGATGGTGAGTATGCCCATAACCACCGGAAAATCACGCATCATGACGGCGTCATAAAATAGTTTGCCCATGCCGGGGATGGCGAAAATTGTTTCGGCAATGACTGAGCCGCCGATTAATCCGGGCAACGATAAACCGACCAGTGTAATGAGTGGCAGCAGTGCATTGCGCAAGGCATGGCGGTAGGTGACCGCGCGATCGCTCAGGCCTTTGGCACGTGCGGTGGTGACGAAGTCCTGGCTGAGTACGTCCAACATGCCGTTTTTAACAAACATGGTGACACCGGCCAGGCCAGTGAGGGCGGGAATCACCACCGGCAGGCATAAGTGCATCAACAGGTCATATGCTTTTTGCCAGCCATCTAGTTGTGCGTAGTTGAGGCTATGCAGGCCAGAAATTGGAAACCATGGGTGAATGACGCCTAGCCAGTACATCAATAACAGCGATAACCAAAAACCAGGAATAGAAAAACCGATAAAGTTAAACAGCGTAATGCTACGGTCTGGCCAGCGGCCGTACTTTTTTGCCGCGATGACGCCTAGCGGTACGGCCAGGGTTAGGGTGAGCAGCAAGCCGACCATATTCATCATTAGCGTGATGGGCAGTGCTTCTTGAATCATGCCGGGCGTGGTGTTGCCTTCTTTATCGGTTTCTGCCCAAAACACGGGCTTTTGGTGGCTGGCAAAGGAGTGACCAAAGTCCAGGTGTACGATGCGCTCGAGCCAGAGGCCATATTGCACAATAATCGGTTTATCTAAGTGATAAAGTTCGCGCAGCTTTTGGCGGGACTCTTCAGATGACTTTGGATCAAACGCGGCCTCGGTGCTGGTGATGTCGCCTGGTGCCAAATGCATGATTAAAAAGGAAATCAGACTGATGCCGATTAACATCGGAATCATCCACAAGATACGTCTGATCAGGTAATTGAGCATGCTTATTCTGCCTGTATTTGCGTGCGTCTGAGCGGCTCAGGCATGTACCATTTTTGTGAGTCATAACTCACACCGGCGGGGGGCACCGGGTTCATAATACCTTGAACGCGTTTGTGGATGGCGGTCAGGCCATACCCGGCAGATAAATATACCAGCGGGCTGTCATCATATAAAACCTTGGCAAAGTCGTGATAGATCTGCATGCGTTGTTGAGGGTTAAATTCAAGGCGGCCTTGTTCTAATAATTTGTCGACGGCAGGGTTATTGTAACCAATAAAGTTAAACTGGCCCGGGCCTTGTTGGCTCGAGTGCCAGATGGAATACTGGTCCGGGTCCAGGCCCAAGCCCCAACCCATCACTACCGCGTCAAAATTACTAGGTTTAATAAAGTTGGTGAGCAGGCTGGCCCATTCTAAAGTGCGGATACGCGTTTCAATGCCCACTTCTTTTAAGCGGCGCTGGATAATCACTGCGGTTTTTTCACGTTGCTTATTACCCAGGTTGGTCAGCATTTCAAACGACAGTGGTTTACCGTTACGCTCGACAATGCCGTCACCATTCGTGTCGGTATAACCTGCTTCGGCCAGTAACTGCCTGGCTTTGGCCGGGTCAAACGGGTAGGGCGTCAAGTGCGGGTTGCTCCAGCGCGTGCCGGGTTTGTAGGGTGAGGCAATGGTAATGCCCAAGCCCAGATACACGCCGTCGATAATCTCTTGCTTGTCTATGGCGTAATTAATCGCTTTGCGCACACGCACGTCATCAAACGGTTTGCGCTTAAGGTTAAAGCCCAGGTAGGTGTAGCTGTTGCCGAGCTCTTTATATTGGTTGAGCTTGGCTTGTAGCGTTGGGCGCGATGGGATAATCCGTGCATAGGTAATCGGATCCAGGTTCATGCTATCTATGTTATCCGCCATCAGCTCTAAAAACTGCGCCGCCGGGTCGGGGATAATACGCTCAATCAAATGATCAATATAGGCAGGTCCCAGCACCGATTTAGGGTTTTTCTCCAGCTTGATATACTCGCCATGCCGCCATTCTTTTAACTGGTAGTAGTGGCTGCCCAGCGGTTTTTGCGCAAAGCTGGTGGTGTGAACATCTTGCCCGGCCAGCTTGTGTTTGGGCAGCACTTGCAGGCTGGCCCAGCTTTCGAGCGCCGGGGCAAACGGCTGTGAATAGTGCACAATAAATGTGTGTGCATCCGGTGCTTCGGCCTTGGTCACCAATTGATAATCCGAAGCATACGGGCTATGTGTTTTTTCATCGGTGATCAACTGCCAGGTAAACAGAATATCAGCACTGGTGAGCGGCTTGCCATCCGCCCATTGCAAGCCAGGTTTCAGCTTAAAGGTAATGGTTTTCTTGTTGTCAGAGACCTGCCATGACTCTGCCAATTCACCTGCTAGGTCCAGGTCCTGGTTGTATTTAAGCAAAGAGTTAAACAAATAGCTGCCAATCGCCAGCGAGGCCGACTCACCCGCCACCATGCCTATCATGCTAGCGGGGTCTGAGGGCATGGCGCTGATCATGGTGCCGCCAGGCTGGGCAGGGTACACCTGGTTAAGTGCTGGTGAACGTTGGTTTTCGCTCTCTGGGCTGCAAGCCATCAGCCCACTACATAACACGCCGATGATCGTTCGTTGAATTGTCGATGCATGCCGCTTGGTGCAAATCTCATGCAGGCTGGACAAGTGTCGATTGGTCATGGGTTCAGGCCGTGTCAGTGTTTAGTCGATTTAGTTTTTTTACTGTGTGTAGTGGTCGTTTTTTTGTGCGCGGATGACTGCGTACTCGTTTGTTTTTTATTTGAAGCCGATGTTTTTTGATGGTTAGATTTTACGCTGGTTTTTGAGCTACGTGACTGGCTGCTGTTACTTGCGCTACTTTCCTGTTTTTCCAGCTGTAATACTTGGCCAACGGCCAGGCTTTTCGATTTTAAGTGGTTTTGCTGCATGATCTGTTTGCTGCTGATGCCGTAACGTTTAGCCAGTTTTGCCAATGTATCACCTTGTTTTACCTTGTGGGAGACTGATACAGATTTTGATTCCCTCTCTACAGGCATCTCAATTGGCAATTGCGCCATGGCGGCGACATCAATCGGCCGGGTCAGGCTGGATTGCACGCTGGCAGGGACCAATAGCTGCCTGCGCACAATCAGGTTACGGTTGGGCTTGAGGTTGTTGGTAGCGCTCAATTCATAAATACTGATACCAAACTGGCTGGCAATGGCGCCCAGCCGTTCGCCACGCTTGGGCTGGTAGCTATGCCAGTTAGAGAGCGGGCGGTTATAGTTATTGAGGTTGGTAGTGAAGTTGCTGGCGGCCCAGGTGGGTAGCAGTAACTTTTGATAGCTGTTTTCGGTAATCAGCACCGGGCGCGTAAAGCTGGGGTTCAGCGCATTAAATTCTTCTAGTGAAATCCCCGCCAGCTCAGCTGCCAGTTTGGCGTCAATCTTGTTGGGCGCTTGCACCGTAGTGAAATACGGTTTGTTAGGAATCTCATTAAGCGTTAAACCATAGTTTTCGGGGCGAAAAATAATGTTTTTAATCGCCTGCAATTTAGGCACGTAATTACGCGTTTCGTCCGGCAATGACAAATGCTGGTAATCAGTGGGTAAACCCAGCTGACGATTGCGCTCAATTGCGCGCGCCACCGTGCCTTCACCTGCATTGTAGGCCGCCAGTGCAAGGTCCCAGGCACCAAACATGGTGTAGAGTTTTTGCAGATAATTGAGTGCGGCTTGTGTGGCGGCGGTGACGTCTTTGCGGGAGTCTTTCCAGTAGTTTTGCTTGAGGCCAAAGTCTTTGCCGGTAGACGGAATAAATTGCCAGATGCCAGACGCTTTGCTGGTAGACAACGCTTTCGGGTTAAAGCCGCTTTCAATCATCGGTAGCAGCGCAATTTCGGTCGGCATGCCTCTTTTTTCAACTTCAACCACAATGTGGTAAAGGTACTTTTTACTGCGCTCTAACATGCGTGACACATAGTCGGGGCGCGAGGCATACCATTGCTCGTGTTTGTTGGTGTAAGTGGAGTCTATGTCCGGCATGTTAAAGCCATCGCGTACGCGATCCCACAGGCTGTCTTGCAGGGTTAGTGAGTCTTCGAACTGATAACCAGAGCTATAGCTTTCTGTGCCCGGTGCGCCATAACTTTCATCATAACTGCCGTTGTCGTCTGACACGGTGGCCGGTTCTATGTATTCAGCACAGGCCAACAATGGCGAGGCCGAAAGAGTGAACCATAGCAGTATTTTTTTAAAACGCATGACGGTAATACTTAATCCTGAGACTGTTGCGCAAGGCCTTAGATCAAAAAGCCTGCACATGCATTGATGAAACCGGGCGGCCAGGTGGCCATGCCAACCAGCACGTGATTGACGTAACGCATACATGCGCTTTAAGGAGGACATCATTCTACGTTAATTTTTCAGTGAGACAAGCCCTTGCCAAGCCGCAAGCGCTGTGCATGCGCTGCACCTTAAGGCCTAGGCATGGATTGAAGCTAGAAGTGATTGCGCCGTGCGCGCAGCTCGGTAAAGACATCAAGGGCTGACCAATGTTGAAATGCGGGTTGGTGCGACAGCGCTTCGCAACGCAGAAAAGGGTTGGTGGCTAATTCTAATGCGAGTGAGGTTGGTAAGGTTGGCAACTGCTGTGCACGCAAGCGGGCGGTGTCTAGCGCACGTTGTTGCAAGTCCTGGTTATCAGGGTCTACCGTTTGCGCAAAGGCAATGTTGTGGGCCGTGTATTCATGTGCGGCGTAGATCAGTGTGTCAGGCGGCAGGGCGGCAATGTGTTGCAATGAGGCGTGCATTTGCGCAGGCGTGCCCTCAAACAGGCGGCCACAGCCCGCGCCAAACAGCACGTCTCCGCTAAACAGGTGCTGGCGATTGAGGTAATAAGCAATATGGTCCAGTGTATGGCCTGGTAAGGCCAGCACTTCACAGGTGAGGGTGCCAAAGTGGGTAAACGTGATGTGGTCACCTTGTTTAACGCGGGTTGCCTGTAATGCCTGGTAAGCCGGGTGGTCACTGTCTGGGGTGTAGACCGGGCACTGCCAGTGTTGTTGCAGGGCTGGCGCACCGCCTGCATGATCGGCATGGTGATGGGTTAATAAAATACCATCCAGCTGTAACTGCGCCGCTGCTAACGCTTGCTCAACCACCTCGGCATCGCCTGGGTCAACGATTAGTGCATGGCCGTTATACGCAATCAGCCATAAGTAATTATCGCTAAAAGCGGGCAAAGCGGTGATGTCTATGCTTGCAGAAGTGTCGTGCATCCCGCATCATTGAAAAATTGGTGATTATTGTCAAGGCGCAATCGTGTTTAACCGCCTGTTTGATCACTGGCATTTTTGGGAGCTTACCTTGCAATCCAGCCAGCCTGTTAGCTTAAATACGACAGCCTTTGAGGCCATGGCCCTGGGCCAGTATATTGCGCAGCGAGAAATCCCGCTGTATGCGCAAACGGTGGCCGATGTGTTTGGTTTTCATGCCCTGCAAATTGGCTGGCCAACACATGATTTGCTTGAACATTGCCGCATGCCTTATAAGCACTCTTTGCAGCTCGCAGCCGCGCCGAATGCTTCGCTGTTATGTGAAAGCGAATTTTTACCGTTTGCTGAACACTCGGTTGATTTGGTGTGTATGCCGCATGTGCTGGAGCAGTGCGCAGACCCGCAGCAGACACTGCGCGAAGTGTTTCGCGTGCTGGTGCCAGAAGGCACGCTAATGCTAACCGGCGTCACGCCAGTCAGCGTATTAGGTATGCGCGCCCGCGTTGGCCAGTTTAAGCAGGCCGGACATTTTGAACGCCTGTTCACCGCCTGGCGGATACGCGATTGGCTAAATGTGCTGGGGTTTGAAATCGTACACAGTGGGAGCTTGATTCATGCCTTGCCGGTGAATGACCCGCTATGGTTGGCCAGGCAGTCTTGCCTCGAGCGCTGGGGGCGGCACACCTGTGGCATGACCGGCGGCGTGTACTTTTTGATCGCAAAGAAAAGAGTATTGAATGCACGCTTGCTCAAGCCTGAATGGAAGAAGTCACCACTTAACCATGCTTTGCAAGTGCGAAAAGGCCAGTCCAGCATACAAAAACAGGCGCAAAAACAGTTAGAATGCGCGGATGTCGACTCAACAATGGATAGAAATGTACGCTGACGGTGCCTGCAAAGGTAACCCAGGCGTTGGGGGCTGGGGCGTTTGGCTCAAAGCGGGTGAACACGAAAAGTCACTGTTTGGCGGTGAAGCACTGACCACCAATAACCGTATGGAGATGATGGCGGTGATTCAAGGGCTGCAAGCATTGAAAAACCCCTCGCAGGTGAAGGTGTATACAGACTCCAGTTATGTACAAAAAGGCATGACAGAGTGGCTGGCAGGCTGGAAAAAGAAGCAGTGGCGCACCGCAGATAAAAAGCCAGTTAAAAATGCCGATTTATGGCAAATGCTGGATGCGTTGGCGGTCACGCATCAGGTCGAATGGATCTGGGTAAAAGGCCATGCCGGTAATGAAGGCAATGAGCGCGCAGATGCACTGGCTAATCAGGGCGTGCTGACGGTTGCGGCGAGTTAAGAGGGGTATTGCATGAGACAGATTTTTCTCGATACGGAAACCACCGGTTTATACCCGGACCAGGGACATCGTATTATTGAAATTGCCGCGGTTGAGATTTTTAACCGCAGGCCGACCCAGCGCCACTTTCATATTTATATCAATCCCGAGCGGGAAATCGACCCCGGCGCGCAAGAAGTGCATGGTATTTCACTGGAGTTTTTGCAAGACAAGCCCTTGTTCGCAAGTGTTGCCGAAGAGTTTGTCGCGTTTGTACGTGGCGCCGAGTTGATTATTCATAATGCGCCGTTTGATATTGGCTTTTTGAATATGGAGCTTGCCAAGCTCGGTCAGGATAAGCTGGAAACCTATGTTAGCGGCATTATAGATACCTTGAAAATGGCCAAGGAAATGCGCCCTGGCCAACGTAATAACCTGGATGCTTTGTGCCGCCATTTTGGCATTGATAACTCGCAGCGTACCTTGCACGGCGCCTTGCTGGATGCGGAGTTGCTGGCCGAAGTCTATATCGCCATGACGCGTGGCCAGGAAAGCCTGCTCATGGAGTTGTCTAGTCCGGTGGAGCAAGCGACGCAGGCGAATCTGGCCGTAGACTTTTCTGCATTAAAACTGGTGACGGCTGATGAAGCAGAGTTAAACGCACATCAGCAATATATTGCAAGCTTGGCCAAGGCTGGCGCAAGCACCTGGTAGCCGCTGAGTAGCTGATTAACGCGGTGTCATATGTGTTAATCACGTCTTTGAATGGCCTGTTAATGCGCTAGTATGAAATGTATCAATCAGTAAAATCACTTTGAATTTAGGTCTTTTATGCTCACAGAAACCATTGTAGTCACCGGCGGTGCCGGTTTTATTGGCAGCAACTTTGTGAATGCCTGGGTGGGGCACAAGCTGGGCAAAGTGATTAACCTGGATAAATTAACTTATGCCGGCAACATGGAAAACCTGGCTGGTATTAGCCAGAACGCTGACCATATATTTGTGCATGCCGATATTGGTGATCGCGAAGCGGTGAAAGCCCTGCTTGAAACGCATAGGCCACGCGCGGTGCTTAATTTTGCCGCCGAGAGCCATGTAGATCGATCTATTCATGGCCCGGATGCGTTTATTCAAACCAATGTCGTCGGCACCTTTCATTTGCTGGAAGAAGTGCGTGCATTTTGGCAAGCGCTGCCGGTGGATGAGCAAGCACAGTTCCGCTTTCTACATGTCTCTACCGACGAAGTGTACGGTTCACTTGGGCCGAATGACCCCGCTTTTAAAGAAACCAATACCTATCAGCCGAATAGTCCGTATTCGGCGTCAAAGGCGGCCTCTGACCATCTGGTGCGCGCTTATCACCACACCTATGGTTTGCCAACCCTGACCACTAACTGTTCCAACAATTACGGTCCATATCACTTTCCGGAAAAACTGATTCCACTGGTGATTCACAATGCTTTGTCTGGCAAGCCGCTGCCTATTTATGGCAATGGCAGCAATATTCGTGACTGGTTATATGTAGAAGACCATTGCAGTGCGATTCGTGAGGTATTGGCCAATGGCCAGGCCGGTGAAACTTACAATATCGGCGGCTGGAATGAGAAAACCAACCTGGACGTAGTGCATACTTTGTGTGACATCCTCGACCAGGAGCGACCCAAAGCGCAAGGCAGTTACCGCGACCAGATGACGTTTGTTAAAGACCGCCCGGGCCATGATGCGCGCTATGCGATTGATGCCAGCAAAATTGAGCAAGAGCTTGGCTGGAAGCCGCAAGAAACCTTTGAAACCGGCATTCGTAAAACAGTGCGCTGGTATCTGCAGCATCATGAATGGGTGGCGCATGTTACCAGCGGCGAATATCAGCATTGGCTCAACAAAAATTACCACGAACGTGGAGAGGAGCTCGCATAATGGCAAGAAAAGGCATTGTATTGGCCGGAGGCTCCGGCACACGTTTGTATCCAGTGACACAAGTGGTTTCAAAACAGTTGTTACCGGTGTACGACAAGCCGATGATTTACTACCCGTTGTCGGCACTGATGCTGGCAGGCATACGCGAAGTGCTGATTATCTCTACGCCTATGGATACGCCCCGTTTTAAAGAGTTGCTGGGTGATGGCAGCCAGTGGGGCATGCGCATTGAATACCAGGTGCAACCTTCGCCAGATGGCTTGGCACAGGCGTTTATTCTCGGTGAGTCCTTTATTGGCAACGATACTAGTGCGCTGGTACTGGGCGACAATATTTTTTATGGGCACGAATTAGGCGAAATGGCGATGGCCGCGGGTCAGCGCGAGCAGGGCGCTACCGTGTTTGCTTATCCAGTAAATGACCCTGAGCGCTACGGCGTGGTTGAGTTTGATGGTAGCGGTACTGCTATTAGCCTCGAAGAAAAACCGACACAGCCTAAATCCCGTTATGCGGTGACCGGCCTTTATTTTTACGACCAGCGTGTGGTAGATATTGCCAAAAACCTCAAGCCTTCACCGCGTGGTGAACTTGAGATTACCGACGTCAATAAACAGTATCTGGCCTGGGGCGACCTCAATGTTGAAGTCATGGGCCGTGGAATGGCCTGGCTGGATACCGGCACACATGAATCTTTGCTGGAAGCCAGTGGCTTTATTCAAACCATAGAAAAACGCCAAGGCTTAAAAGTATCCTGCCTCGAAGAGATTGCATACCGCCAGGGCTTTATTACGGCTGAGCAATTAGATAAGTTGGCGGATAAATATGCCAAAAATGGTTATGGGCAATATTTGAAACAGATTCTTAAAGAGCGGGTATTTTAATGCAGGTGGTGGCAACGGCGATTCCAGACGTGTTGATTCTGGAGCCTAAAGTATTTGGGGATGCACGCGGCTTTTTTGTGGAAAGCTTTAACGCTAACACCTTT
Organism: Methylophilus sp. 5; assembly: GCF_000515275.1. Classification (NCBI taxonomy): domain Bacteria; kingdom Pseudomonadati; phylum Pseudomonadota; class Betaproteobacteria; order Nitrosomonadales; family Methylophilaceae; genus Methylophilus; species Methylophilus sp. 5. The sequence continues at coordinate 2,672,822 of NZ_KI911560.1, forward strand.
AAAACCTGCACCGGCCTGGATGTGCAATTTGTGCAAGATAACCACTCGCGCTCAGGCAAAGGCGTGTTGCGGGGGCTGCATTACCAGATACAGCAGCCACAGGGCAAACTGGTACGCGTGGTGCAGGGTGAAGTGTTCGATGTGGCAGTTGATATGCGGCGCAATTCACCCACGTTTGGGCAGTGGGCAGGCGCGCATTTGAGCGCTGAGAATCACCGCCAACTGTGGGTGCCTGCCGGGTTTGCCCATGGTTTTGTTGTGTTGTCTGATACGGCAGATTTTTTGTATAAAACCACCGACTATTATGCGCCGCAGCACGAAGCGTGTTTGCAGTGGAATGATGTAACTGTGGGCGTAGACTGGCCACTGGCTATGCCCCCCAGTCTATCGGCCAAAGACCAGCAGGGTTTGTCCTGGGCAGATGCGCCTAAATTTGATGCCCTCTAAAGTATTGTCACCATTGCGATGAAAAAAATTCTGTTAACCGGCGTTAGTGGCCAGGTCGGCCATGCCTTGCAGCAACAACTGGCTTTAACGGCTGCACATGGTTGGCAGGTGATTGCCTGTGATCGTCAGCAACTCGATTTGACACAGCCTGAGCAGATCAGGCGCGTGGTGCGTGAGGTTAAACCAGACCTGATTATTAACCCGGCGGCTTACACGGCGGTAGATAAAGCAGAGTCTGAGCGCGAAATGGCTTATGCCATTAATGCCACCGCGCCACACATACTGGCCGAAGAGGCTGCCAAGCTCAATGCAGCCCTGATTCACTTTTCAACTGACTATGTGTATGACGGCACCAAGTTGTCCGCGTATGTGGAAACCGACAGTGCTAACCCGGTGAGCGTCTATGGCGCCAGTAAGTTGGCCGGTGAAGAGGCGATTAGGCAAGTTGGCCTGCCGCACCTCATTTTACGTACCAGTTGGGTGTATGGTAGCTACGGCAATAATTTTCTAAAAACGATTATCCGGCTTGCGCAAGCGCGTGAGATGTTGCGCATTGTGGCTGATCAGCATGGGGCGCCAACCTCCGCTATTTCGATTGCGCAGGCAGTGACAGAATTAGTCACTGTGTGGCAGCCTGAAAGTGAGGCCCAAACAGGCGTTTATCATCTGGTTAATGCGGGGGAAACCTCATGGTTTGGGTTTGCCAGTGAGATCGTGACGCAATACCAGGCCTTGGCCACTGTGCGCGGCTGGCCAGACTTGGCGGTTAAAGAGATTCAGCCCATTGCCACGGCTGAATATCCAACGCCTGCCAAACGGCCTGCAAACTCAATCCTGTCTACTGCCAAACTTGGGCAGCATTTTGGCGTGCGTTTGCCTGAGTGGTCTGTGGCTTTAAATCAAGTGATGGCTGCGTTGTCTATTGAGGCGAGCTAAAGCTGGTCAAACGCATCTGTCCAGCTGTTTGGCGTTTCATACAGCCTGACTTTTACCAGCTTGAGATGATTGCCAAAGCTGTCTGTATATTGTGCCTTAAGCAATTTAAATGCTTGTGCCGCCATATTTTCTGCCGTTGGAATCGTTGGAAAAATCACCGTTTTGTGATTGGGCAAACTGTTTAAAAAGTCTAAAACAGCGCCATCTCCCTGATAGACCAGAAAGGCATGGTCCCAGCGATCAACAATGGTTTCACGGGCAATGCGCTTAACATCGGCAAAGTCCATCACCATTCCGTTTTCTGAAGCGTGTTCAGCGTGAATAATGTCGCCCGAGAGCGTAATCTCTATGGCGTAACGATGGCCATGCAAATTGCGGCATTGGCTTTTATGATCAGGAATACGATGTCCGGCATCGAACTCCAAGCGTGTAGTAATTTCCATCCCGATATTATATCAGGCAACCGTATATCAGTAACCATGGCGCACACAGTGTGTGGTGAGTGCATCAGGCTGGTTCAGCCTGCGGTATGACAGCAGTCGCGCAGATTAATACAAGTCGTCGATATTCATCAACACATCTTCGTCAGCAGAGTAGTGCTTGTGGCTTTTCTCATAGCTGCCATAGCTGGATTCGAAATCATCGACTTCATCACCGGCAAAATCTTCCAGCATTTGATCAATTTTTTTAAATTTGTCGGTTGGCGTTGCTTTTTGTAACATGGTGGTCTCCCATTACATCGTTAATTTACTCAAACATGTCAGTCCTTAATGTTCTTAACATAAGCATTAGCATAGACTATGCCAATCATGCTTTTTGTTTCTTACAATTAGATTAACGGCAACTATTAAAAAAAGTAAAATATGCGCCATTCATGCAGAACAATCAAGCTAACTGACTGTCTGTAAAGGCATAACATAAACATAAGTTTCAGGAGAGATGCAATGCGAGGTGTGATATTCATGTTATTAAGCTTAGGCGGCTATTCATTGGCGCAGGCTGACTGTTTACCTTTATATCAACACCAATTTAAAACCTTACAGGGGCAAACTGTCGATTTTTGTCAATTTCAGGACAAACCTATCCTCATTGTCAACACTGCCAGCAAATGCGGCTTTACGCCCCAGTTTGAAGCGCTGGAAGCGCTATATGAGCAATATAAAGACAAGGGCCTGGTCGTGATTGGTTTTCCGTCCAATGACTTCAGGCAAGAGCCTGGCAATAACAAGCAGATTGGTGATTTCTGCAAACTGACGTATTCCGTCAAGTTTCCGATGGTTGAAAAATCCAGCGTGGCCGGCAGTGCTGCCAATCCGTTGTATCAGCAGCTGATCAAACAAACCGGCCAAGCGCCGCAATGGAACTTTTATAAGTATGTCATCCTGCCTGGTGGTCAAAAAGTCTATTCATTTAATAGCATGACGCGGCCCGAGAGCGAAGACATCATGGGCAAAATCAAACCTTACCTCAAATAAAATTGTATTCGTTGCCATGGTTGCCGGCTAAAGAGGGCAGCAGGCATTTATTAAAAACAAAACGATATGAAGTTTTTTCAATATTTATGGTGAAAGCCGTTGACAAGACTTCAAGCCATCATTAATATGGCGCCTTCTTTGAATTGCACTGCAAAACGAAGAGCGGCATTACCAGAGATTCGGGGGTATAGCTCAGCTGGGAGAGCGCTTGCATGGCATGCAAGAGGTCAGCGGTTCGATCCCGCTTATCTCCACCAAGTGATTGAAAATATTGAATTTTTTGTTAAATAAATATTTAAATTATTTGAAAAACTGGTATAATGCGCAGGTTGTTAAATTTCTTAGGTCCCCATCGTCTAGAGGCCTAGGACACCTCCCTTTCACGGAGGCGACCGGGGTTCGAATCCCCGTGGGGACGCCAAATCCACTTAAGTGGTTGAATCATGGCAGGAGTAATGATTCATATATATGAAACCTCACATGTGACAGATAACTGTTACATGTGAGGTTTTTTCATTGGTGCAATACACCCATGCCAAATTCAAATGATTGCACGCATAGCATCCGTTATTGTGAGCTGCAGAGTCTCTTTAGTTTTTTGTGTTGAAGTGCTAGGGTTGAATTAAGGCACCTTCGCAACATGCCTTGCCTTTTAAACCCAATAAAAGCAAGTTAGGCATTGCAGCTAATGTAGCCATTTGCCAGTGCAATAAAAAACCCGGCCTGGCCGGGTTTTTTTATTTCTGTGTACGCTTATCCGCGGATATTACTTTGCGCAGAAAATTGCGATAACTCTACATAGGGCTGTGGCTGCCAGCCTGCGGCGCGGTGTTCTGCCACGACGTTGGTAAAGATACCGCCGCGCACATAAAACTTGGCGGTGACGCGCATAAATTTCGGATCAATGGCGCTGACCAGGTCGTCGAGAATCTGGTTGGTGACGGCTTCATGAAAACAGCCTTCGTCGCGGAATGACCACATATACAGTTTTAGGCTTTTTAATTCCACGCACAATTTGTTGGGAATATAGTCGAGGTAAATCACCGCAAAGTCAGGCTGGCCAGTTTTCGGGCACAGGCAGGTGAACTCTGGAATTTCCATATGAATATGGAAATCACGGCTTGGATTCGGGTTGTCAAAAGTTTCCAGTGTCTTCACTGGTTGGGTAGTTGGTTTGCCACCGAGTAAATGTTCGCTCATTGCACTCACGTTTCTTGGTTGTTTCTTGATAAAAATGGGTATTATAACGCTTAAGCTACTATTCAAATTCTTATAAGCGTTTTTCTTACTTTGCGTCTGACACATTTAAAACTTGCGGGGTTCAAGTCTTTTGTTGATCCGACCACCATACACCTGCATGGGCAACGTGTGGGCGTGGTTGGGCCTAATGGCTGTGGCAAATCGAATGTCATGGAATCGGTGCGTTGGGTGCTGGGGGAGTCATCCGCCAAGGAAATGCGTGCCGACGCCATGGATGCCGTTATTTTTAACGGCTCTGCCAATCGCAAACCGATCTCACGTGCCAGTGTTGAGCTGATTTTTGATAACAGCCTGGGCGGCGCGAATGGCGAGTGGAGCCAGTACGCCGAAATTGCCGTGAAGCGGGTGATTGAGCGCGACAAGGGCTCGACTTATTACATCAATAATATGGCTGTGCGCCGCCGCGATGTGGCAGATTTATTTTTGGGCACCGGTTTGGGTGGCCGCGCCTATGCCATTATCGGCCAAAACACCATTTCACGTATTGTAGAGGCAAGGCCGGAAGAGTTGCGCGTGTTTCTGGAAGAAGCGGCCGGCATCAGCAAATATAAAGAACGCAGGCGCGAGACCGAGCTACGGCTGCGCGATACGCGCGAAAATCTTGAGCGGGTAGAAGATATTTCGCGTGAAATGAACAAGCACATTATTAAGCTGGAAGCGCAAGCCGTGGTCACGCAACAGTTTCATGCGCTGCAGCAAGCACATAAATTAGCCGACGCGCAATGCTGGTGGCTGCGTAAACGTGATGCTGTGCTCGAGCATGAGGCTGCTTCGCAAGCCGTTGAGCAGGCGGTGAATGCGCTGGAAGCACAAATGGCGAGTTTACGTCATCACGAGTTGCAACTTGAGCAGTCACGGCAGCAACATCAGCAAACCTCTAGCCAGTTGCATACGGCACAGGCGGCATTTTACGAGGCAAACGCCCAGGTTTCTACCCTTGGTTTACAGGTGAAGCAGTCTGAAGAGGGGCGCGATCGTTTGTTGCAAGAACAGCATCAGTTGTTGCGGCAGATGGAGCATAGAGCCCAGCAACAGCAGCAGTTAAAAACACAATTGGCAGAAAAAACCACCGCGTTGGGCAGCGCTGAAAGTGCGGTTGCGCAGCATGCGCTGCAGTTACAAACCATGCAGCAAGGCTTGCCTGAGCAGGCTAGCCAATTGCAGGCCATCCAGCAAGCCGCCAATCAAGCGCAATTTGCTGTCCAGCAAAGCCGCCAGCACATGCAGCTGGAACAAAACAATATCAATTTTATTGAGCGCAATCTGGCCGAGGTCGCACAGCGCTTGCAGCAATTGCAAAACGAGCTGCGGCAGTGGGCATTGCCAGACATGCAGGCATTGGGCGCGTATCAGCAACAGCTTGTTGAGCAACAGGCAGCTATGCAGCACGAAGAGCTGCAACTGACGCAGCATCGGGCAGAGGAAAGCACGCAGCAACAAGCTTTACAGCAGGCGCGCACTCGCTGGCAGCAGGCGCAACGGGCTTTGCATCAGTTAGAGGCTGAAATTCAGTCGCTGCACAAGTTGCAGCAAAGCATCAAGCAAGATCAGCAATTAGGGCCGTGGCTGCAAAAAACAGGCATGCAATCGGCACCGCGCTTGTGGCAAGCCATACAGGTGGATAGCCAGTGGCAACCGGCTTTAGAAGTGTTTCTTGGCCACAAGTTAAATGCTTTGTTGCCCGAAAACCTGGCTGACTGGTCGCAATTGCCGCATCCGCAGGCCGCTTTAGCCGTCGCCCAGGCCGCGGTAGCTACCGAGACCTTGCCAGCACAATGGCATGGCTTGCCTAGCCTGTATAGTTTGTTGACGATTAAACAAGCAGAAGCGGCCGCTGCTTTGCAGCACTGGCTGGCCGGGGTTTATGTGCTGGAGGATGTGCAGCAGCTTTCGCATTATCAGGTGCACTTGCCAGCGGGTGTGAGTTTGCTGACCCAAACGGGTGATGTTTACCAGCGTTATAGCGCCGTTTTTTACGGCCGTCAAAATCAAATGCAAGGTGTGCTCGAGCGGCAACAGCAATTGGATCACTTACACGCTGGTTTAAGTGACTTACAGCAAGAGGTTAACGCCGCACAGCAGCAAGTGCAATCGCTGGAGGCCGGTTTGCAAACCGTACGTCAGCAACAACAGCAAGCTCACCAGCAGATTAAACAATTTACCGGTAGCATGCATGAGGCGCAAATGCAGGTATCACGCCTACAACAAGCGCATGACAATGCGTTGCGTCGCCAAGAGGCGTTACAGCAAGATGTTGCACAGGCTGAAAGTCGCCAAGCGGGTTTAAATGCAGAAATCGCCCAAGCACAAGCCAGTATGGCGGGCCATCAATCGCAATTTGCAGGCTTGGAGCAAACGGCGCGCGACACGCAGGCGCAAAAACAACAAGCCGAACAAGCTTATTTCAATTTGCGCGACACCGTACAACAAGCCGAAAAAGCGCATCAGTCACAAGTGTTTGAGCATACGTTACTCAATAATGCCGTTAGCGATTTACAGCAGCGCTTAACCAATAACGAGCAAGAGACTCAAAATTTACAGCATCACCTGGTCGAGACCGAGCAGGCGCTGGCGATTAGCAATATGGAGGCGCTCAAAGCGAATCTGGCGCATGCGTTGACGCGGCAGCACGACTGCGAGCAAGCGCTGGCGCAAGTGCGTCATCAAGTCGCTGAGCAAGAAAACACCTTGCAGGCACAAGAGCGCCACCGCTTGCAGATTGAGCAACAACTGCATCCACTCAGGGATGCGGTTGAGCAGCGACGCCTCAAGCAGCAAGCGTGCCGTTTGCAGGTTGAGCAGTGTCAGTCAGCGCTGGCAGAGACCGGGCTGGATGATGCCTTGATACAGCATGGCCTCAATATGGATAGTCAAGTAGAGGCGCTAGCGCAAACGACACAAAAATTGCAGCAACAGATACAGCAATTAGGCGCGGTCAATATGGCGGCGATTGAAGAATTGTCGGTTGAAAAAGAGCGTAAAGGCTATCTGGATAGCCAACTTAACGATTTACTCACTGCGAGTGAGACGCTGGAAGAGGCGATCCAGAAAATAGACCGCGAAACGCGTGGCAAGCTACGGGCAACGTTTGATGAGGCCAACCGCAATTTTGGTGAGTTGTTTCAAACCTTGTTTAATGGCGGTAATGCCAAGCTCGAGTTGCTGGGGGATGAGATTCTGGATACCGGCGTGCAGGTCTTTGCGCAGCCGCCAGGCAAAAAAAACACCACGATACAGTTGCTCTCCGGTGGTGAAAAAGCACTGACAGCAATGGCACTGGTGTTTGCCTTGTTTAGATTAAATCCGGCGCCATTTTGCCTGATGGATGAAGTGGATGCGCCGCTGGATGACAGCAATACTGAGCGTTTTTGCCAGCTGGTGCGCGTGATGTCAGAAAAAACCCAGTTTCTGTTTGTGTCGCACAACAAAATTACCATGGAGATGTCTCAACAGTTAATTGGCGTCACGATGCAAGAGTCGGGCGTGTCGCGTATTGTGGATGTCGATATCGACGAGGCGATACGCATGCATGCGGCTTAATGCCAGTTTTGCTGTATTATTATGCAAGCGTTATTAAGGATTGTAAGGTCACATGTCTGATTTGTGGATGATATTGGTGTTGCTTGGGGTCAGCATCGTTCTGGCAGTGGTTGTTTTTAACTGGTGGCAGGAGAAAAAATATCGCAGAGACGTTGAGTATCGTTTTAGCCATACCCGCGGTGATGTGCTGGAAACTGAGTCTGCGGCTGCCAAAGCGAGCGATTCTCCCAACACGGATGCTGCTAAAAAAGAGCCGCTGAAAAAAGCCAGCACTGAAAAAAATACGGTGTCAGAAGACGTCGAAGGCTGGATGTCTGAGCCACGCGTGCGCCAATCAACGATCAGTCAGGCCAGTAAGGTTGAGCCCGATTTTACGCTGGGTGAATCTGCTAAAGCGAAAATTAATGCGGCGACCACGGCGACCTTCGATAAAAATGGCCTCAATTTAAATAAACCAGCCAGTCAAGCGCCAGCATCTGTGGCTGCGAAAGTGACTCAAGCCAAGGCTGAGCCTGTAAACGTTGAACCGCCAAAAGTTGAGCGCCAAAAGGTTGAACCAGCGATGTTTGCCAGGCCAGAGCCAACCGCCCCGGTAGCACAATCTTTTGATGACATTGACCAAGCCCCTGCTTTTGAACCGCCAGCATTAGACTTTGCCCAAGCGCTGGCAGCAGACGAAGATGAGGCCGCTTTTGCCCACCCTGTGCAGATTGAAGAGCCAGCACTGCCGGTGGCGGTGAATTCTTGTATGGATTGGATAGGCTTGATTGATGCGCCGCTAGGCGTGATGCTGGCAGAGTTGGAAGACATGCAAGCAGAAGTCAGAACGTTTCAGCAACATGCGACCTTGTGGGCGCAAAGCTCAACCAGCGGCGATTGGCAAGATGTGCTGGCGCTGGATGCCAAAGCGATGCAAGACCAAACACCAGCCAGCCAGGTTGCCTGTAGTTTGCAATTGGCTGACCGTGGTGGCCCGGTTGATGAAGACACACTGAAACGGTTTCAAAAGTCGATGGAGACCCTTGCGCGTGCGCTGGGCTTAACTGTAGGCTGGCAAGGTGGCTATGAGCCTTCTGAGCAGGCACAGTCGATTGATGGATTTTGTATTGAGGTTGATAAAGCGGTTGAGTTTCATGTGCTGGCAAACCAGGGCATGTTTCATGCGACCAAGTTGCGTGGGCTGGCTGAGGCTTGCGGCATGCAACTGAGTGCGGATGGCCGTTTTGAGCTATTTAACACAGACGGCCAGCTTGCGTTTTCTGTGCGTAACTATGAAGGTAAACCGTTTTCGGCCGAGATGCTGAAAACAGCGGTGATGACTGGTGTCACCTTTCAACTGGATATTCCGACCACGCCTAACAGCTTGCAAGTGTTTGACCACATGGTTGATATTGCAGCAAACATGGCAAGCAGCTTGAGTGGGAGCATGATTGATGTCAACCGCAAGGCTATCGGTGATGCGCAACTGGATAAAATCCGTCAGCAATTAAAAAATATCTCTAATGCCATGGCGGCGCAAGGCATCACGCCGGGCAGTAGCCACGCTAAACGCCTGTTCTCCTGATCTTATGTCTGCTCCAGAAGCTGCGCTGCTTTTACAACAGCTTAAGCAACGCATTGCCGAGTACGACTATCACTACTATGTGCTTGATGCGCCGCTGGTGAGTGATAGTGAGTACGATGGCTTATACCGTCAGTTGCTTGATCTCGAGCAACAATATCCTGAACTGATTACCGCAGACTCCCCAAGCCAGCGTGTCGGCGGTCTGGCTTTGTCTGCGTTTGACAGCGTGCAGCATCGCCAAGCCATGCTGTCGCTTAATAATGCGTTTAGTGACGAAGAAATAGATGCTTTTGATCGCCGCGTGCGTGAAGGCGCCGACGTCTCGCAAGTGGACTATGCCGTTGAGCCTAAATTCGACGGCCTGGCGATTACCCTGACTTATGAACACGGTGTGTTTGTACAAGGGGCGACCCGTGGCGATGGCTATACCGGCGAAAATGTCACACACAACCTGAAAACCATCCGCGCGATTCCCAGCCGCTTGAGTATTGCCCAGCCGCCGGCATTACTTGAAGTGCGCGGTGAAGTGTTGATGCTTAAAAAAGACTTTGAAAAGCTTAATCAGCAACAAACTGCGGCTGGTGCCAAGTTGTTTGCCAACCCGCGTAATGCGGCGGCCGGTAGCCTACGCCAGCTAGACTCAACAATCACCGCCAAGCGGCCGCTGCATTTCTTTGCCTATGGCCTGGGAGCCAGTGATGGTGCGCCCGAGCTGCATTCGCATGCTGAGGCCATGCAATACCTGGCCGATTTACGCTTTCCGGTGTCTGCGCTACGTGGCGTTAAAACAGGCGCACAGGGCTTGCGCGATTATTATGCCGAGATAGGCGAAAAGCGTAGCCGCTTGCCGTTTGATATTGATGGCGTGGTGTATAAGGTGAATATTTTTGCGCTGCAAGATGCGCTTGGCTTCGTGTCACGGGCGCCACGCTGGGCCATTGCACATAAATTCCCCGCCGAAGAAGCTGTCACCGTGGTAGAAGACATTACGGTGCAAGTGGGCCGAACTGGCGCTATTACACCAGTGGCACGTCTGAAACCGGTATTTGTCGGCGGCGTCACCGTGACTAATGCCACCTTGCATAACGAGGACGAGTTGCGACGCAAAGATATTCACATCGGTGATACTGTGATTGTGAGGCGGGCAGGGGATGTGATCCCGGAGGTGGTATCGGCCAAGCCTGAATTACGTCCGGCAGATGCTCGCGTGTTTGTCATGCCGTTGTCCTGCCCCGAGTGCGGCTCGCATGTGGTGCGGCCACAAGACGAAGCCGTGGCGCGTTGTACGGGCGGCCTGATTTGCCCGGCGCAGCGCAAACAGGCGATTACGCATTTTGCCTCCCGCCGCGCCATGGATATTGAAGGCCTGGGTGAAAAGCTGGTGGATCAACTGGTTGAGCGTGATCTGGTACATCACCTGGATGATATTTATAAACTAAGCTTGCCCGACTTGTGTGGGCTGGAGCGCATGGCCGAAAAGTCTGCGCAGAATGTGCTGGCCGCCATTAGTAAAAGCAAGCAGGCTACGCTGCCACGTTTTATTTATGCGCTAGGCATCCGCAATGTCGGTGAAGCCACGGCTAAAGAACTGGCGCAGCATTTTGGGCATTTAGACGCCTTGATGGGCGCCGAGGTTGAGGCGTTGATGCAAGTGAATGATGTGGGGCCGATTGTGGCTGAGGCAGCCTATCAGTTTTTTCAGGAGCCGCATAACCGTGAGGTAATTGCTGCCATGCGTAAGCTGGGTGTGCATTGGGCCGACATAGAGATTACCACCGCATCTGCCGCTTTTGCCGGAAAAACTTTTGTGCTCACTGGCACGCTGCCCACCCTCAAGCGCGACCAGGCACAAGCCATGATTGAAGCTGTGGGTGGTAAAGTCAGCGGTAGCGTGTCAGCCAAAACCAGCTATGTTGTGGCGGGTGCAGAGGCGGGTAGCAAGCTTGAAAAAGCACAACAGCTCAATGTTCCCGTGCTGGACGAGTCGGCGTTGATCGCCATGCTGCAATCATCCAAACAAACACCTGTGGCGACCCAGGAAACCGTGCAATCATCGCTACAAGCTCCATCAACCCAACCGGATTTATTTTAAAATGAATTTAAAAATTACTTTAATAGTTGCGATTAATTTATTGATTATTAATGAGTCTATGGCTAAAGATGCGGCATTGGAGACTTGTGATGCAGCTGTGCGCAACCGCCAATATACACAAGCGATACAGGTGGCTGACAAACACGCCAATCAGGCTGAGTTCTGGTTGTGTAAGGGGCGTGCACAGTCTGGTTTAGCGCAAAATGCCGCCGCGCAGCAAAGCTTTAAGCAGGCCATTAGCTTGAAACCGGAAGGCTTGGACTTGATCTCTGCCCATATGTTGTTAGGCAATGCCCAGCTTGAAGCCAAAGTGCATGACGCTGCGCTAGAAAGCTACCAGCAAGCGCTCAAGTTTAGCGAGCAGCAAAACATGCGCCGTTACACACGCGTTGCACATAACCTGATCGGCGAAGCCTATTTTGACATCGGTCAATATGAAAATGCGCTCAAAGCGTTTGAAGCAGGCGAAAAACTCGCCATGAATGACGACGAGCGCGCGGATAGTTGCATCCATGAAGCCATGGCTTACCAGCAACTGCAGCAAGCTGACAAAGCGATTGAATATCAGCTCAAAGGCGTCATGATGCTGCGCAAGTCAGGTACACCTGACCAGTATGCAGACGCCAGCCTGACACTTGGCAAGTTATTTTCTGAGAAAAAGGATTACGTCAGTGCCGACAAAACCTATCAGCGCCTGATGGAGTACGCGCATGACAATGGCGGTGAATTCTACGAAGCCAAAACTGCCATTTACTGGGCAGAAAACAAACGCGCGCAAGGCGATGTAACCGCCGCAAACCAATTGATTCAACAAGCTGAAACGATCGCGGCCAAGTTGAAAGATGCTGAATTGGATGCGTTGCTGGCGAAAGCGAAATAATTTAGGCACAAAAATCAAAGTCGTTATTTCAGCATATTTCTTATAAAAAATAGCTGATATGCACTAGTCTGCGTGTCACTCGACATCGTCATTAAAATGCTCTAGCATTGCGCCCACATCAATTTAATTAATGCATATATATCAGGGGAGACTTTCAATGAAATCAATCGCAATCAAAGCGATCGCTATGAAAAGCATGGTAGGCGCGGCGTTGTCTGCATGCATGCTGGCAGGTACAGGCATGGCACAGGCTGCCACATACAACTTTAATTTCCCAAGCTACAGTTCCAATGTGGTGAGTTCTGTCGGTGCTCTGTCTGCAACAGATATCGGCTATTTCTGGTCTGTTTCACATGGTGATCAAGTGAGTGAAACGTTTAGCGGGTCAGGCCTGTTTGGCGCAACGAGTTTGGACCTGGAGTTGAATATCACTCAGAATGTATTGTCACAAGGCGCGTCAGTGGATTGGGATGTGCTGGTCAATGGTGTGGATGTTGGTGATTGGACCTGGACGAGCACCAGCGGTACCGGCATGACATACCTGAGCTATACCTTTGCAGCAATCTCTGGCGAATTCAATTCGCTGGCACTGATTGTGAAAAATGAAGTGCCTGCTGGTCTGGGCTCTATTGCATTAGGCCTTAATACCGAGGCGACTGTGAGCAACAGCGTGGTGCCTGAACCAGATACCTTAGGCTTTTTGCTGGCAGGCCTGGCGGTCATTTCTTTAGTTCAACGCAAACGTGCTTAACTAGATTACGAATTAAGCTCTGTCAAAAGGCGCCTGGTGCGCCTTTTGTGTTTTTGGAGGTCAGCTTTATCGTCCCTAACGCTTAACTTGCAAAAGATTTACCTTTTCGCTGGAATCCCCTGTAAGGTTTTCCTGTCATATGCGACAAATAGGCATACATCATCACTTGACTGGAAACTCTATGCTACTCGATAACAATCGCCGTAATCCTAGCGGTATTTTGCCCTCTGAGATCACGCCACAAGCCATATTTGAGCAACGCCGCACGGTGCTGAAAGCGGCAGGTGCCGCTGCCGCCAGCCTATGGTTGCCATCACAGGTGCAGGCAGCGCAAATGCTAGACTTTCAAAAGACTGCGTATGGCAAAGAGGAGAAACTGACCAGCTTTGAGGATGTGACCAGTTATAACAATTATTACGAGTTTGGCACTGGCAAGGAGGATCCGGCACGAGAGGCGGTGTTGTTTAAACCCACACCGTGGACGATCAAGATTGAAGGCGCGGTTAAGCAAAACAAAACCATCAGCATTGAGCAGTTGATGAAACTCGCCCCTCTAGAAGAGCGTATTTACCGCATGCGCTGTGTCGAGGGCTGGTCTATGGTGATTCCGTGGGTAGGGTTGCCATTGAAGGCGCTGATTGATTGGGCGCAGCCAACGGGAAATGCCAAATATATTGAGTTTATCTCTTACAACGATCCGCGTCATATGCCGGGTGCCCGTATGCCAGTGCTGGATTGGCCTTATATTGAGGGGCTGCGCATGGATGAAGCCATGCAGCCATTGACGATACTGGCGGTGGGCTTGTATGGCAAGGTGCTGCCTAACCAGAATGGTGCGCCTGTGCGTTTGGTGGTGCCATGGAAATATGGGTTTAAAGGTGCCAAGGCGATTAGTACAATCCGTTTTGTAGAACACATGCCGCATACCAGCTGGATGAAAGCCAGTGCGCGTGAGTATGGCTTTTATGCCAATGTGAATCCGGCGGTGGATCATCCGCGCTGGACGCAGTCCTCAGAAAAACGTATCGGGTCTGGTTTGTTTGCCGGACGTATTAAAACCAAAATGTTTAATGGCTATGATGAAGTAGGGCAGTTATATGCAGGCATGGATTTACAGAAAAACTTCTAACATGCCTAGGATGCAATCTCTGATGCAATGGGTAGCTGCGCAACCCGCAAAAACCTTGATTCAACGGCTGAAAGTCTTGATCTGGTTGGGGGCATTTATTCCTGTCTCACGCTTGATTTATCTGGGGTTCACTGACGGGCTTGGCGCAAATCCGGTCGAGTTTATTGAACGTTCTACGGGCACATGGGCGCTGGTGTTTTTATTGCTCTCACTTGGCATCACGCCACTGCGCTATCTCACGCAACAAGCTTGGCTGATCGCGGCCCGTCGCTTGCTTGGGTTGTGGATGTTTGCTTATGCCTGCCTGCATGTGACGACTTATCTCTGGCTCGACTACCAGTTTGATTGGGCTGACATTGTCAAAGATGTCGTCAAACATCCTTATGTCTTAGTGGGGGCAGCCGCTTTGTTGCTGACCTTGCCGCTGGCCGCCACGTCTAACCAGCGTGCAATAAAAGCCCTCAAGCAACGCTGGAAAAGCCTGCATAAACTGGTCTATGTGATTGGCGTGCTGGTGTTGCTGCATTTCTGGTGGCTGGTCAAAAAAGATGTGACTGAGCCAGTGATTTACAGCCTGGTATTTGCGCTGTTAATCATACTTCGCTGGCCTGTTTTTATAAAAAATAGAAAAAGTTAGCGCTGTTATGTAAGGTATTTTCGAGATTGAAGAATAAGCCATACGACTTCAATCCCGGAAAAGCAGTCACCCTTGATTCAACATTTCGTTGGCAATTATCAATCGCAGACTGATTTTCTGAACACGGTCAAAACGGGTTTGCAGTTTGCTTTTCCGTTTAATTTGTTGCCTGCAGAAGTCAGCTGTAACCTGGTCATGACTTTTGAATTGGTCGTTGCCGTGGCCTTGCTATTGGGACTGTTCACGCGTTTTTTCAGACTTAGCCTGCTGCGGATGTTGTCACCTTTGGTGACAAAAGGCGCCGGAAAGTGGGGTTTTGACCGCCTATTGTCACATCTATGTGACGGTCGCCGATGACAGTTGTTAATGTCGTTGTCTGGGCGTGAATTTGTCTTGACACCAATTTGCTTTTTGACACATCATCGTAAATATAAAAGGGAGCAATCCATGTTGTATTGACTCCCAACTAAAATTCTTCGGGGGTGTGTCATCTTAACAACCGACAGGCAGAGGGTGCCTAGTTGTCGGCAGTTAGATTTTGCACTGCGGTTGTGAAAGTATGCGATGTCTATAGTAAATCTCGAGCCCAATGCATTGGCATTGGCATTGGCAGGTCAGCCCTTGAGCGCTTCATGCAGTTTGGAGGCTACAGCGAGTTTGAGCACTTCGATTGACCTGAGTGCTCGTTCTGACTTAAGTCGCGCCTTTGAACAATGGCGCGCGCTGGTCGATGATTCCGGTTTTTATATTGCAGCAGAGACGGATCATCTTGGCAATTGCCAGTCTGTGCTGGTCTGTCATACACTTGAGTCTGGCTGTGACTTGTGGGCCTGCCTGCCACGCATCACACATGCACCGATTCAATCCATCCTCACCCAGCCCTCGCCCGAAATCACTCAGCGTACCATACAGATTGCCTGCCATGATAGCCAGTGCCGCTGGCTGGAATGCAGTGTGCATTATTTTAGCCTGGCCTCAGGCGAGCCACGCAGCCTGTTGCTGGTACGAGAGACGACACATGAGCAACAGGCTCTACTGGTGTTTCAACAAGAGAAGTTACGCGCGATTGCCTATGAGCGCTTCCAGTTTTCAATTCTGGAGTTAATCTTAAAAGAACAAGATGCCGTCAGGATTTTAGAAAAAATGGTGCGTGATATTGAGGCCATGCACGAAGAGGTGTATTGCGCGCTGGTGCTGACGCAAAACCTGGGCAAGCTGGTGCAGACGGTGATTGCGCCCTCGTTGCCGCACGCATTGCTGCAAACATTGCGCCAACTGCATCTGGAGGCGGGCAATGGCTCGCTGGCAACCGCCATCGCGATTAAGCAGCGGGTGATCGTTGAAAATGTGATGACGCATCCTTATTGGGGCAATCATCGTGAGGCAGCATTGGCCTCGGGCGTACAGGCCGGTTGGTCTGAGCCTATTTTAACCGCTGATGGTGAGGTGCTGGGGGCGTTTGCGATCTATTATCGCCAGCCACAAACCCCAAGTGCGCTTGAGCAGTCCATGATCGAGCAAGCAACTAAATTGATGAGCCTGGTGATTGATAGGCACTTGTCACAAGAGTCGATTCAAAGCTTGTCTTACCTGGAACCTGTGACTGGCTTGCCTAATCGCAAAAGGGTATATGAGGTGTTGCAGCAATTGCGCGCGCAGCCTGCAACAGGTGAACATAGGGGCGTGGTGTATATCGACCTCGATCATTTTAAATGGATTAATGAGGCGCATGGCCATGCAGCAGGCAATAGCTTGTTGCAGCAAGTTGCTGAACGCTTGCAAAAAATCGCCGAGCCACACTTTATTGCCTGTATGGGCGGCGACGAGTTTCTGGTGTTGCTTTCCGGCCTCGCCGCATCTTCGGACAAAGCCTTGCAGCAGGTATTGTCCGCGCAGCGTAAACTGCAAAAAGTCTTTGAGCGCCCGTTTAAAATAGGTAGCCAAAAGCTGTCTATTACGGCCAGCATGGGTTTATGCAGCTTTAATGATATCAGCATA
This sequence comes from Methylophilus sp. 5, assembly GCF_000515275.1. Classification (NCBI taxonomy): domain Bacteria; kingdom Pseudomonadati; phylum Pseudomonadota; class Betaproteobacteria; order Nitrosomonadales; family Methylophilaceae; genus Methylophilus; species Methylophilus sp. 5. Next base: position 2,689,531 of record NZ_KI911560.1, read on the forward strand.
GGGGATACCGACTATGTGAAAGCGGCTGATATTGCCATGCATAAAGCCAAGCAGGGCGGGCGCAATCATGCCTGCGTCTATCAGCCAGGCATGCAGACTGAAATTGCGACACAGGTCATGCTTGAAACTGAGTTGCGTGAAGCCATCGTGCAACAACAGCTGCGCTTGCATTACCAAGTGCAGGTGGATCACACCGGTCGGCCATTTGGGGCAGAGGTCTTGTTAAGATGGCTGCATCCGGAACGCGGCTTGATCTCGCCATTGCAATTTATCGCCGTGGCCGAAACCAGCGGCCTGATTATTGAAATCGGTATGTGGGTGCTAGATCAGGCTTGTGCACAGATTGCATTGTGGCAACAATCATTAAACACCCGCGAACTGAGTTTATCCGTCAATATCAGTGCGCGCCAATTTTGCCAGGCCAATTTTGTGGCCATGGTCAAAGCCTGTATTCAGCGCCATCAGATTAATCCGAATGCCTTGCGTTTAGAGCTCACCGAAAGCGTTTTATTGGAAAATGTGGATGATGCAGTGCGCATCATGGCCGAACTCAGCCAATTGGGCATTCAATTTTCGCTCGATGACTTTGGTACTGGCTATTCATCGTTGCAGTATTTGAAAAAGCTACCGTTGTATCAACTCAAAATTGACCGTTCGTTCGTCAATGATATTGTCACCGATAGCCACGATCGCACGATTGTGCGCACCATTATTGCCATGGCACAGAGCATGTACCTCAGCGTGATTGCAGAAGGGGTAGAAACACAAGAGCAGATGGAACTGTTATTGAATAATGGCTGCCGTCGCTATCAAGGCTTTTTGTTTGGCAAACCCATGCCCATAGAGCAGTTTAACGACTGGTTGCAAGGCGCGCTGGTTTAAGGTGCGGTTTCGCTGGACGCTGCTGCTGGCAATGTAGCGGGTACAGCCTCAGCAGGTACAGCCTCAATTGATGGCGCGGCCTCTGCGATTGCGGCGGCGAGTTCTTGCCGGTTGGCAACATTGCTGGTTTGTTGCGCGCTGCTTTCAGCCGTTAACACACGTATCGTCATGCGGGTATTCATCGCTTGCGCCAGCGCGTTGTCACTACTAGAAACTGGTTTGGTCTCTGCCATGCCTATCGCGGTCAATTGTTTACTGGCAATGCCTTGCGCCACCAGGCTGGCAGCAATATGGGCGGCTTGCGCGGCGGTTAATTCCCAGCGTTTGGTGTCGGCATCGGCCTGGCCACTAAATAGCTGTTTATCGCTGTGGCCTTCGACCTGTATGGTGCGATATTCATTTTTAAGTTGTGCACTTAGCGCGCTTAATACGGCTAGCGCTTGCGCGGTATAAGTGGTCTGGTTGTGGTTAAACAGCAGACTGCTTTGAATGTCGACCTCAATGCCTAAGTCAGACTGATACACCGTGATCAGCTTTTGATCAATCCAGGGCGTGAGGGCATTAGCGACTTGCTGGCCGATAGCACGTACCTTTTCCTGGTCGCGCAGCTTTTTCTCTTGATACAAATAGCTTAATGGCAGCGGTTTAAGCACTGCGCTCTGGTTTTGCAAGGTGGCTTGTGTTTGCGCTTCTGGTGCGTCGACCTCACCAGGCTTGCCTTGAAACGCCGTCACCACCGAGCTTGACAGTACACGGTACTTATTCAGGTTAATGGTCGAGGTGGCATACATCACCACAAAAAATGCAAATAGCAGGGTGATAAAGTCGGCGTAAGAAATCAACCAGCGTTCGTGGCTTTCATCGTCTTCATCCAGCTTGCGGCGCCTGTACATTACGACTCCCGCAAATGCAGGTACGACTCAAGGCGCTCGGTGACCAGTTTGGGGTTATCGCCACGGGCAATCGACACCCAGGCATTGAGCAACATCTCGCGCCTGGACATTTCGTGCTGCACATGGCCTTTTAATTTGTTAGAAATCGGCAAAAAAACCAGGTTGGCTAACGCTACGCCGTAAATGGTGGCGACAAAAGCCACCGCAATGCCACTACCGATTTTAGCCGGGTCCGACAGGTTTTCCATGACGTGGATCAGGCCCAATACTGCGCCCAAAATGCCGACGGTTGGTGCATAGCCACCGGCAGCCGACCAGATTTTGGCCGCTTCGCGTTCTTGCAGCTCATAGTAATACATATCAATCGCACACACTTCGCGAATGCGGTCGGCAGGGGTGCCGTCAACCAGCAATTGCAACCCTTTGCGTACAAACGGATCCTGCTCGCGTTTGATGTAGCTCTCCAGCGACAACACGCTTTCTTTGCGTGCCTGCAGGCTCCATTGATTGATTTTAATGGCGAGTTTTTTTCTGTCGTCCTGCGGGTGTACAAACACCAGGCGCAGCATGCGCAAGCCTCTTATAAACAGCTTGAATTCGGTTTGCAACAACACGGCACCCGTGGTGCCTAAAATCACCACCGCAAACGCAGCCGGTTGCATCAGAGAATTAAGACGACCACCGTCAATCACTTGCCCAAATACAAGCCCGGCGAGGGCAATGACAAGCCCGGCGATACTACCCCAATCCATCAGGCCACTCCGGTCCAGGACTTGTCACGCATAGACGCGCGCAAACGGGCTACGGCCTGGCTATGCAGCTGGCAGACACGAGATTCGGAGACACTCATGATGGCGCCGATTTCTTTTAAGTTAAGCTCTTTTTCGTAGTACAAGCCCATCAGCATTTTTTCGCGTTCAGGCAGGTGATCAATCGAGTCAATCAACGCCTCGCGGAAATCACTCTCTAGCAAAGACTTGACCGGATCACTGGTGTCGTCATCGACATAACGGTCGAGAAAGTGCTCGCCACCATCGTCATCCTGAAAGTCTTCGTAGTAAATCAGCTGATGACCCTGGCAATCGCTCAAGACATCATAGTAGTCTTCGAGCGTGAAGTTCATGTGCTTGGCAATTTCAGACTCGGTTGGCGGGCGGCTAAGCTTTTGTTCCAGTTGCTGCACAGCCACTTCGATATCACGCATGTTTTTGCGAATGCCACGTGGCAGCCAGTCGGCACCGCGCAACTCATCCAGCATGGCACCGCGCACGCGCTGTGAGGCGTAGGTTTCAAATTGCGCGCCGTGGTTATCCTCATAGCGCTGAATGGCATCCATCAGGCCTATCATGCCTGCTTGTACCAAGTCATCGAGCTCGACACAGGAGGGCAGCTTGGCTTTTAATTGATAAGCCATTTTTTTGACCAAGCCGCTATGCTGTTTCAGCATCTGATCTGTATTTTGAGTCTTGCCTTTAGCGGTATACATGTTTTTCCTCTTTTACTTTAGGCAACGGCCAGTGATGGCGTGGTAATCCGTTGTTTTTCGAGTCGATGTGCCACTGATTTAAACGCCAACGCCGTCTGTGCAGGCTTGGAAACCTCTGGCTTGCTACGCGCGGTACTGGCTTTGGCTGGTGCGGCTTCTTCTGCCGGCATGGCCCCAATAAAGTCCAGCGTGACGCCCAAAAACTGTTTGCATACCTGGTTCAAACGCATAAAGTATTGTTGACCTTGATCGTTATTCGCCCCTGTGACAACGACACCTAACGGAATCTGACCATGCTGGCGGCTAATGTGCTTGATCGTCACATAGGCGGCTTTAATGGCAGCTTCAGTTCTATCCATTTGAATCACCAGCTCATGCTCGGCGATCAATGGCATGATCAAACTATGGTCTTGCGTATCCAGCTGTGCTTCAATCATGACGGTATCGTAATCGTACGAAAGTTGTTTCACTATACCGTCCAGTTGCGCTTTTAAATCTTGAGATAAAGGCGAGGTTAACAGGTCATTTTCGGTCAAACATGCCAGGTCATAGCCTTGCGGATGTTTGACCATGGCGCGTTTAAGTGCCGTATTGTGCGTCACAATCGACTGCAAAGAGTGTGCAATGGCAGGCTGGCGGTTGGCGTGTATTAACAACAAACGCTGCTCGGGCGCTAGCATACTCAATGCCAGATTGCGCATCCACGGTGTAGCAGGCTGGCCATTGGCGCCAATCACACTAATAATGCGTGCAGAGGTCTTGGCCATGATGCGGCGCAAGCCATCGGCTTGGTCGCGGTAATTAAACATGCTGCTGCTCCTGGCTGGCTGTTTGCATCATGCTAGAAATTACCAGCGGTAACTCTTCATCCAGGTATTGATAAGGCAAGCTGGCCTGATGCGGCGTTAACACGCGTTCGATCAAGGCTTGCTTATCAGCGACTTCAATATCTTCTGGCACGCGCTGGCCGCTCGTCGTGTAGAACAAACGCATACGTTCGCGAATCAATACATCCAGCACATTACCAATGGCAGCAGCTTCATCCAGTTTGGTGACAATACAACCGGCAATATCGTGTTTTTTGTAGCTGCGCATGACGTCGGTCAAGGTGTCGCCAGTCGAGGTCGCATTCAGGCACAACAGTTTCTGTATTGGTGAATCGGCACGACTTAACATCGACAACTGCTCGGTCACGGCCTGGTCACGCTGGCTGACACCCACGGTGTCTACCAGAATCATGTGTTTGTTTTTTAGCTCATTGAGTGCAATTTTCAGATCTTCTTCGTCTTTAACCGCATGCACCATCACGCCTAAAATCTTGCCGTAAATACGCAGTTGTTCGTAACCACCAATCCGGTAGCTATCGGTGGTGATGAGCCCCAGGTTTTGCGTACCATGTTTCATCACATAGCGCGCTGCCAGTTTGGCCGTGGTGGTGGTTTTGCCTACTCCGGTCGGGCCAACCAGCGCATAAATGCCGCCACGGTCGAGCAGCGCGTCTTCGTCATCCAGCGTATGCAGGTTGCGGCTAATCACCTCTTTTGCCCACAGCGGTGCTTTGTGCACATCAATATGCTGTGGCATTTTTTCGGCAATCTGACGTGACAGCGATGCGCTAAAGTTGGCAGAGAGCAGGGTGCTCAGCACTTTTGACTTGGCAGGGCTATGTTGCAAATGATGCTGCCAGGTCATGGCGCTCATCTGGGTTTCAAAATGGCTACGCATCTGACGCATTTCCTGCATCATGCCCATCATTTTGTCTTCCAGCGTTTGTGTCGCCACCTGGTAAGCTTGGCCTTGCTGCTCGCTATGCTGTTTCAGCATGTCCATAATCGCGCCTTCATGCGCGACAGGCTCATCCGCTGCTGGCGTGTGATGTTGCGCGCTGGCGGCAGGCATGGCCGCTTGTGGCGATGCCTGGCGAGGCTGATCCTTTGTCGTGACAAAGTCGAGCAGGCTGCGAGATTGATCCATCCCCATCTCGGTCGTCGTTGCACCGGCTTCGGCGGCAATGTCTGTTTCCAGCATGGCCATGATTTCGGTGCCGCCATTCACGCTGCGGTTCGCAACAATAATGGCATCGTCACCTAATGCCTGTTTGACTTGCGCCAAAGCTTCGCGTGCATTTTTGCCAAAAAATCTTCTGATATTCATATTATTGCGCTCCGATTAAACTGGTGACACGAATGGATTTGTTATCTGGCAGCTCGTCATGTGATAACACTCTGAGATGCGGGACGGTTCTTCTTAAAAATCTGGACAACGCCTGGCGTAGCGGGGCAGCCACCAGCAATACTGGCGTCAGGCCCATTTGCTCTTGCTGTCTGGCGGCGACTTCTGTCTGCTGTGACAATCTCTCGGCAATGCCGGGCTCAATCACGTTCTGGTTAGACTGGTTATTCTGCAAGGCTTGCAGCAACAGTCTTTCTAATTGGCCATCCAGCGTCATGGCGGTGATTTCATTGCTGTAGGGGAACAAGTCTTGCACGATGGCGCGGCCTAACTTGATGCGCACCATAGAGGTCAGGTCATTGGTGTCCTGCGTATATTGTGCATGGTCAGCCAGCGTTTCCAAAATAGAACGCATGTCACGAATATGCACGCCTTCATTCAACAGGTTTTGCAACACTTTTTGCAGGCTGGAGAGCGTAATCATTTTTGGCACGATTTCTTCAATCAACTTGCTGGATTCCTTACCGAGGTGATCCAGCAATTGCTGTACCTCTTGGCGGCCCAGCAGCTCGCCTGCATTCAGCGAAATAATATGGTTAAGGTGCGTGGCAATCACGGTGCCGGCGTCCACCACGGTATAGCCCAGGCCTTGCGCATATTCTTTACGGTCTGGCTCAATCCACACGGCAGGCAAGCCAAAGGCTGGGTCTGTGGTTTTGGCACCGTCTAGTTCGCCAGTGACCGCGCCCGGGTCAATCGCCAGCATCTGGCTGTAGTTAGATTCACCCGTTGCCATTTCGACGCCCTTCATCGTAATGCGATACGCATTCGGTTTCAGGGTCAGGTTGTCGCGAATATGTACAGTCGGGGCCAAAAAGCCGATTTCTTGCGCAAACTTTTTGCGAATGCCTTTAATACGTTTGAGTAGTTCGCCGCCTTGGCCTTTATCTACCAGTGGAATCAATCTATAGCCGACTTCGAGGCCAATGGTGTCAACAGGTAATACGTCATTCCAGGTGGCTTCTTCTGCTTCACTCGCTGGGGCCAGTTTGTCTTCTGGCTGTGGTTCAAGCACGGCTTGTTGTTTGGCTTTTTCCTGCTTTTGTTTCACGTTGTAAGCAATGCCACCCAGTAATGCGCCCAAGCCTAAAAAAGCCAGGTGTGGCATACCAGGAATCAAACCGATGCCGCCAATAATGCCTGCGGTCACCGATAGGACGCGTGGGTTTTCAAACAGTTGGCTAATCAGCTGGCCGCCAATGTCTTCATTGTTGGCCACGCGTGAAACCACCACCCCGGCCGCGATTGAAATCACCAGCGAAGGGATCTGTGCCACCAGGCCGTCACCAATCGCCAGCATGGTGTAGTTTTTCACCGCTTCATCAAAGGCTAAATCGTGCTGCACCATGCCCACAATCAGGCCGCCGACAATGTTAATGATGATAATTAAAATACCGGCAATGGCGTCACCACGCACATATTTACTGGCACCGTCCATCGCGCCGTAAAACTCTGATTCCTGGCCAACTTCTTTACGGCGGCGACGGGCTTCATCTTCACCAATCAGGCCAGCGTTCAAGTCGGCATCAATCGCCATTTGTTTACCTGGCATTGCGTCCAGGGTAAAACGGGCGCCCACTTCAGCAATACGGCCCGCACCTTTGGTGATGACGGTAAAGTTAATAATGGTGAGAATCACAAACACCACGATACCGACTGCGTAGTTGCCGCCGATCAAAAAGTGGCCAAAGGCTTCAATCACTTTACCGGCGGCATCCGGGCCGGCATGGCCCTCTGTTAATACCACTCGGGTCGATGCCACGTTGAGCGCCAGGCGCAGCATGGTGGTCATCAGCAATACGGTAGGAAAAGCAATAAAGTCCAGTGGCTTGGTGGTTTGCAGGCCTATCATCAAGACCAGAATAGACAGTGCAATATTAAAGGTGAAGAACACATCGAGCATGATGGCCGGTAACGGCAGGATCATCATCGCCAGCAGCAAAACAATAATGAGTGGCGCGGCGATTGCTCGTCCGTCCATTTTCCCCATCCATTGTTGCCAATTGTTCATCTTAAGCTCCTAAAACTGCAATTATTCGATCGCTGCCGCGTTTGCTGGCGCAGCAGTCAGTGCATGTGGATCCAGCGCATCTGGCACGGGCACATTGGCTGGCATCACCGGGCGCACGCCACCATGCTGTTTAAACACACGTAGCTGGAACACATAAGCCAGAATTTCAGCCACGGCGGCATAAAGTGTTTGCGGAATTTCATGCTCAAGTTCTGCATGTGCATATAAGGCACGGGCCAGTTTGGGTGACTCCAGTGTCATCACTTCATGTTCCGCTGCAATTTCTCTAATTTTTAGCGCAATCACATCTGCACCTTTAGCCACCACAATCGGTGCGCCGTTTTCACCTTCTTTATAACGTATCGCCACCGCATAGTGGGTTGGGTTAGTGATCACCACATCTGCCTGCGGTACGTTACTCATCATTCTTCTACGCGCCATCTCACGTTGTTGCTGGCGGATACGGCCTTTAATCTCAGGGCTACCTTCAGACTCTTTGGCTTCGTCTTTTAGCTCCTGTTTGGTCATTTTGTGTTTTTGCGCATATTGATAAAGCTGGTAGGGCACATCAATCACCGCAATTAACACCAGGGCAGATGCAATGGTCAGAAAACCGGTCACCATATAATCGCTGATGGTGCTGATGCCGGTTTCCAGTGGCATCTGCGACAAGCTCAGCATTGGCTGCAAATCTTTTTTCACAATGGTGTAGCCCACCGAGGCCACCAAAATTGTTTTGGCCACTGACTTGAGTAGTTCTACCAATGAGTTCTTGGAGAACATGTTGGCCAGGCCCTTCATTGGGTTGAGCTTGCCAAAGTTAGGCACCAATGATTTTTGTGATACGACCCAGCCACCGACCAGAATCGGCGAGGCGACGGCCACTGACACAATAATCACCGCCAGCGGCAAAAATCCCCATAACGCCTGCTCGACCACTTTCATCGTATGCACAATCAGCAACTGCGGCTCAAATGCCATCGCGTGGTCTATGCTCAAGCCTTGTCTTAATACATTCTTCATGGCTTCGCCCATTGGGCGGCTTAGCATCATGATCGCCATGCCAGTGGTAAACAGCACCGCACACGCAGCCAGTTCGCGTGAGCGCGGAACATCGCCGTCTTCGCGTGCCTTCTCCAATCGCTTGGGGGACGCGTCCTCGGTTTTTTCCATATCGCTGTCTTCAGCTGCCATGTCCTAAACTCTCTCGTTTGCCGGATACAACACACACGTTGTATTTCTTGTGAGTGATTATTGGCTAGAAAAAGGCTTTTTTATAGTTGGAATAAAAGGGCTTATTGACCGCTTTCTATCAGTTGCGGCTTGTTGCTTGTTAAGAAGTGCAAAACTAAAAATTATTTATTTATATAAAACAAATACTTAATTAAATAATTAACTTTTTTTGAGCAGGCGACCTAAAGTTTTAGTTTGTGCTGTCGTTAACCGGGATAGCACAAATAGTTTTTATGAAGGCCTTAAACGCAGACTAAACACGCAAAAAACAGTTGTTTACGGAATACAACAAGAAAACTTTAATTATTTATTGAATTGGATTGATAGCAATGCTGCCAACATAGACTTGAAATTGTTGTGATGTAACATAAAATTTACGCCATAAGTTATTGATATTTATAGAAATGGTGATTGCCACGTAGGGGTTTGTAAGACAAACACCTACGTGGCTGTTTTCGTCTGTCTTACAAAAGAAACCGACAAACCCTGATTGTTGCTATTCATGATTACGCGCAAAGTACGCCTAACGCTCAGGCGGACTTAAATTAACGCTAAAAAAACGGAGAAAAGATCATGAACATGCAAAACGATTTACTCGCTGAAATCAAGGATGCCAATCTGAACTATCTGATGTTGGCACAACAACTGATCCGCGCTGACAAAGCCACTGCCATTTTTCGCCTTGGTATTAATAAGGAAATCGCAGATTTGCTGGAAAGCCTGACCAACCTGCAGTTACTCAAACTCTGTAATACCAATATGTTGCTGACTCGCTTCCGTTTTGATGACAGCGAAATCCTCGGCATGTTGACCAGCTACTCCAAAGATCCGGCCCAAGCGCATCTGCATACTGCAGTATTGATGTCTGCCCAGGCTGCAGAGTCAACAATCTAGACATTTCCATCTGGCGATAAAAAAGAGAAAAGAGGGTTATCATGCAAAAGAAGAGTGTAGTTAACGAAGCAGAACAAATTCAACTGGCAATGAAAATGATTGAGCTGGGCGCACGCCTGCAATTGCTAGAGTCTCAAACTACTTTGTCACGTGAGCGTTTGATCAAGCTGTACAAAGAGATGAAAGGGGTTTCTCCACCCAAAGGCATGTTGCCATTCTCAACCGACTGGTTTTTGACCTGGCAGCCAAACATTCACTCCTCTATTTTCTACAATATCTATCGCTTTATGGTGGATTATGCTGGCGTAGACGGTATTCAGGCCATTATCAAAGCCTATACGCTCTACATGCAGCAAGTACAACACCCGGATGCTGCACAACAAGATGATCCAGTCTTGTCACTGACACGCGCCTGGACACTGGTTCGTTTTATTGAAAGCAAAATGCTGACAACGAAAGTCTGTCATTGCTGCGGCGGCCAATACATCGTGAACAGCTACGATTTAAACCAAAACTATGTGTGCAACCTGTGCCACGTGCCTTCACGTGCCGGTAAAACCAAAAAAGCCAAAGAACTCAGCTACAAACTGGTGTCGATGACAGCTTAACTGGTTGCAAGCAGGGGATGATGATCACCTGTGAGATGAAGGATTTAGCATGCACTCTATAAAATTGCCGGCAGAGGCGTTACCATCGCAAGCATGGATGCAGCGTCTCTTGCCCAAACGATTATGGTGTCAGGCATTGCTGATCCAGTGTGTGAGTATACTGTTGATGACGAGCCTGGCGTCTGGCGTGATCAACAGTGTATTTGCGTTTGAACTGAGTCGTTTAGGCGTTGCGTTCGACTCTATATGGTTCTGGTTATTGCCGCATATATGCGTGGTGAGTGTGCTGGCAAAAGCCGTGCGCATGCCGGTCTGGTGGCGCTGGATCCACCTTATATTTCCACTCGCGGTTGTGTTCATGCAGCAAGTTGCCTTGCCTGCCAGTGTTTACTTTGCAGGCTTTGTCATTACGCTGGCCCTTTACTGGTCAGTGCACAATACGCGCGTCCCGTTTTATCCATCTTTTCCTGCCACCTGGCGTGCTTTGCAGCGCATCCTTGAACAACATGCCGGTGACCAGTCGCTCAAAGTGCTGGATATTGGCAGCGGCATTGGCGATATTGCCATGTTTTTAGCTAAACAGCGTATTCATGACGACGTGTCCGGTATCGAAATTGCACCCTTGCCGTGGGCGGTGAGCGCCGTGCGCGCGGTGTTTTCCGGCACCAGTGTCAAATTTACCCTGGGTGATTATCGTGGTATTGATTTTGCCAGTTTAGACGTGATCTTTGCTTATCTGTCGCCTGCCGTCATGCCCGATGTCTGGCAAAAAGTGCAACAGGAAATGCGGCCAGGCAGCTTGTTCGTCACCTCCGAGTTTCCGGTGCCAGACAGTCATGCCGACCATATTGTGTTTCCGAGCGCCCATTCGCCTGCTTTATACGTCTACCTCAAAAAATAGTTTAATTAAACTTTACATCGCGGGTGATGTACATGCACCACGCATTTCTGTTTTGATATCAACACCGTCCTGTCATGTGAGATGGCAAGCCTGACGCTTTGCGCTGATGCCAGGTATGGCCTGCCACGCAAAAAACTGTTCATAAATACAAAGAACAGCCGATATAACCATGTAACGTTGGTTTGTGGGAGAGATGCAATTGGCAGATTCGCAGCAAAAACCGGTAGCGACATCCTTTTTTTCCGCCTTGCTTGATTCGGTCAGCCAGGCCATTGTGGCGGAGTCTGTGGACGGTATCATCCTTTACTGTAATCCTGCTGCAGAAGCCGTACTCGGCTACGCTGCTGCAGACATGGTGGGCTTGCCTTTCAGCAGAATATTGCCTGACCCTGAACTCAATACACAAAAAATATTGCTGGCAAAACAAGGCCAGGGGCCGTTACCAAACAATTACCAAACGCTGTGTTGCAGCAGCCATAACCCAGCGCTGGACGTCATGCTGACTGTGACGCCGATGCTGAGCCAAGACGGCATCCTGATTGGATTTTCATCTGAAATTCAGGTTGTTGAGTCAGCGGGGGCGCGGCAGCATGCGCTGAATGAACTCACCAAATATAAGCAAAATCTGGCCGCCATTGTAGAGTCCTCGGATGACGCGATTATCAGCAAAACGCTGGAAGGGATCGTGACCAGCTGGAACAAGGCGGCTGAGAAGATTTTCGGCTACACGGCAGAGGAAATGGTGGGGCAACCCATGCTGAAAATCTTTCCGCCTGATCGCACAGAAGAAGAAACGCATATTTTAAGTAAACTCAAGTCCGGCGAAAAAGTCGATCATTTTCAAACCATCCGTTTACATAAATCCGGGCGACAGATACATATCTCAGTGACGGTTTCGCCCATTTACAATGCAGAAGGCCAGATTATTGGCGCTTCTAAAATCGCCAAAGATATTACCGAAAAGCTTAACACTGAAAAACTGGTCTGGCGGCAGGCCAATTATGATGCATTGACGAATTTGCCGAATCGACGCTTGCTGATGGACAGGTTAGGCATGGAGGTCACTAAAGCACATCGTGAAATGCATGGCCTGACCATCATGTTTATTGACCTGGACCATTTTAAAGAGGTCAATGATTCACTGGGCCACAATATCGGTGATGAGTTACTGCAAAAGGTGAGTCATCGGATCCGCGACTGTTTCAGGCAGTCCGATATGCTGGCACGCTTTGGTGGCGACGAGTTTGTTGCGCTCATGCCTTGCCTGAGTCAACGCAAAGACATAGACACCGTTTGCTCAAAACTGCTTAAAGTGTTGAGTGACCCATTTATGCTGGAAGACGCCAATACGGTATATGTATCGGCCAGTATTGGCATTGCGGTGTATCCGATGGACGGCGAGTCAGACCAGGAGCTGATTAAACACGCCGACCAGGCCATGTATGAGGCGAAGCGAAAGGGCAGAAACCAGGCCAAATACTTTATTCCGGCCATGCAGACTTCGCTGGATAAACATCATCAGCTCGGTGTGGATTTACGCTTTGCCTTGCAAAACAATGAGTTCTTCCTCAGCTATCAGCCGATTGTCGATTTAAGCAATGACCAGATTGTCAAAGCCGAGGCATTAATCCGCTGGAACCATCCGATGCTGGGCGTGCTTGCACCGATGGAGTTTATCCCGATTGCCGAGGAAACCGGCATCATACACTCCTTAGGTGACTGGGTATTCAGGACGGCGGTCAGGCAGCTTAAACGCTGGCAGGAAGACTTTAGCTTGCCCTTGCAGTTAAGCATTAATAAATCGCCGGTGCAATTTAATATGGGTAACGATGTTCCGCAGCATTGGCAATCTTTTTTGCAGGAGGTGGGTTTGTCTGGCGAGCATTTAATTGTCGAAATTACTGAGTCGACCATGATGACGCTGCAGGAGTCTACACAAAACAAGCTATTGAGCTTTGCAGAGGCGGGTATTCAGGTCGCGATTGATGACTTTGGCACCGGCTATTCTTCATTGGCCTATTTAAACAAGTTTGATATTGACTACATCAAGATTGATAAAGCCTTTGTGCAGGACATGAAAAAAGACTGCCAAAGCTTTCATCTGTGCGAGGCCTTGGTGGTGATGGCGCACAAGCTAGGCTTGAAAGTCGTGGCAGAAGGCGTTGAAACACAGGAGCAGCACTTGCTGTTACGTGGCATGCAATGCGACTATGGCCAGGGTTACTATTATTCAAAACCCTTAACGCATGAGGTCTTTGAGCAGCTCCTGCAAAGCCAATGCCAGGCGAGTTTGTCGCTCGTCTAGTCGTTTCCATCCTGCCGCACCAACGCTACCAGTGCGATTTAACTGGCTAAATCCCTTTTATTTAAAAAAATGAATCGGTGCGTGCATTGTTATGCTTTCCACAGTTAACTGCTAAAAGTGGAGTCAAAGCATGTTTGTCATCATTGGGTATGTCGTTGTTTGTGGCATGGTGTTTGGGGGGTACGCGCTGGCTGGCGGCCATTTGGGTGCGCTATGGCAGCCGCTTGAAGTCATGATGATCTTCGGCGGCGCATTCGGTGCCTTTATCGTCGGCAACGACACCAAGGCGATCAAAGCCACCATGAAGGCCGTCCCAACATTGTTTAAAGGCTCTAAATACAACAAGCAGTTGTATATGGACCTCTTGGCATTGTTGTTTGAAATCCTGACCAAAATTCGTAAAGATGGCCTGATGTCGATTGAAAAAGACATTGAAGACCCTGAGGCTAGTGCTTTGTTTACTAAATATCCTTCTATTGTGCATGACCACCATCTGGTCGAGTTTATTTGTGATTATTTGCGCCTGATGGTGTCCGGCAATATGGATGCTTTCCAGGTGGAAAACCTGATGGATAACGAGCTGGAAACCCACCATATGGAGGGCCATGTGCCTGCCCATTGTATTGCCAAGTTAGGCGATGGTTTGCCTGCGTTTGGTATTGTGGCTGCGGTGATGGGGGTGGTGCACACCATGGAAAACGTAGCGCTGCCGCCGGCTGAGCTGGGCATTTTGATTGCACACGCGCTGGTGGGGACCTTTTTGGGTATTTTGCTCGCTTACGGTTTTGTTGGCCCGTTGTCCGGTTTGCTGGAACAAAAGCTGGAAGAATCCAGCAAGAGTTTTCAGACCGTGAAAGTGGTGTTGCTGGCCAGCCTGAATGGCTACGCGCCGCCGATTGCGGTGGAGTTTGGCCGCAAGGTGCTGTATTCGACCGAGCGCCCTGGCTTTACTGAGCTGGAAGAGCACGTCAAGCAGGCTAAATCCAAGTAAATATTAAGACCGCCGGGAGAGCGTCATGGCAGAAGAGCATATTGCCCCGATTATTGTTAAAAAGATCAAGAAAAGTGGCGGTGGCCACCACGGTGGTGCCTGGAAGATTGCCTATGCTGACTTTGTGACAGCGATGATGGCGTTTTTCTTGTTGATGTGGCTGCTTGGCTCTACCTCTAAAGCACAAAAAGAAGGCATCGCTGAATATTTTCAAACGCCGCTACACATGGTGTTAATGGGGCCGTCGCTGGGCCAGAGTGATTCGGCTTTGAAAAATACCGGTGGTAAAGACGTCACCAAAAAGCAAGGCCAAGTCAAACCGGTAGAAGGCGATCCGGGCAAGCTCAAGACGGTCAAACTGGAAGACGTTAAAGAAGTGTTGAAACAAGCCGAAAAAGTCAAATTAGAGGCGCTCAAGGCCAAGATTGAGCAGGCCATTGAAGACAATCCGACCCTGCAACAGTTTAAGTCGCAGCTCAAGCTGGATATCACCAGTGAGGGCTTGAGAGTGCAGATTATTGATGAGCAAAACCGGCCTATGTTTGAAAATGCTAAGGCCGAGTTACAGCCGTATGCCAAGCAGATTTTGCGTGAGATCGGCAAAACATTAAATGGCGTGGATAACAAAATCAGCTTGTCCGGCCATACCGATGCGGCGGGGTATGCCAATGGTGACCATGGTTACAGCAACTGGGAATTGTCTGCTGACCGTGCGAATGCCTCGCGACGCGAATTGATTGCGGGCGGCATGGATGAAACCAAGCTAATGCGGGTGGTGGGGCTGGGTTCGGCCATCATGATGGATAAAGAAAATCCGTTTAACCCGATTAACCGCCGTATCAGTTTAATCGTCATGAACAAGGAAACCGAAGAGGAATTATTCAAGGATAACGATCAGATTTCTGTCAGTGAACACGATAAGACGCAAGTAGAAGCATTGCAGAATAAGACGGAAAAGCCTGCACCATAGAAAAGGCTGACCGTTAAAGCGTACAAGAAATTAAGTCATTTTTACATTGTTTATTTCTTGATTGAAAAACCGGGGAATCAGGCAAGATAGGACCACGATGAAAACATTGCCCATAGAAGAGTTAAGAGAATTACTGGCCGCGGTCTCGCGTCACGGTGACTGGCATCTGCTCGAAATCGACACCGATTTACAGCAAACCGCCTTTTTACTGAACGAAGCGATTGAAAAACTCAGCGCCAGTTTTATGACGGTGTATGCCCAGCTAATGGAGCAGCAAGCGGCCGTACAACTACTGGTTGAGGCTGGCAAATTGCAGCCTGAAGAAATGCAGCAATTGCAGGTGTTTCAGGACAATATTGGCCAGGAAGTCAACAAAGTGGTAACGGGCATGCAGTTTCAAGACATGACCAACCAGTTGCTGCAGCGCACCATTAACCGCGTCAATGGTTTAAAGGACTTGTTACATGAGCTATCCAGCCACCAGTTTCCGATGGCGGCGGATGACGAGCATGAAGAAATCAGACGTTTCATCATGCAGCTTAACCAGAATTTTGATCAGGGTAGTCAGCATCTGACCGGCAATTTACGCAAGTCAGTTAATCAGCAAGACTTGGCTACCGGTGACATAGACTTATTTTAATGCAGCGGCGTTTAACGAAATTAGTGAAAAAGGCGAATCAAACATGGCGAAAACAATTTTAACAGTAGACGACTCAGGATCATTGCGTCAGATGGTGGCTTTTAGTCTGAAAGCTGCTGGCTATGATGTCGTGCAGGCCGTAGATGGTCAGGACGGCCTCAATAAAGCCAAAGAGAAAACCGTGGATCTGGTACTGACAGATCAAAACATGCCGGTGATGGATGGCCTGACACTGATTACCAATTTGCGTACGCTCGCTTCGTATCAAAAAGTGCCTATCTTGATGTTGACCACAGAGTCTTCAGACGAGATGAAAGCTAAAGGCAAGGCCGCAGGTGCTAATGGCTGGTTAGTTAAGCCGTTTGATCCTAAGCGCCTGATTGAAGTTGTTCAAAAGGTAATCGGTGCCTAAGCGCCGCTGGTTAAGGGACTGGAGTAAACAATGACCGTGGATATGAGCCAGTTTTATGAGGTGTTCTTTGACGAAGCCGAGGAGTTATTGGCAGAAGCAGAGCACCTGTTGCTTGGTATTGATGTGGAGTCGCCTGATGTTGAGCAGTTAAATGCTATTTTCAGAGCGGCACACTCAATCAAAGGCGGTGCGGCGACGTTTGGTTTTATGGACATGACGGAAATTACGCATGTGCTGGAAAACCTGCTCGACAAAATCCGTAAAAACGAGATGGCGTTAACAACCGAACACGTGGATGCGTTTTTGGCGGCCAAAGATGTGATCAAAATGCAGGTAGATGGTCATCGCCATGGTTCAGAGGTCAATGCTGAACAAGTGAGCGATGTTGCCGCGATGCTGAAGTCACTGTCAGAGGGTAAAGCCGCTGTGGTGGTGGCTGAAGCCGCACCAGCAGCCGTTGCAGAAGCGGCACCTGTTACCGCAGCCCCCGCAACTGATGCAGCCAAGCCTGCCTTGACGATTACGGCGGACGAAAAAGCCAAAGGCATGACCTTGTATGACGTCGGCTTGCCAGCGGTGACCGAAAAAGACCTGGCTAACTTGAAAGATGAGTTAGCACTGCTGGGTGAAGTTGAGGCGTATCAACGTAGCGATCAAGCGCACGCCTTGCTGATTAAAACAGATTCAAGTGCAGATGACATTGTGTCTATCTGTTCATTTATTGTCGATGCCGATGCGTTGGTGATTCAAGTGGCAGGCGATACGCCAAGTGCACCAGAACCTGCTCAGCCTGTGGCCGCGCCGGTTGAGGCAGCTCCGGCAGCAGAGGCTGGCTACGGTTTCTTTGATAATGATCCGATTATTAAAACCGAGGCTAAAACTGACGATGGCCGCATACAAGTGGCTGAAGAAATGGGCTACGGCCTGTTTGCCAGCAACGGCGAGGAGCAGCAAGAAGAGGGCTACGGTTTCTTTGCACCGTTTAAGCCACATCCTGATGCGCCTAAAGCCCAAATGATTGGTGATGATAATGCAGCGGCGGCCATGGCAAAAGCCAAGGCGGAAGCAGCGACACAAGTTGCCAGCACCGCAGAAGCCGCGCCTAAAGAAGAGCGTCGTCAGCAACAAGGGCGTCGTGAAGGTGACAAACCTGCGACTGCACAAAGTGCAGAAAGCACCTCTATTCGGGTCGGCATTGAAAAAGTTGACCAGCTGATTAACCTGGTCGGCGAACTGGTGATTACACAAGCCATGATTGAGCAGCGTGTAAACGCCCTCGACCCGGTGGATAACGAAGCTTTAATTAATAGTGTTAGCCAGTTAACCCGTAATACGCGTGACCTGCAAGAGTCTGTGATGTCGATTCGCATGATGCCGATGGACTTCGTGTTCTCGCGCTTCCCGCGCATGGTACGTGACCTGGCTGGCAAGTTGGGCAAAAAAGTCGAGTTTGTCACCAGCGGTGCAACCACCGAGCTGGACAAGAGCTTGATTGAGCGGATTGTTGATCCATTAACACATTTGGTGCGCAACAGCGTTGACCACGGCATTGAAAAACCTGAAGTGCGTCGTGAAATGGGCAAGCCAGAAAGTGGCACCTTGACCTTATCTGCCGCACACAAAGGCGGCAGTATTGTGATTGAAGTGACCGATGATGGTGGCGGTTTGAACCGCGACAGAATTCTGGCCAAAGCAGCCTCAAACGGTTTGCCAGTCAATGAAAGCATGAGCGATTCAGACGTATATAGCCTGATTTTTGCGCCAGGTTTTTCAACCGCAGAAGTGGTAACCGATGTGTCTGGCCGCGGTGTGGGTATGGACGTGGTGAAACGGAATATTACCTCTATGGGCGGTCATATTGAGATTCGCTCGGCATTGGGTTACGGCACAACGATTTCAATTTCATTGCCATTAACGCTGGCTATCCTGGACGGCATGTCTGTGTCGCTGGGTAAGAGTGTTTATGTGGTGCCATTGAACCTGATTGTCGAAACGCTGCAGCCACGTGCTGAAGATTTGAAAACAGTGACCGGCGAAGGCTTGATGGTGCATGTGCGTGGTGAATATTTACCGATTATCGCCTTGCATGCCTTGTTTAACCACCCGACCCAGATCACGACTCCGACCGATGGTGTGTTGCTGATCCTGGAAGCGGACGGTAAAAAATCCGCCTTGTTTGTCGACCGCCTGGTTGGCCAGCAGCAAGTGGTGATCAAGAGCCTGGAAACCAACTTCAAGCGCATTCCTGGCGTCTCTGGCGCCACCATTATGGGCGACGGGTCGGTGGCATTGATTCTGGATGTGCCAGCCATTATCCAAATGGGGCAAACCACTAACTACGTGACTGGTGGCATGGCATTTTCCAACCAGAATTATTTAACTTCACACAATACCATCAATGCATAAGGAGCATATGCAATGAGTACAAGCACAGAAATGAGCAATTCTTTAAGCGGCAACGCAGGCAATGGCTTGAAAACAGCAGCCGGTGAATACCTGACCTTTGTCTTGGGTAGCGAGCAATACGGCATCGAGATTCTCAAGGTTCAGGAAATTCGCGGCTATGACGCGGTGACCCAAATTGCCAACATGCCATCCTTTATTAAAGGCGTGATTAACCTGCGCGGCAAGATCGTGCCGATCGTTGATTTACGCATCAAGTTTAATCTGGGCAAGGTGGAGTATAACGAATTCACCGTGGTGATTATCCTCAATCTCAACGGGCGTATTGTCGGCATTGTGGTCGATGGTGTGTCTGATGTACGCGAGCTACGTGAGGAGCACTTACGTGAAGTACCGTCACTGGTGACACGCATAGACACAAAATATATCGTCGGCCTGGCAACCATTGAGCAGGAGATGCTGATCTTGGTGGACATCGATAAATTGATGACCAGCGATGAGATGCAATTGATGGAAGCAGCTGTACATTAACTCAACCTATAAAAGCGTGCACAACAGCAAAAACATAAGCGCGATTACTGATCAGAGAGATACTTTTACAAGGATAAAATTATGTTTTCTACCATCGTGAACAAGCTGGCGGCAGGGACTCGGGATTACAGGAACAATTTGGACCAGGTGGCTGAATTTAGCGCACTGAAGTCTGAGATCAACAAAGCAAGAGCCATTGTTGAGCTGAATACCAAGGGGGATATCAGCCATGTCAATGACAACTTGTGCGCATCGCTAGGCTATAGCGCAAAAGAGCTGGTTGGCCAGCATCACCGCGTATTACTGGCGCGTGAAGAGTCCGGCAAACCAGACTATGACCAGTTTTGGAGCGCCTTGCAAGGCGGAAAATCGCAAGGCGGCAGCTTTAAACTCAACAGCAAAGAAGGCGCCGCTGTCTGGTTTCAGGGCTATTACGCCCCAGTAATGCAAGGCTCACAGCTACGCAAAGTGGTGGCTTATCTGACGGATATTACCGCAGAAAAAAAACGCAACCTGGCACTGCAAGAAGAAGAAAAAGCCTTGAATCAGTCTTTTGGCGTGATGGAATGTGACCTCAAAGGTAATATTCTGGAATGCAATGACGTGTTTTTGAAGCCGCTGGGCTATCAACATGCCGAGGTGATTGGCAAGCATATTTCTATTCTTTTAAAAGAAAATACCGCCCAAAGTGATGCATATAAGCAACTTTGGGAGAAGTTGAATAAAGGCGAAAACGCCAAGCTGGAAATCTGCCGCGTGGCAAAAAACGGAGCTGAATACTGGTTTAGCACCAGCTACGTGCCGATTGTGGATGCCGATGGCGCGGTGCTTAAAGTCAAAGTCTACTCTTACTGCATTACTCAGGAAAAACAGCGCCAACTCGACTTTGAAGGCCAGATTTTTGCGGTGAATCATTCACAAGGCGTGATTCAGTTTGATATGAGCGGCCATATTCTGACCGCCAACCCAAATGTGCTAAAGCTGACTGGTTATGCGCTGGACGAAATTGTCGGTAAACATCACAACATGTTCGTCAGTGAGCGCTACAAAAATAGCCAGGAATACAAAGACTTTTGGGCCAAACTAAACCGTGGCGAAGCCGACGTGGGCGTTTATCACCGCTATGGCAAACAAGGGCAAGATATTTACATGCAGGCCTCTTATAACCCGATTATCGGGCTGGATGGCAAGCCGGTAAAAGTGGTTAAATTTGCCACCGACATTACCCAGGCTGTGTTGGCTGATCAGGCGCAAAGAGCCAAAGCGCGTGAAGCCACCATGATCAAGAATGCATTGGAAGCCTCTTCTAATAGTTTGATGATGGCTGACAAAGACGGCTTTATCACTTATATGAACCCGGCTGCACTGCAGCTGATGCGCGAATCCAGCAAAACCTTCAAGCAGTTTTTTCCGCACTTTGATGCAGAAAAACTGGTTGGGCAAAACTATGACATTTTTCATAAAAACCCGTCACACCAGCGTAACTTGCTGGGCGGCTTAACCGGTAAGCATCAAACCGAGCTGGGGGTAGGGGATATGTTCTTCCGCCTGACCGCCAACCCGATTTTTGATAATGATGGTGAAAGACTGGGCACGGTCGTTGAGTGGGTAGACCAGACGCAAGACAAGCGCGTGGAAAACCAGATCAGTGAAGCACTTAAATTAGCGGTAGATGGTGATGTCACCTATAGACTGGATACTTCCATTGCCAAAGGCTCAGCCGTTGAAACCATGGGCTCTATCAACCAGTTGCTGGATATCATGAACGATATTCTGGTGAATGTGCGTGACGCGGGTGAAACCATTAATACGGCTGCGCATGAAATCTCCAGTGGTAACAATGATTTGTCCAGCCGCACCGAGCAACAAGCGTCTAACCTCGAAGAAACCGCTTCCAGCATGGAGCAATTGGCCTCGACCGTGAAACAAAACGCTGAAAATGCACGCCAGGCTAATCAAATGGCTGAAGCGGCATCGCAAGTGGCGATTCGCGGTGGCGAGGTGGTTGGCAACGTGGTCACGACCATGAGTGCGATTAATGAAAGTGCGCGCAAAATTGAAGACATTATCTCTGTCATTGATGGCATTGCTTTCCAAACCAATATTCTGGCACTGAACGCAGCAGTAGAAGCCGCGCGTGCCGGCGAGCAGGGCAGAGGCTTTGCCGTGGTCGCAGGTGAAGTGCGCAATCTGGCACAACGTTCAGCCAGTGCCGCCAAAGAGATCAAAGAGCTGATCACTGACTCTGTGAACAAAACAGCGGATGGCACTAAACTGGTTGAAAGCGCCGGTGAAACCATGCACGAAGTGGTGACCTCGGTACAGCGCGTGACCGATATCATGAGCGAAATCACTGCGGCGTCTGCTGAGCAAAGCTCTGGCATTAATCAGGTCAACGATGCTGTGAACCATATGGATGAAGTCACCCAGCAAAACGCCGCTCTGGTAGAAGAAGCTGCGGCTGCCGCTGAGTCACTGGTTGAGCAGGCGTCTAACCTGATGGATACGGTGAATAGGTTTAAAGTGCGTGGCGCACCACAAGCCACACGTGCTGCTGCGCCGCGTGCGGCCGTTGCTAGCCGTCCAGTGGTGTCAGCACCGGCAAACAAGCCTAAACCAGCTGCACCTAGCCATGCTCAGAGTTATCAGCCGACCAAATCGGTAAGAACAGGCACTGATGATCAAGAGTGGGAAGAGTTTTAACGTAATGATTTAATCAATCTGTCTGCTTGTTTCTGTGAGAGGAAAAGCCCATGACAACAGTCTTTCTTAAAGTGGTCAATGCCCTGGTTGAAGGTTTCTTGTTGTGGGCATCAGCCATCATTGGTTACCCGCTGTAAGTTTTAAATAAATAGTGTATCAAGCTAAAAAGCTGGCCATTGCGCCAGCTTTTTTTGTTATGCGCCCGCTAGTTAATGGTGACGACTTTAAGATGAATAGGCCCGTAAACACCTGTCTGATTATCACATATCGCGCGAACGAAATTTGCCATAATCAGGGGGTGAAAATGTAATTATTTAATCCATATTTATTTTAGGAATCCATGATGACAATTGCAAAACGCATGTATCTTTTGATTGCCACTTGCGCGTTAGCGATGGTGGTTCTTATTGGGGTCACTTTAAACCAGATTGTTAAAGTGTATGACACGACCAACCAGGCCAATGTCAATACTATTCCCAGTATTCTCGAGCTGTCCAAAGCGCAAAATTACTATCAAAGACTGCGCCTGAATGTGTTGCGCCACGTCAGCGTGACCACGGTTGAAGAAAAAGAAAAACTGGCCGCACAAATTCAGGATCGTAAAAAAGTCGTCGAGGAGTCCTTAACGCATTATCAGGATTTGGTGTCTGGAGACAAGGATCAAGCCCTGCTAACAGCCGAAAAAGAAATGCTGAATCGCTACTTTGTGCAAATGACGGCCGTGCTGCGTTTGTCTGACATTAGCGCTCTTGAAGCACCGCAGGCATTGAAAGAGGCCGATAAACTGGCGGTTGAAGTGGCGGATAAACTGGATGAGCATATGCTTTACAACCAGACAACCAGCCTGGCATTGGCAGAACATGCCGCGAGTATCAAGCAGAGCGCGGTGTGGCAATCTATTGCGATTGCTTTGCTGTGCCTGGCGGCGATTGTGGTGTTTGGTGTGCTGATTACCAAGCGTTTACGCGCCGAGCTCGGCGTAGAGCCAGATGAGTTAAGCCAGATTGCACGCAACCTGGTAGAAGGCAATTTGAACCAGAAAATTGCCCTGTCTGCGGATGACAAGTCTAGCGTCGCGTATTCAATTGTGGGGCTGCAACGGACGCTGGATGGTCTGGTGCAATCACTCAACTACGTGAGCCAGCAACATGACGAAGGTGACATTGACTGCAACGTTGATCAAAACCGCTTTAAAGGTGGTTACTCTGAAATGGCGGCTGGCATTAACAAGATGGTGGCTGGCCACATTGCCATGAACCGTAGCGCGATTGACGTGGTAAAAGCGTTTGGCGAAGGTAATCTGGATGTGCCTCTGCAACAGTTCCCAGGCAAAAAAGCGTTTGTGAATGAGGCGATTGAGCAAGTGCGTAGCAATATTAAGGCGTTGGTGAGTGATGTTGATGCACTGGCGCATGGCGCGATACAAGGTAATTTGTCTGCCCGTGCTGACGCCAGCAAATATAACGGTGATTTCCGCACCATTGTGCAAGGCATGAATAGCACGCTGGACGCATTGATTACGCCATTGAACATGACCGCCCGTTATATTGCTGATATTTCAAAAGGCGAGATTCCAGCCAAAATCAGCACTGAATATCATGGTGACTTTAATACCATTAAAAACAACCTGAACCAGTGTATTGATGCGATTAATACATTGATTTCAGAAATGAGCCATATGAGCGCCGAGCACGACATCGGTGAGATTGACGTACGCATTCAAGCCGCTAAATTTGATGGCGCCTATCGTGTCATGGCAGAAGGCGTGAATGAAATGGTTGAAGAACATATCAACACCAACAAAAAAGCCATTGCTTGTGTGAGTGGCCTGGGTGAAGGTAATTTTGAGACGCCATTAGAGCAGTTTCCACGCAAGAAGGCCTTTATTAATGTGGCCATTGAGCAGATTCGTAGCAACATGCAGGCCTTGAATGACGACACCTTGATGTTGGCAGATGCCGCTAAAGACGGCCGCATTACCATGCGTGCCGATGCCAGCCGTCATCCGGGTGGTTTCAGCGATATTATTCAGGGCATCAACAGTACCCTGGATCTGATTGTAGAGCCAATTATGGCGGTTTCTGAAGCAGTAGAAACCATCACGACCGCAGCGAATGAGATCTCCAGTGGTAACTCTGACCTGTCAGCCCGTACCGAGCAACAGGCTTCTAGCCTGGAGCAAACCGCGGCCAGCATGGAAGAGCTAGCCTCTACCGTGAAACAAAACGCCGAGAACGCCAAACAGGCCAACCAATTGGCGCTGACAGCGTCAGGCGTCGCGGTTAAAGGCGGTGAAGTTGTGAACGAAGTCGTTGCCACCATGAGTGCGATCAACGAAAGTGCCAAAAAGATCGAAGACATCATCTCCGTGATTGACGGCATTGCGTTCCAGACTAATATTCTGGCCTTAAACGCTGCCGTAGAAGCAGCACGAGCAGGTGAGCAGGGCAGAGGCTTTGCGGTAGTGGCAGGTGAAGTGCGCAACCTGGCACAACGTTCAGCCAGTGCAGCCAAAGAGATCAAAGAACTGATCACCGACTCTGTGAACAAAACCACAGAAGGCACCAAACTGGTCGAAAACGCCGGTAACACCATGGAAGAAGTGGTTTCTTCAGTACAACGTGTAGCCGACATCATCAGTGAGATTTCAGCTGCCTCTACCGAGCAAACGACTGGTATTGATCAGGTGAACCAGGCAGTGACCAGCATGGATGAAACCACGCAACAGAACGCGGCCTTGGTTGAAGAAGCCGCGGCCGCAGCCGAGTCTCTGGTTGATCAGGCTAACCAGCTCACCGCCGCGATTAGCCAGTTTAAACTGGACGGCCGTGGCATGAGCAACCCATCAAGAGGGGCTACGCAGCATGGCTACTCATCCGCAAAAACCGTGACTCGTTTCCCCGGCGCGCAAGGGGGAACCGTCGCAAAAAAGTTCTCTTTGGATGACGCCAGCAAGGCGCATGACCAATGGAAGACGCGCCTGATTGACTATATGAATGGGCGGCATAAAGAACCGATCAATCATGCCGATGCGGCCAGTGACCATAAGTGCGATCTGGGCAAGTGGATATACGGCGAAGGCAAGCAGCATAGCCATCGCAAGGAGTATAAAGAGCTGAAAGACGCGCATGCGCACTTCCACCAGAGTGTAGGGGATATTGTCGAATGTGTGGCATCCAGAAATATCGACAAGGCCAAGTTTTTATTAGGCGGTGACTTTGCCAGAAAATCTAAAGACACGCATACGGCGATTAATCACTTATCGAGAGTACTTGCCGGTGGCGGAGGCGGTAGTGCGTCGGTCGCGGCGAGGCCTGGCATGCAAAGCCACTTAAAGAAAACCGGCACTGATGACAGTGACTGGGAAGAGTTTTAGAACAGTGTATTAAGCAACAGTATTAACACACAGCAAGTGGTGACGGGGAGCTCTGACAGGCTCCCCGTTTTGCATTTTTAAATTAATATTTAATAACATATTAATACATTCCTTTTTGCTGATTTGAAACAGCAGTCCACAATCTAAGATGTAAAACCATCTGTTAAGTATGGTTATCGCAACGACGCAATAACCATGGAGATACGCTATGGTTGAGTAAATATGGGCTCAACCGTAGCCTTGCCAGCAGGCAGGAAAAATACAACATGATCTGATGGTTAAGGTGTATGCAGCGGCGTGTACACAACTGGCCAGCCACTGGGCTGGTGTGAGACTCAACCTGGTGTGACGGTGTATTTTTTGTTCCCTCTGCGCTTAATCGAGCGATGGATATTCGATTAAATGTGTAATCAATGAGGTTGTCAGTGATGCTTAATAAATTATCTATAACAAAAAAACTGGTTTTAATGGCGTGTGTCGCACTGGTGCCATTGGCGTATTTATCCACGGTGAATGTGCTCAAAACGCAGGCAGACATTAAAACCACCACGGCCGAAATTGACGGCATTGCATTAATCTCTCCATTGATCGTCATGATGGACGATATGCAAAAGCATAGAGGGCTGTTAAATAGTTATCTGTCTGGAAACACCGCCCAAAAAAGCAAAATTTTAGAGGTTGAAGCAGCGTTGGCCGATGATATCCAACGCATACAAGTCTCGCATGACGCCACGCAACTGGTGAGTCACACTGACCCGGTGTGGCTCACTTTTTCAGAAAAATGGCAAAAGAACCTGGCGGCCTATGATGCGTTAAAACTTGAGTCGCTGACCATGACTAAAGAAGCAAGCTTTGCTGCGCATACCACCATCATTGGCTTTCTGATCGAGTCTATCGTCATTAAGGCCGATATCAGCGGGCTGACGCTGGACCCTGCCGAAGAGTCTTATTACCTGATGGATACCGCGGTGCTTAAAACACCGGCATTAACCGAGTCGATTGCTGAAATCCGCGGCTACGGTGTCGGTATTCTGGCAAAAAAGACCATGTCGGATCTCGAGCGCGCCAAACTCGAAGGCGTGATGACCACCATTACGCATACGCGTGAGCGGATTAAACATAACGTGAATGTCTTGTCGCGTTACCCTAATCAATATGTGGATGAAAACATACAACCTTTGTTGCATGCCACAGAGCAAGTAAAACAGCTGCTTGATCGTGCCATTATCCAGAATCCGGCGCTCGATTACGATCCACAACAATATTTTGATGAGTCCAGCACGCTGGTCAAGGCGTCTTACCAAAGTTATGACGGGCTGATTCAAAAGCTTAAAAGCCTGTTGACTGACCGGGTGTCGCAACAAAAAAACCAGCTGTATGTCACTTTGGCCATCACCATACTCGGCTTGGCTTTTATCTTGTGGGTGGTTTACCTGGTTTCGCGTGACATTGTTGGCAAGTCTAATATTGCGCGCCAAATGATGACTGACCTGGTGCAAGGCAATATTCGGGTGTCAGAAACCAGCATAGACCCGTATGATGAGCTTGATCAGGTCATTATTTCTGCTGCATTGCTCAACCAGACCATTTATCAACTGGTACACGAGACCAAAACACTGGCCAACTCGGCCGCAGATGGCAACCTGCAGGCAAGAGGCAACAGCGCCAAGTTTGAGGGCGAATTCAGAGTGCTGGTGGATAGCATTAACCACACTTTGGATGGCGTAGTACTGCCGTTAAATGTAGCCGCACAATACGTGGATGATATTGCGCATGGCAGAATTCCGGCCAAAATTACGGCAGCCTACCAAGGCGACTTTAATACCATTAAATACAACTTAAATCAGTGTATTGATGTGATACAGGCACTGGTGGCGGATGCCAATCTATTATCCAGCGCCGCCATTAACGGCCGCTTAAGCACGCGTGCTGACGCGAGCAAGCACCAGGGTGATTTCCGTGCGATTGTTGAAGGCATGAACAGCACACTGGATGCGGTGGTAAAACCGTTGAACGTGACGTCAAGTTACCTGGACAACATTGCCAAAGGCATTATTCCTGCCAGTATTCAAGAGCAATACCAAGGGGATTACAGCCTGATCATTAACAACCTCAATACGTGTATTGCGGCGGTGAATGCTCTGGTGGCCGATGCCAATAAACTCGCCCTTGCCGCACAAGATGGACAGTTATCTACCCGTGCAGATATTAGTAAGCACAACGGTGACTTCCGTAAAGTAATCGAAGGTCTCAATGGCACGCTGGATGCCGTGGTCAAACCACTGACCGTGACTTCTGAGTATCTGGATAACATTGCCAGAGGCCATATTCCAGCCACGATTTCAGAACATTATCCAGGCGACTACAGCCAGATCATTACCAACCTGAACACCAGCATTGAAGCCGTCAACGCCTTGGTAGCAGACACCAGCATGCTGGCAGAAGCGTCTAAAGAAGGCCGCATTACCGTGCGTGCTGACGTGGATAAGCACAATGGTGATTTCCGCAAGATTATCGAAGGTGTGAACAACACGCTGGACATGATTGTAGAACCGATTATTGCAGTTTCTGAAGCAGTAGAAACCATCACGACCGCAGCGAATGAGATCTCCAGTGGTAACTCTGACCTGTCAGCCCGTACCGAGCAACAGGCTTCTAGCCTGGAGCAAACCGCGGCCAGCATGGAAGAGCTAGCCTCTACCGTGAAACAAAACGCCGAGAACGCCAAACAGGCCAACCAATTGGCGCTGACAGCGTCAGGCGTCGCGGTTAAAGGCGGTGAAGTTGTGAACGAAGTCGTTGCCACCATGAGTGCGATCAACGAAAGTGCCAAAAAGATCGAAGACATCATCTCCGTGATTGACGGCATTGCGTTCCAGACTAATATTCTGGCCTTAAACGCCGCCGTAGAAGCAGCACGAGCAGGTGAGCAGGGCAGAGGCTTTGCGGTAGTGGCAGGTGAAGTGCGCAACCTGGCACAACGTTCAGCCAGTGCAGCCAAAGAGATCAAAGAACTGATCAC